>JBHGBF010000087.1:0-20837 GCA_041946865.1 Acidobacteriota bacterium | reverse complement strand
CGCATGGCGCTTGGGACTGCGAGGAGGCGATGGCATCGACTTTACGCCTTGCAAACCCGACTGCGCGCGATCACGGCGTCTGCACCCCTCCCTTATCCACGGATTAGCGGGTCCGCCGTTGGGGTTGACAACCGTCGGGGGTTTGCTGCCTGGCAGCTGGGGCAGCGACCGCCGACAAGCGCCGTGATGCTGCAGATCTCGCAGTCGTGATAGAGATTCTCTTCAACTCCGGGTCTCTCGAAGCAGCAGGATATTGTCCAGTATAGCTGCATCAAGGTTCATCGTGTCGAATTGTTTGAGCAACACCTCAGGCGATTCCGTAACCGGTTCCCCTTCAACATTCAGGGAGGTGTTGATGAGGAAGGGCAGTCCGGCGGCTTCCTGAAACCGGACGAGGACCTTGTGCAGCAAGGGATTCTCCGGCCCGACGGTCTGGTAGCGACAGTAGTTGTTCAAAATGACATTCTCAAACTCGCGCCGATGACGCCCGCGCAAACGGCCCATGAAGGACATGAAAGGCGAGTGCTGCACCCCGTGGATGTACGCGCTTGCCTGGTCTTCGAGGATCGAGATCCCAAGCGGCTTGAGGTTGTGGCGGCGCTTGATGCGCCGCGGGTCGGGGGTGAGCGGGTTGACGAAGATGCACCGGCTTCCCAGACTGCGCGGCCCGAACTCCATCCGTCCCTGGAACCAGCCGAGCGCCTTTCCCGACGTCAGCAGTTCCACGGCCTTTTCCACCGGATCGTCCAGTTTCTGATAGCTGATGCCCCGGCCGTTGATCAGACGTTCGATTTGCTCCGATGAGTATTCGGGCCCCCAGAAAGCGTGGTTCATTTCCACACGTGAGGCCTGATCGCCGAGCAGAGCCAGGGCCGAGCCGATGCACAAACCGCTGTTGCCCGGGCTGGGCGGAACGTAGATCCGCTCAATCGCGGTCTCGTCCGGTATACGGGCATTCAAGAGCGAGTTGTAAGCAAGGCCGCCGGTTAAGACAAGATTGGGGATCTGGTGACGAGCGTACATGTCGTCGATCACCGAGAAAAGGATCTCTTCGGTCAGGTGCTGGACTGAAGTGGCGATGTTCTGATGCCGGCTGGTGATCTCTTCGTCCGGCTGTCGTTGCGGTCCCATGAGCCGGGTCAGATTCTCGTTATACAGACGGCTGATGTCGGGTGTCGATTCGGCCCACGACGTCCCGACTCCATGCTCGGTGTTGAAGTACTTCAGGTTCAGCTTCAGCTTGCCGTTTTCGGCGGAGATGATAGTGCGGAGTCGATCGGTATATTCCGGGTATCCGAAGGTCGACAGCCCCATCACTTTGCTCTCATCACCGTAACCGGAGAATCCCATAAACTGCGTGACCATTGTGTAGAAGAGCCCGACAGAATGGGGGAATTCAACCTGACCCAGGATCTCGATCTGGTTGCCCCGCCCCACCCCGGTCTTCACGGAGACGAAATCGCCAAAGGCGTCACAGGACACGATGAGCGCCTGCTCAAAAGGCGAGTAAAAGTAGCCGGAGAGCATGTGGGAGAGGTGATGGTCCTCTTCGCGCAGCTTGAAGACCAGGGTCTCTACCGGAATGCCGAAGTGTTCGGCCAGAGTCTCCTTGAAATTGATCAGCTTGAGGTTGATTCGGTAGCGGTCATAGAGGGAATTGATTTTGTAGATGCGATCCTGAAAATGGATCTGATCGTTGTTCACAATGCGGGTATTAGTCGCACGCGGGTAGGTGATAACGTCGACATCCTTGAATTCCAGGCCCGCCTGCTTAAGGCAAAAGCCGATGGCGCAAAGCGGAATCCCGGCGGAGAACTTCACCCGGTTAAACCGCTCCTCTTCCGCAGCCGCCACGAGTTTCCCGTCCACAAAGATGGCTGCTGCGGCATTAGCATGAAAGAAATTCAGACCGAGAATTGTTTTCATATGAGTGTATCTGGTCAATGATATCAAGCGGCCCTCTGGCTGGAAAGCCACCCGGGGCGCGACCGGGGCGACGGTGTCATTCAAACCTCAGTCTTGTTTGTAGTGCCGCCTTTAGGTAAGCCCTCAGTCTTCGCAGGGCGCGGTTCCGAAAGTGCCACAGAGCCGCCATGATGAACTCCAAAAGCGCCTGCCGCTTCGCTCGCAGAAAACTGAGCGGTTACCCAATGGGTTTGAATCACACCCCGGCTGCGACGGGGCAGATGCTACAATATTTTTCTTATGCGTATGCGGCTGGTTCTGTTTGACATTGACGGTACTCTGCTTTTGACCCATGGAGCCGGGATGAGAGCCTTGAATCGTGCCTTCTCGCTGAATAATGTGCTCCCGGATGCCGTGAAGGCCGTTCATCCTGACGGCAAGACCGACCCGCAGATCGTCCGGGAAATCATGACCCTCTGCGGCCGGGATTCGGAATGCACCAGTGAAATGCTGGCGGGCTTTTTCAACTCTTATCTTTCATTGCTGAAGGAAGAGATGGCTATCTGCACCCAACTGAGGGTCATGCCGGGTGTGCGCGAACTGCTTGCCAGGCTGGCCGGAGAACCCGACTTTTGTGCAGGCGTAGCCACCGGTAACATCGAAGAAGGCGCCTGGATCAAGCTGCATTACGCCCGCCTCCACTCGTTCTTTCATTTCGGAGGCTTCGGCTCTGATGCGGAAGATCGAACGGAGGTGATCCGCCAGGCAATTACGAGAGGAACGGCGCTGGTCGCTCCCCGGCCGGTGGAGGCCGCGTTCGTCATCGGCGATACCCCCCGGGACATTCTTCACGGTAAAGCCGCCGCGGCCCGGACCATAGCGGTCGCAACCGGGACGTATTCGCTCGAATCCCTACGAGATCACCAGCCGGATCTGGTCGTCCCTACCCTGGAAGCGATCGAGCCGGTCATGGAAGTCCTTAGGAGCTGAAGCTCAGCTGCTTCTCAGATCACCGCGAATTCCGGCTCGAGACCCAGATCGGCGACGGCGCTGCGGATCTCGGCTTGATAGAGCGGATTCGCAATCAAAACCAGGTCAGGTTTGAGCTCTCGTAGAAATTCGGGCGCAAGGATCTGGACACCGCATCCTGCCAGAAACCGGCCGTGCTTGCGCGGATTCAGATCGACAGCGCAGACAGCCGGGCAAAGGTCTTTGAACGTATTCAGGAACGTGACGCCTTTCGAACCCGCGCCCCACAGCACGGCCCGCTTTCCCTCCCTGCGCACCGCTTCCAACCGGCCCCCCCACCACTCGACTCGTTCGTCGAAAGCCTCGGCAAAGCCTTCCACCAACCCGACGAGACGATCGTTAACGGCTTTGACCGGAGCAAAGGGCGCCACCTGCGGGCGGGCTTCAATTTGGAGAAACTGGCCTCCATACACTTCGTCGACACCTTCAACCTCAAATCCGGACTGTTCAAAGGCGCGGCGCAGGGAGGCGGGGCTGAAGTACGAAACGTGCTCGTAGATCAGGTCCCAAACGCCATGGTCGCGCAGCGTGAAGAGCACGTTCGGCACCTCGAAGAAGACAACCGGGCGCGAATCGCTCCCGGAGGCAGCTTTCCTGATGTTTCGGAGCAAATCGAGAGGCGAGGGCAGGTGTTCGAGCACGTGGCGGCAGATTACCAGGTCGGGTTTGAAGTCCTGAGGGTCGGCCGAGTAAAACTCGTGCACAAAGCGAATTCGGGAATCAGCCTGGCCGGGATTTTCCGCCACGTGGCTCGGATCAAACCCGACACCGCGGCTGCCGGCGAGGCCACAGATAAAGCTCAGGAATTCACCTTTGCCACAGCCGATTTCCAGAATCTGCTTGCCCGCCAGTCCATGCTTTCGAACCAGGCGCCGGGCCAGACCCTGGGCATAGGACTCGAAGAAAGGCGAGAAGTGCAACGAGTTTTCGTACTTCTGGCTGTATTCCACACGGACCGGATCAAAAGAGCGGTTGAAAATATGGCCGCATTCAGTACAGAAGACGAGGCGCAGGTCGCCCGAAGGCGCAGAGCGGGCGGCTTCGCGCGCTTCCCACTGGATGTTGCAATGCACCGGGACAGTGTCGAGGGCAAAGAACTCAACAAGTGCGGGGGTCCCGCAAATGATGCATCGAGCTTGAGTCAACTCTGGGCTCCTCGCCAAGGAGCGTCTTCCACGCTCCTTATCTCGCTGGTAAACCCGCGACTGTTCAACCAGCCGCCGATTTCCGCCCGATAAACGGGGTTCATGACAATGACGGTGTCCGGCTGGTACTCTCTCAGGCGATCGGGGCCGACAATCGGCTGTCCGGTTCCTGCCACGTACGTGCCGTGTTTGTGTGGATTGATGTCCACCACGCAAGCGATCTGGTCGGTCAGATCAAGTGTCGTCAGGAAGGCCACGGCCTTGGAGCCGCCTCCCCAAAGAGCGGTTCGGCGCCCGGCTCTGGCCTGGTCCTCGATAAGACGCTTCCAGGCTATGATCCACGTCCCTATATCGTTGACGAAGTCGGTCACTTTGCGGGCCAGGGCCTCGATTAGTTCCGGATCCCGGTGATTGGAACAGGAGGGCGCCGGCTTCGCCTCGATCAGCAGGTATTGGCCGGCGTAGTCCGTCCTCATGTCGAGAACCTCAAAAGAGCAGCTGGAGAAAAGGTGGCCGAGGGATGCCGGACTGAAGTAGGAGCAGTGTTCGTAGTAGAGATCCCAGAAGGCGCGTTCTTCCAGGATGCGGGTCATGTCGGGGACCTGGAAGAAGACGAGCGTCCGGGACTGGGGGCCCAAGGCCCGCCGGATCATGCTGACGAAGTCCCGCACTCGAGGGATGTGCTCCAGAGTCATCTTGCAGACGACGACGTCAGCCTGGATACCCGCGTGCCTGTCCGAGAAAAACTCTTTGCGGAATTCGATCCGGTCAAGCGCCGGAGTAGAGATACGGCCCTCCACGTAGGCCGGGTCAAACCCGATCCCGCGGTTCTCACCCAGCTCACAAAGCAGGGCCAGGAATTCGCCCATACCGCATCCGATCTCGAGAATCGTCTTGCCCCGCAGTTTGTGACGTTCGACCAGATCGACAGCCAGCCGCCGGGCAAATGCGTCAAAAGTCGGAGAGTACGACTGGGTGGCCTCGTAGCCGTCAGAATAAGGGTTGACGTGGCTTTCGAAGGCTACGTTTGAAATAAAGCCGCAGCAGGAGCAGTGCGCCAGGCACAGATCGCCGCGGGGGCAGTTGAAGGCGTCCGCGCGGCTGGCCAGCAGCCGGACACTGTAGGCAGGGACGGACTGTACTTCGTAGAAGACGTCCATCGAGTCATTGCCACAATTCGCACAGGTGAGGTTGAATCCGAAGTCGTTCTCCATACGTCAACTCGGCCTCTGCCGCAGCGCTCCCCCACCCTCACACTACTCTTGGCCTTGGGATCGGGATGATGAATTTTCCTCCTCGTTCACGGTACGGCGCCTGCTGGGCAAGGATCTCGTCTGCGAAATTCCAGGCGAGCAAGAGAACAGCGTCGGGCATGTCTTCCAGAAGTCTTTGGGTCGGACAGATCGGCAGATGATTCCCCCCCATGAAACGACCGTGCTTGTAGACGTTCAAATCTACGATATATTCAATCAGTCGCCGGTCAATTCCGCAATAACTGAGCAGTGTGGTCGCCTTTGCGGCCGCTCCATACCCGACTACCCTGAGACCCTCCGCTTTCAGGCGCTCGAGAAGGGCTAGAAGCTCCGTGCGGATACGTTCCGCCTGTTCCGCGAAGCGGCGATAGTAGTCCAGGCTCGAGATTCCGTCTGCTGCTTCAGCCGCCAGCTGTTCGGTGACCGAGGGCGCCAGCCGCTCGGTACGCTCGACGTAAAGGCGCAGGGAGCCCCCGTGGATCGGAAGGCGCCGAACGTCATTGATAAAAAGGCCTTGCCGGCGAAAAAGCGAATCCAGCGCGGTTAGCGAAAAGTAGCAGAGGTGCTGGTGGTAGATGGTATCGAATTCGACGTTTTCAATCAGATCCACGAGGTAGGGGAACTCCAGGCAAGCCATTCCTCGTTCCCGGAGAATGGTGGCTATGGCCGCCACGAAGCCGTTCAGGTCGGGGACGTGAGCCAGGACGTTATTGGCAATGAGCAAGTCGGCCTGGAATCCCTCCCAGCGAAGCCGGCGAGCCAGATCGAGGCCGAAGAAGTCAGTGAGAGTACGAATGCCGGAGGCTCGCGCAGCCTGGCTGGGACCGGCTGCCGGATCGATCCCCAAGACGGAGATACCCGACCCGACGAAGTTTCTGAGCATATAGCCGTCGTTGCTCGCCACCTCGATGACCTGGCTGTTTCTGTCCAAGCGGAGCCGCTCGATCAGTTCCAGCGCATTCTCGCGCGAGTGCCGGCAAAGCGCCGGAGAGACGGACGAGAAATAGGGGTAGTCTCCGCCGAACAGGATTTCCGGCGATACCGTCTCGGTGATTTGCACCAGGGAGCAGGCCGGGCAAAAAGCGAGGTCGAGCGGAGCGGTCAGGTCGGGGGTATCGAGCAGATCAGCAGTGACCAGGCGATCCGCGAGCGGGGTCTGACCGAAGGATATGAGGAGTCTCAAGCCCGTTTGCCCGCAGCTCCGGCAGGATTTGCCGCCCAGCGCCTCGCCGAACTTGTCCTCACCGGTCATGCCGCTTTCCTCCAACGCAGGCTCGAATCCACGATTCCGCGGCCCATGAGAGACTTCAGCTGGGCGATTCGTTTGTAGCGAATCCCTTCGAACTCGTCAGTCCGCAGGCCGATCTTCTGGTACGCCTGGTGAAGCTCGGCGACTCCCTTCCGGGCGTTCCACTCGACTTTAAAGTCGGGGAGCACTTTCAGGATCTTATCGCAGCACACGCGGTAAGTCCGTCGATCAGGCCCGGCGTCTGGCGCAAACTCTATTGTCGTGCCGGGAACTATTTCGGCGACAATTTCGGCTAATTCCCGGATCCGGTAGTTTTCGCTGGTTGCCCCGGTATTCAGGGCTACATTGTGGACCTGCTCGCGAGGCGCTGCCAGTACGGCGAGGAAGGCGCGGGAGATATCCTCGACATGGATAATCGGGCGCCAGGGGGTTCCGTCGCTTTTCAGCAACACGCGGCCGGTCGTCACGGCCCAGGCCACCATGTTGTTCAGCACGAGATCAAAGCGCAGCCGGGGCGAAACGCCGTAGGCGGTGGCGTTACGAAGGAAAGTCGGGCTGAAGTCTTCGTCCGCCAGCCGGGCGATGTCGTGCTCAGCCAGCTCCTTGGAATGCCCATAAGGCGTGACCGGGTTAAAGGGAGCGTTTTCGTCTACCAACTCCTGTCCTCCCGCCCCGTAGACGCTGCAGGAGGAGGAAAAGACAAAGCGTGTAACCGCGGCAGACCTGGCCAGGCGAGCGAGGCGAAGCGAAGCCCGGTGGTTGATCTCGTACGTGAGCTCAGGATTCAGGTTCCCCAGCGGGTCATTGGAAAGGGCGGCCAGATGGATCACGGCGTCGAAGCCCTCGAGATCCTCGATCTCGACGTCCCGGATGTCCTTCAGCAGGGCCGGTATTTCGGGCGGCTGCCGGCCGAAAGTCGAGAAACGAAAAAGGTCGCTGTCCAGGCCGGCGACGTCATGCCCGGCCTGAATCAGCATGGGCGTCAGGCGTGTGCCGATGTACCCGCGGTGTCCAGTGACCAGTACTCGCATAGATCAAGCCCAGAGCTTCCAGGGAGCCTTTCCAGACTCCCAGATCTTCTCCAGCACGTGTTTTTCACGGAGGGTGTCCATACACTGCCAGAAAGAAGCGTGTTTGTAGGCCATGAGCTGGCCGTCCCGAGCCAGCCCTTCAAGCGGTTCCCTTTCCCAGACAGTCTGGTCGCCCTCGATGTAATCGAAAATGCCCGGCTCGAGGACGAAGAAGGCCCCGTTGATCCAGCCCTCTCCCAGCTGAGGCTTCTCGGAAAACTGCTCGACTCGGTCGCCGTCCAGCTCGATGTGACCGTAGCGAGCGGGCGGCCGGACGGCCGTCATAGTGGCAAGTTTTCCATGGGAGCAATGAAACTGGTGAAGCGCGTTCAGATTGACGTCGGAGACGCCGTCTCCCCAGGTCATCATGAAGGTCTCGTTTCCAATATAGGGTTGAAGCCGCTTGATTCGGCCGCCCGTCAAAGTCGAAATCCCGGTGTCGATCAGCTCGACTGTCCAGTCGGGGGAGGGGCCATCATGGCGCCGGACCTGGTGGTTCTTGAAGTCGACCGTCAGGTTCTGGCTGAGCGACAGGTAATCGACTATGTAGCGCTTGATCATCTCGCCTTTGTAGCCGAGGGCGATCACGAAGTGGTTATAGCCATAACAGTGGTAGTGCATCATGATGTGCCAGAGAATCGGGCGGCCGCCGATCTCCACGAGGGGCTTAGGCCGGATTTCGGTCTCTTCAGCCAGCCGGGAGCCGTAGCCCCCCGCCAGAATGACCACCTTCATATGCTTCACTCCTGCGCGCCAAGGGAGAGGAAAAGGCTGAAGGAGCGCGCACTTATCCGTATTCGTTAAATCACCGGTTGGGGATGCCGACTAGATGGTTCTCTTGAGATCAGTATATCACCGGGACTAGCGGGGGCTAGAGCGGTTCAGCCCGACTCGTAGCAACAGAACACCTCCCGTGGCTGGAAGAAGCACTTCAGAAAATCGCCTCCAGCCACGTCATTAAGCGTGTTCCAGCGCGGATCAGGTATCAGCCGGGTCATCTGGCTGGCGTACTGTTCAAGAGCGGCCCGTTTGCGATCCAGCACATCCGCAACCGAGACGTAGCAGCGAAAGGAGCCGAGCAAACGCCACCCCGCCGAGAAACTCTCCCGCAACAGTTTTAAGCCCTCCCGGCGAGGCGGGACCGGCACCCAGGGCCAGTGGCGCCAGAACCAGATGGGGTATTCACAGACGGTCACGGAGCGCGTCAGCCGCGCCAGGGCCGTCGAGACGATCCGATGCGTAGCGAGATGGTCCGGCGTCTTGTCCCTGCAGTAGGGGATAAAGACCTGTTCCGGGAGCTTTAAAGCCAGGATCTCCTCGACTCTTGCCCTGGCGGCATTCTCATAGACGTGGAGGCGCCTGTCCGGGAAGCCCAGGAAACAGATATTGGATTCCCCCAGGCCAAGAACTCGTGCAGCGGCAGTTGCTTCTTGCGCGCGCAAGGTGATCAGGCGGTCAACGGCCATGAGGTGACTATGGGATGTCCGGCCGTCGGTCATGAACGCGATTGTGACGCGCGCGCCTGCCGCCCGTTTCTTGATCAAGGTCCCGCCGCAGCCGAGCGTTTCATCGTCCGGATGGGGCGCAAAGACTACCGCAGATCGCGCCATCGTCTCCGGAGTGAGCTCCGTCATCCAGCCCAGGCCAGCCAGACGGTTTTGCAGTGTACGAAGCAGGTACTGTCCGAGTCTGCGCATCGCAGCAGGTCCTTTCGTTCTTCGTCCTAAGGTCTTTGCCCCGCGTCTGTTGCGGATTGCGGCCCCGCAAGCCGGGTGCGGTCCGCGATTCGGCTCAGCCGTTTTTTTCCATAATTCCGCCCAGAAACTCAAAACAAACGCAGGGACGCGACAACCACGGGTCCATTAAGATGGGCCAACTTCAAAAACTCTCGTCGGTATGTCCAACAGATTACACCGTGTGCCGGGAAGCCCCCAAGGCGCTCCCCAGAGAGCGTTGTGTTGGACAACCTCGACCGAGTCCAACCGGCTGAGTCGCACGTGCCAGAGAGCCTTCAAGTTGAAGGTCGTGTAAGTGACGGGCGCGAGGCGTGTCGATTGTCAGCGTCGGCAAGCGGCTCTCCCCGCGACTGAAGCATTTGAAATCACTAATGTCAGACAGGAAGCCGGAGTCGTCGGGACGCACTGTTTATTTCGCACCTGAACCCCGGAATGACGGCATGATGAGCGGTGTCCGCCTGTATCTAGGCCGGCAGGCGCAGGGTACGGGGCGATATCTGCTGGAACAGCTGATCTTCGCTCTGTCCGGCTGGGTGCCGACGCTTTTAGGCATCGCTCTGCGGGGGGTGCTGTACCGCCTCATTCTCAAGATGGAGGGGTGGGCGGCCATTGAGGATGGCGTACGCATACGGTTTGCGAGAAACGTCCGCCTCGGCCACGGCGCTTACCTCGATCACGGTGTTTGTCTACACGCCTGTCCGAACGGCATCGAGATCGGAGCCGGCAGCCTGGTTATGCACGGCTCGGTTCTTAACGTTTACAACTATCGCCAGATGCCGCATTCGGGGATCCGGATCGGCCGCCAGACTCTGATCGGCGAATACAACGTCATCCGCGGCCAGGGAGGAGTAGTCCTCGGCGACAGGGTCTACACCTCTCCCCTGGTGCAGATCATTGCGGTGAATCACGTCTTCGAAGACCCCGGCCGGTCTTTCACTGACCAAGGTATTACTGCGGAAGGAATCGTCATTGAAGACGATGTGTGGATCGGCTCCGGAAGCATCATCCTCGACGGCGTCCGTATCGGTAAGGGCGCGGTCGTCGCGGCCGGGGCCGTGGTTACCAAGGATGTTCCTGCCCATTCGGTCGTCGCCGGCGTCCCAGCGCGAGTGATCAAACGGATTCAAGTTGAGATAACGGAGGAGACTGTGGATTTTCCAAGCTTAGCGGCCTGTAGCGGGGCTCAGGGAGCGCCAGCCGACAGCAAAGACATCAGCAACCCGGCCGGAGCGGGGGTTACCTTGTCCGTAGTGATTCCCGCGCTTAACGAAGAAGAAGGGATTTCAGACATCATCAGGAGGGTCGAAGGGATACGGGCCGACCTGAAGCAGGCCGGGATCGAGAATCTCGAGATCCTGGTCGTAGATGACGGATCGACAGACGGGACAGCCCGGATCGCGAGCACTTTCGAGTCGGTTCGTGTGATCCGCCACCCGAGCAACCGGGGCTACGGAGCAGCGATCAAGACCGGTTTCGCCCGTGCGCACGGCGAGTGGCTGGCCTTTCTTGACGCCGACAGTACGTACCCGCCCGAGCTTTTCGCCACGCTCTGCCGGACGGCCATCAAGGAAAGGGCTGACGTGGTCGTCGGCTCGCGGAGGTCGGGTGCCGACACCCGGATGCCGCTGATCCGCCGTATTGGCAACGTCGCCTGGTCCACTCTCGTGTCTTATATCGGAAAGAGGAAAGTCTTCGATCCGGCGAGCGGCATGAGAGTCGTTCACCGCAACGCTTTGCCGCGCCTCTATCCGCTGCCTGACGGACTGAACTTTACCCCGGTCATGAGCACCCGCGCGGTGCATGAAGGCTTGAACGTAATCGAAGTGCCGATTCCTTACTATGAACGCTCCGGCCGTTCCAAGCTTCGGGTCGTCCAGGATGGGACCCGGTTTTTGAAAACGATCCTCTGGACCGCGCTTGAATACAATCCGGTACGCATTCTCGGCACCTGTGGCCTGCTGTGTCTCGGTGCTGCCGGCGTGGTGGGCGCTTCCGTGGTGGCTCTTCGCCTTCAGGGAGTAACGGAATTGGGGCCGTGGGGCGCGTTCAGCGTGTTCGCCGCCCTGGTTCTCGCGGTGGCCGGGGTCACCACTTTCGCCCTCGGTATCACCTTCAACTACCTCACCGCTCTGCTGCATCGGGAGCCGACTCCGCTGCAGCGCCACACTACGATCCTGGGCCGGCCAATCGATCACCAGTTCGGTTGGCTGGGCGCCGTCGTCTTTCTTGGCGGCATCACCGTGGCCGTGACCAGCCTGGCACTGGCCCTGCAAGGATGGGAAATTTCGAGGCTTTGGCTCTGGTTGCTCGGCAGCGCCCTGTTCACGCTGGTGGGTCTCCAACTCTTCATTTCCTGGGTGCTGATGCGTGTCATGGAAGCGCTCAGTGAAAGGCCTCTGAAAGTTACAGACGAAATGCGGTTGCAGTTTAAGGAAACGTATGAATTCTGATTCCCCCGGCGGGATTAAGCCAGCCAACGATCTCCGCGTCAACCTCGGAACTCGTGCGGTCAAGCCCTTGAAGATGGCCAACTTTCCGGACGCGGGCGTAGTCGTTCGTCCTCTCGTCAAGTCTCGTCCTACGGGCGCGGTGGACGTGCTCCTGGTCAACCCTCCTTCCCCCGATGGCGGAATATGGATCAGGACACAGCACCGGGTGGGCCGGAGGAGCCGCGAGGAGATGGTTTGGCCGCAATGCTCCCTGGCCCAGCTGGCCTCGCTTCTTCATCCCGACTACCGGGTCCAGGTGGTTGATGCCATCGCCGAGCGGATGACGTGGCCGGAATTCGAGAAGACCCTGCGAGAAAAAGCCCCCAAGTATTACCTGACGCAGGTCACGGCCCCGACCCTGACGAACGATATGTACGGCGTCATGTTGGCCAGGAGCATGGGGGCCAAGACCATGGCCTTTGGGACTCACGTGACGCCGATGCCGACCGAGACCATGCGCGACTACCCGGCCTTGGACTTCGTCCTGCGAGGAGAGCCCGAGTTGACGATGCGCGAACTGATTGACGTGCTGGAGAACCGGCAGAACATGCGCCCAGCGATACTGACGGAGCTGTTACGGAAGACCGACCCGAACTGGCGGCCGCTCCCCGTCGGCGAAGGCCAGGCGCCGGATCTTTCGGAGATTAAGGGCCTGGTCTGGCGGCAGGCCGGTGAAATCAGGCGAAACCCAGACCGCCCGTTTCTGCCGAACCTCGACGACCTGCCGGCGCCTATGTATGGGCTTCTGCCCTTGTCGAAGTACCGCATGCCGCTCATGAAGGGACCCTTCAGCTTCGTAGTCACCAGCCGCGGCTGCCCGGCAGGCTGCAAGTACTGCATCAAGCACGTCTCGTATCAGAACAGTGTCCGGCTCCTGTCCCCCCAGCGCATTGTCGAAGAGATCTCCCAGCTTTATGACTTCGGCGTCCGCAACATCCACATGTATGCCGACCTGTTCACGGTAAACCGGGAACAGGTCATGGGCTTGTGCCAGCTGCTCCTGAAGGAAGGAGTCAAAATCCGGTGGACTTGCAACAGCCGCGTCGATTATGTCGACGAAGAAATGCTGAAGATGATGGGCCGGGCCGGTTGCTGGATGATTTCCTGGGGGATTGAAAGCGGCAACGAGCAGATCCTTCGAAGAGCCGCGAAGGGTGCGAATCCCAAGAAGGCCCACCAGGCCTTGACCTGGGCAAGGGCCGCCGGAATCAAGAACTGGGGATATTTCATCATCGGCCTGCCCGGAGAAACGGTCGAAACCATCCGGGAGACCATCGATCTGGCAAAGACTCTACCCCTCGAGTTGGCCTTGTTCCACATCGCTGCGCCGTACCCGGGCACGCCGTTCTTTTTTGAGGTGATCGAAAACGGGTGGTTTCGCGAAGGAACGCAGTGGGAACAGGTCGATATGGACAAGGAAACCGTCCTCCAGTACGAGAACCTGTCGGCCGAAGACCTGATCTACTGGCAGAAGCGCGCCTTTCGTGAATGGGCCTTTCGACCCGGACCGGCCTTCGTTTATCTGAAGATGCTTTTCAGTGACCTCCGGACTTTGAGACAGGCGGTACGCGTCGGGCTCGAGCATCTCGGTTGGGTGCTGCGGCCCGTGACGGGATAAAACAAGAGTCGACCGAACAGGGGAATCGCTCGGGCTCGTTGCCGGAGTGACTCGGCTCCCCATGTTCGGAACCCTAAAGGATGAGGATGAGCTACTGTGTCCAACATCGTTAAGAGAGAGAACTCCGGGGCCATTTCGACCATACCGCCTTCCAATCCGCCGGCCGTGTCTGGAGAGGCCGAGGGTTTCGATTTGAGGCAGATCATTGCCTCGCTATACAGGCGCAAGTTTCAGATCGCGCTGGTGGCGCTGCTGGTCACCATCCCCGTTGGCGTCTCAACCTACCTCGCGACGCCTCTTTACAGGTCGACGCTGCTCCTGCAGATCGATCCGGAACCAGCCAGGGTCCTGCCTTACCAGGACGTGACCGATATCGTCACCGGGGCGCGGGACTATGAACTGTACATGACGACGCAGGACCAGATTCTGCGCAGCCCCACGCTTGCGGAGCGAGTTATCTCACGGATGAAGCAGAAGCGGGCCCATGCCTCGGCGCCGGATGTAAGAGAGATCCCGTCGGGTCTCGAGGTGCTGCGAATTCCCAACAGCCAGCTGATCGCGCTCGCCTATGTGGCTTCCGAGCCGCAGTTGGCCGCCGACATCGTCAACAGCTACGGCGAGGAATACATCCGCGAGCATTTCGAAGCGAAGAAGGCGACCCGGGATAAGGCAACCGCTTTTCTGGAGAAGGAGCTGTCCGAGCTCAAACGCAAATTGGAGATGTCCGAAAAGGAAGTGATCCAGTATGGGCAGGCCAAAAACCTCGACACGGAAGACCTGGTGAAGAAGAAGCTCGAGTTCGTTTCCCAGGAAGTGTCCAACCGGGAAAGCGAGCTGATAACTGCGCAGTCGAGATTGCAGCGCCTCCAGGAGGCCTCACTGGCGAAGTTCCCCACCGAGCTGATGACGCCGAACATTACCAGCCTGCAGAGCAAGCTTCTACAGGCCGAGCAGGACTTGACGGATCTGCTGACCAGGTTTGACGACAACTGGCCGGATGTCAAGCACAAGCGTGAGGAGATCCGCTTCGTCAAGGAGCAACTCGAACGCGAGAAGCAGCGACTCCTGGACGAGGCGATTGAGCAGGCGCAAGCCGACTACCGGGCGATCGAGCGGAGGTACGAGAGAATGACGAAGTCGCGCGCGGAACAGGAGGCTCTCGCCGAAAGGCTGAACGAGGCGTCAGTTCAAGCCAACATCCTCAAGCGTGAAGCAGAGACCAACCAACAGATGTACAACGCGCTGATGGAGCGCCTTAAGCAGACGAGCGTAACCGCTGGGCTTGAGTTCGGGAACATTCACGTCGTTGAAGCGGGCAAACCCGACTATGCGGTCTATAGCCCCAGAGTGCGGTGGAACCTTTCACTCGGCCTGCTTTTCGGCCTGGCCATCGGCGTCTGTCTGGCCTTTGTCCTGGATTTCTGGGACCGGACCATTTCCACGGTCCAGCAGTTGGAGGAGAAAATGGCCATCCCGGCCTTGGGCGCGGTGCCGTTTGTTCCCGCGCTGGCCGCGAACGGATACCGCAAAGGTTTTCTGAGGAGAGGCGAAGCAGCCCAGTCGAAGAGTCTGGCGCTCACCCCGGCCAGGCATCATAAGGACGCGACCCTCACCCCGGCCGCACGCGAGGCTTTCCGGGGTCTGTGCGCCTCGATTCTGCTTTCGGATTCCGCTGTCCCCAGAACGATTCTGGTCACCTCGGCCGTCCCAGGTGAGGGCAAGACAACGTTGGTGGAACACCTGGGGAAAGCCTTTGCAGAAAGCGGGGCCAGGACGGTGATTGTCGAGCTGGACATGCGCAAGCCGAAACTGAGCAGCCGTTTTCAGCAGGAGCCTGTGGACGGCACCCACGGCGCCAGCCTCTTTCTGGCCGGTCACGGAGCGAAAGGCAGTGCGCCCATCGTTGCGACCGCGACCGCGAACCTGTTTCTGTTGCCCGCCGGCCCGAAGCCGCCCAACCCGATCGCGCTGCTCAGCTCCGACCGGCTGACAGAGCTTCTCGCTCATCTGAAGAGCGAATTCCGATTTGTCCTGATAGACAGTCCCCCGATCCTCACCGTGGCAGACGCCCGCGTCATCGGCCCGAAGGTCGATGGCGTGGTCCTGGTCGCCAGGGTCAAGCAGACGCCGCGCGAGCTGATCGATCGGGCCCGCACCCAGATCTTGAGCGCCGGCGGACGCATGCTCGGCTGTACTCTGAACGGGGTAGAGTCGCAGCACGACTTCTATCCGTACTACAACCGCTACTTTAACGACAGCTACTACACAAGCTGATGGAGAACAGCTGGAGACACTTGCCGGCTGCGAACTCGAGCCGGCTGGTCAAGACGATCCGGGTGCTTCCATTAGTCGCCCTGGCAACCGGGGTGGGCGCGCGCCTGCCCGCGCCCCAGTACCTCCAGTACCTGGTTCTGCTGCTGGCGGGACTGGCGGGAGTAATCGGCTTACTGGTGATCAACCGGACCAGCCTTCTGCCGCTTTCATTCCTGATAGTGACGGCGGTGTTGCTGCCCTTCAACGTGCTTGACAGGGGCGGGGCCAGGATCTCCTCCCCCTTCGTGATGGTCGCCCTGCTTCTCGCTGTCTTTGCCCTGGAGACTCTGGGCGAACAGCGGGCTAGCATTCCCCTGCCCCGTCGAGTCGCGACACCCCTGCTGATGTTCCTGGGCGTCGCCACCCTGTCGTTGGTGGCCGGGCAATTTCCCTGGTTTTCAATCCGCGGCGCGCCGCTGCCTGCTCAGCTCGCGGGTCTGAGCATTTTTCTGCTCTCGGCAGCCGCTTTCGTCATCTTCGCGACCCGGCTGAACACGCGCGAGCAGATCGCCAAAATCACCTGGGTGTTTCTGGTGGCTGGCGCGGTGACGACTTTGCTGCAGCTGTTTCCCAGAATCGATAAAGCTCTGGCCTTCATCCGCGGCTCGAACGGGCTGACTCAGCCTTCCTCCATCGGAAGTATGTTCTGGACCTGGTTGGTGGCGATTGCAGCCGGCCAGGCGTTCATGAACAGGCGCTTGCGACGTGCCGCGCGGTGGTGCCTGATTCTGGTCATCGTCCTCGTGCTGTTCCACGCCCTTGTGCTCAGAACCGGATGGACGTCCGGTTGGCTCCCACCGCTCGTTTGCCTGGGAATCGTCCTGTTCCAGAGATTCCCGCGCCTGACTATCAGTCTGAGCCTGCTGGCTTTGCCTGTTCTCTTGCTGAGCACCAGTCTCTTTGATTCGTTCTGGCATTCGGAAGGCTACAGTTTTTCCACTCGCGTGGCCGCCTGGCACGTGCTTATGGATGTCCTGGGCAGGAGCCCCCTGATCGGCCTGGGACCGGCCAACTATTATTACTACACCTCGCTCTTCCCCATTCTGGGCTGGCATGTCAACTTCAGCTCCCATAACAACTACATCGACATCATTGGTCAAACCGGGCTGGTCGGCTTCTGTCTGTTCATGTGGTTCATCCTGGAGATGGGATTTCTGGCCATCCGCACCTGGCGCAAGGCGGCCCCCGGCTTCGATCTCGGTTTTGTTTCGGGAGTACAGGCCGGAATGGCGGGCAGCTTCGCCGCCGGCATGCTCGGAGACTGGCTGCTTCCTTTCGTTTACAACGTCGGCCTGCTCGGTTTCCGGTCGAGCGTCATCTTCTGGATCTTCACTGGGAGCCTGGTTGCGCTCTCCAGGGTCATGAAAGGCACAATCCCGGAGGGGGCCAGGGGCGGAGAATGACGGTTTCGGTCGTCATAGTCAGTTGGAACACGCAAAATCTCCTTCGGAACTGCCTGCTCACGGTGGAGAAAGAGGCCCGGCTGTTCAAAGATGGCGGTGTCGAAATCTTCGTCGTGGATAACGGGTCGACTGACGGGACTGTCCAGATGTTGAGGAAAAGCTTCCCGTCGGTGACGCTGATCGCGAACTCCGAGAACGCCGGGTTTGCGGCCGCGAACAACCAGGCGCTCGCCAGGTGTCGGGGCGACTATGTCCTGCTTTTGAACCCGGATACCGAACTGAAAGCACAGGCTCTCACCAGAATGGTCCGGTTCCTCAAGTCAAGGTTGTATGTCGGCGCCGTGGGTCCGCTGCTTATCAACCCGGACGGGTCCATGCAGCAGTCATGCTATCCCCGCCCGACGCTCTTCCGCGAGTTGTGGCGCCTGTTACACCTCGATCGCCTGCACCGGCTGGCCGTTTACCCGATGACGAATTGGACACTTGATCGCCCGCGCCAGGTCGAGACTGTCCAAGGCGCGTGCATCTTGATCAAGCGGTCGGTGTTCGACGAGATCGGCTTTCTTGATCAGGATTTCTTCATTTACACGGAAGAAATCGATTTATGCCGGCGGATCATTGCAGCCGGCTGGCGCATTTACTGGCTGCCCGTCGCCGCCGTGGTTCACCATGGCGGGCAAAGCACTCGGCAGGCAGCCGGCAGGATGTTCATCGAGCTGTACCGGAGCAAGCTCCGCTACTTCCGCAAGCATTACGGCCGGGTGGGGGGATTCGTATACAAACTGATTCTGTTGACTTGTATCATCCCGAGACTGGTTCTCGCCCCCCTCGCCTGGGCACTCGCCTATCAACGAGAAAAGATGCTGTCGATCATGCGGCTCTATCGGATGCTGTTGTTCGAGCTCAGGAGCCTCTGAAAGAGCAGGGACGAAGTGCACCGGGTGGACGGCATGGACCCCTCCATAACGGCCCACAACGTCCATCCCGTTCACTTCGCCTCCAGCTAATCCTTCATGCGTATCCTCTTCCTCACCCAGGTCCTTCCGCTTCCGCTGGACGCCGGCCCCAAGATCCGCGCCTACTACGTGCTCAGGCATTTGGCGGAGGCGGGACATGAGATCTCGCTTCTGAGCTTTCTGCGCCGGGATGATCCGCCGGCGGCCATCCAGTCACTAAAAAAGCTGTGCCGGGTCGTGGAGACAGTTCCAATGGTGCGCTCTGTTCCCGGGGACCTCTGGAACGGTGTTTGCAGCCTGCTGTCCCGACGTTCCTTTCTCATAGTCAGGGATGAGCGCTCAGACATGCGTCAAAAGGTGCAGGGCCTATGCCAGTCACGGTCTTTCGACGCGGTTCACTCCGATCAACTCTGGATGGCGTCCTACGCCGTGCAAGCGTGCCCGCTCCGGCGGGTGCTGGACCAGCACAACGCGGTTTTTCAGATTCCCCGGCGAATGGCGGCAAGCGAGAGAAACCCGGTCAAGCGTTTAATCCTGAAACTCGAAGCTCGTAAACTGGCCAGGTATGAAGCGGAGACTTGTTCGAATTTCGACCGGGTCGTCTGGGTTTCAAGCGCTGACCTTGCCGCGCTCCGAGCGGACCGTCCCGCCGGGACCGTCCCACTCGCGGACGGGCCCGTTATCCCGATTTGCGTCGATCCTTCGGCGACCGCCGATCTGCGGCCGGAAGCGCGTCGTTTTCGAGTCACTTTTCTCGGCGGCATGCATTGGCCGCCCAATGCGGAAGGCGTTCGCTGGTTCCTCAGGAAAGTCTGGCCGCAGGTGGCCGGCGCCGCGCCCGATGCCGCGCTCACACTCATCGGCAAAAAACCGCCCCGCCTCCCGGCCGACTTTCCAGGCAAGATTGAGTTGGTGGGCTTCGTCCCGGACATTCGACACTACCTGGAACAAACGGCCGTCTTCATCGTCCCCCTGCTCTCCGGCGGCGGGATGCGAGTCAAGATTCTGGACGCGTGGTCCTGGCGCCTGCCGGTGGTCTCCACGAGCATCGGGGCTGAGGGTCTGGAAACGAAGGACGGCGAGAACATCTTGCTGGCTGACACCGCCGCCGCCTTTTCGAGGAGCGTGGTGCGGGCTCTCCGAGACCGGTCCTTGTCGGCTCGACTGTCGGAAGAGGGACGCTCGACCGTAGAGACCCGCTACGACTGGAAGAAGATCTATTCCTCCTGGGACGAGGTGTATCGGTGAGAATTCTCTTCATAGTCCCGTACACTCCGACCAGAATACGGACCCGGCCGCTCCATTTGATACGCGCGCTGATCGAAGCGGGCCACGAGCTGACGGTTGTCACTCTGTGGACGACGGCAGAGGAGTTACGGGAGTTCCTCGAAATCATCGAGAATCGGTCACTGGTTCTCTGTGAGGAGATGAGCAGGGTCCGGTCTATGAGAAACTGCTTTCGGGGTCTCGTTTCCCGGGTCCCGCTTCAAGCCAGTTACAGCTGGAAGCCGACTCTGGCCCAGCGACTGGCTGCTCTCCTCACCGCTCAGGATTATGACGTCGTTCATGTCGAGCACCTGCGCGGCGCCCGCTATGTCTTGCGCGTGCAGGAGGTTCTGCTCGGGCAGGGCAAGAGCCAGATACCGGTGGTCTGGGACAGTGTGGACTGCATCAGCGCCCTTTTTGAACAGGCGGCCAGGGAGAGCCGAAGCCTTTTTTCGCGTTCCGTGGCGCGACTGGAGCTGGGGAGGACTCGCCGTTATGAAGGGCGGCTGGTGCGCAGGGTCGACCGCGTGGTCGTGACGTCGGAGATCGATCGCTCCAAGCTGCTTCACCTCGCTTCGAGATTCGCTCCCCGCAACGGATCCAGCGGGGACCTGAAGACTCGGATTACGGTCGTGCCTAATGGTGTCGACCTCGATTACTTCCATCCGCTGGACGGGGAGCGGGAGAGAGCGGCCCTGGTGGTTTCAGGAAAGATGAGCTACCACGCCAACGAGACCGCCGTCGTCGCTTTTATCCGGGAAGCAATGCCGAGAATCTGGGCTGAGCGCCCGGACGTCCAGCTGTGGGTCGCCGGCAAAGATCCTTCCCGGCGAATTCGTGAGCTCAAGAGTGACCGCGTCGTAATCACCGGAACGGTGCCGGACATTCGGCCTTTTCTCCAACACGCCAGCATAGCCGTCGCTCCCATCCAGTACGGGGCGGGAATTCAGAACAAGGTTCTGGAGGCCCTAGCTTGCGGAACCCCGGTTGTGGCAACCCCCCAGGCGGTCGCGGGCCTGTCGATTCAGCCCGGAGTCCATCTGGTTGTGGGACACGGGATGGAAGGTCTGGCAGAGGCGACGCTCGGGCTGCTGAACAATCCGGGCCAGCGCCGGTATCTCGGAAAATCAGGACGTTACTTCGTGGAGACCCATCACAACTGGGGCTCGGTGGCCGGGCTGCTTGAGGATGTCTACCGAGAAGCGCGATTCGAAGCCACGCACAGCAGGCTGTGAAAGCGCCAAAGAGCCGCAGCGCGCAGCGCTTTTCAGCGAAGTGCGGGCACGGTTTTATTGTGGCCGGGCAGCCCGACCGCTTTTTGGCCGGTCTCAAAAAGCGAGCCCGCCGCCGGACTCTGGAGAGTCCGGCCACGATAAAAGCCGCTTGAATTTTCGGGATCGCGGGC
>JBHGBF010000086.1:0-23347 GCA_041946865.1 Acidobacteriota bacterium | reverse complement strand
CTAACGCCTTCGGCGTAAAAAACGTTCACACATCTGTTTATTTTCGCCAAAGTCCAGTCGACCCCAGAGGGGTCGCGTAGCAAAGCCCAGGTTGGCCGCGTTTCTTTGCGGCCTACCCTGGGTCATGGAACGGCGCACGCCCAACCCTCCCAAGGAAGTGGCATTCGACCAGGCTCAGCCGCGCAAGATCCAACGGGCCGATCTCGCCCGGCCAAGCGGTGTCGCCAGGATTCCTGATAAAGCGTCGGAGTCCTTCTGCCGCCGCACTCCCAAAAAACGTTCACTATCGACGAACCAGGAATGCGAGAATCGCTGAGAGGTTTCTTAATGCGACTTCCGATCCGCTTATTCGTGATTCTGTTTTGCTTTATCCCGCAAGTTGGGCTCTTTGCGGCGTCACCCAACATTGTGCTTATTCTGGCCGACGACTTCGGGTACGGTGACCCGCACTGCTACAATCCCCAGTCGCTGATTCCCACTCCAAACATCGATCGCCTGGCCGATCAGGGAATCAGGTTCACCCAGGCCTATGCCCCGTCCTCAGTCTGCACTCCGACGCGCTACGGATTGCTCACCGGACGGTACTGTTGGCGAAGCTCTCTGAAGAAGGGAGTCATACTGGGCTTCGCCCCTCCTTTGATAGAGTCCACCAGAGTCACTATCGCCTCGTTCTTAAAGAAGCACGGCTACGCGACCGCCGTAGTGGGTAAGTGGCATCTGGGGCTGAACTGGGGACGCAAGGAGGGCAGTCACGGCAAAGAGCCGAAGCCCGAGGAGGTCGATTACACGAAGCCCGTCACCGGCGGGCCGGAATCCCTTGGATTCGATTACAGCTTCATCTATCCATGTGCCTTGGATTTTCCCCCGTACTGCTTCGTTGAGCAGGGGATGACAGTGGGAATCCCCAGCGAATCCATTCTGACCGAGACGAAAAAACTGCCGCTCCGTTATCAGGAACAGTATGAAGGGCTTGCGACGCCGGGTTGGAAGAACTCGGAGGTAGGGCCGACCGTCACTCAGAAGGCCGTGCGATGGCTTGAAAACCACCAGGGAGAAAACCCTTCTCAGCCGTTTTTCCTTTACCTTCCGACCTCCGCTCCACACGTACCGTACTCGCCTCCCGACTCCATCAAGGGTAAGAGTCGCGCCGGCTGGCGGGGAGACATGTGTGCGGAAGTCGATTGGACCGTGGGCAAGGTCCTCGAGACACTGGACCGGCTTGGACTGGCCAATGACACGCTTGTCATCTTCACGAGTGACAATGGCGGCATTGTCGGTGACCGCCGGGAAGGAATTGAGGACATCGGCTCTGAAGAACTGTACGAAACGTACGGACACCGCGTCAACGGTCCTTTCCGCGGACAAAAGTGGACCATCCATGACGGAGGTTTTCGAGTGCCGTTTGTGGTGCGTTGGCCTGGCCGGATCAAGCCGGCTCGTGTCAGCGATCAGCTCATCTGCCTGACCGACCTGCTAGCCACCTGCGCCGCCCTCTTCAACGAGAAACAGCCCCCGGACGCCGCCGAGGACAGCTACAACATCCTGCCGGAGCTGCTCGGGGAAACGCGAAACAGACGCTTGCGTGAAGCCGTGGTGCTCCACTCGCAGACGGGAATGTTTGCCATCCGCCAGGGACGCTGGAAACTGATCGAGGGTCACGGCCTGGGCACCTGGTACGCCAAGCCTCGACCGCCGGCTCCGGGCGAGCCTCCTGGGCAGCTCTACAATCTCGAGGACGACCCCGGCGAGACCAAAAACGTGTGGCAGGAGCATCCGGAAGTGGTGAAGCAACTGATGATGCTATTGGACAAATACCGGAAGCAGTCCTGACACTCAGCCCCGGATCACAAGTTCCAGTCCCGTCGTCCCTCCGGGACTGGAACTTGTGAGAAATCCGGGCCAAACGAGGCTTACAGGTCCGGAGTCAGTGTGACCCCATTTACCGCTTCAGCAGTCTGACCTCCTGGAGTACCAGCCCATAATAACTCCCCGGCGGATTAGGACTGAGTTTCGTCGGCGCATCCTCCCAGGCGTTGCCTTTCCAGGGAGTGGTGAAATTCGCTGAGTAGCACAGCCAGAGAGTGTATCCGTCCGGGCTAATGAACTTGGAAGGGAAATTGAGAAAGTAAGCCTGCTCTCCGAATTCCTTCAGGTAGCTGACCAGTCGCCACGGTCCGGTGATGGCATCGGCCTCGAGGATGTAAGAATTCATCTTGGCCACCGTGGGCCAGCCATCGGTAACACACATCAGGTACTTGTGCAGCGGAGCGTCGTAAGTGACGGTCACGCAGCCCATGTTGTTGTTCCACTCCAAGAGCGGATGGATGTCCTTGAATTCCCTCGACCATTTCGGCTCGCCCCGCTCGTCATACCCGGCGAAATACTCATACTGCGACTCATCGTTGATGGTCTCCGGGCTTGGGGTGACTCGAGCCAGGTAGATCTGATCGCCCGAGATCCAACTCGCGTTCGAGAAGCGCGGCTTCGGGTCGTTTTCGACCGCGCCATGTCCGACCAGATATGCCTTGCCGTCTGGAGAATGCTCCATGTCTTTGCCGAAATCGACAAAGTGAGGGGAACCCATCTTTACCGGGTATCCCCACATTCCCGATTCCTGGAACAAGGGTTGCGCCGGGGTCTGCGGGCAGTCTACCCAGGTCTTGCCGAAATCGCGAGAGATCCGGAAACCGACCAGCGGCCCCAACCAGGGCCAGTTGTACATCTTGCCGCCGTAATAAGTCAGGGGCTCGGGTCCGAGGCAATACGTGCCGTAGTACCAAATGCTCTTGTACACCAGACTGCCACAAGGGTAGCGGCCCGTGTAGGGCGCCGGGTCGCCTTCAGCCAGGCCGAGACTGTAAACCTGCAACTTGAGCGGGTCCTCGCCGATCAGCACCGCCTGTCCGGTGGTTGCAACCCGTTCCTTCGTCGAGAAACTCAAGGCCCGGTCGTGGGTGCCGTCTCTGGCGGGCACTCGGCCATCGGTGTAAGGGGAATAAAGATTACCGTCGGACGCCCAGACGGGGTACCAGGTATCCGCCATCCGCGTGCCCGCCAGGCGATAGTCGCCGAATCTCCCGGCGAAATGGAGTCCCACCAGCTCTTGAGATTGTTTGAAGGGGCAGTCAGCCGGCGGATTCGAAGGCCAGACAAACGGCTCGAACATCAACGATTCTTTCCCCGATTCATCCGTTTCAAGTGCGGGTGAGCCGGGAGGGCAGACGGCCAAGAGAAGCCAGCTTAGTCCCACGACTGCCAGGTTCATAACTATCATGTTCATTTGTCCTTATGGCAGCCAGCGCCGGGTGGTCCCTCTTCCCCACACGCGATGTTGGCGAAACGCTTCGGCGTGTTTGACCCCCGCCTGCAGACCACGAAAGGCGGATTGAACCAGTGCCATTTCGACCAGATCCACTTGATCATGCTCCTTAAGCCAGACTGTCTGGCTTTGATGAGAAACGATCATTTCCCGCTTGAGTTCCAGGACATTCGAGATATCGACGAAATCCTCCGGGCTGAAATTCAATCCGCCTACCGTATCCATGAAACAGATCGGGGTAAGCTTGAAATGGACCTCGGATGCCGTGATCAACTGCGGGAGCGTGGCTGAAAAACTCCCGTCGAAACCCACCGAGGAAGTGATTGTGTGATCGGCCATGTAGTCGTTCGGATCCGGGAGGATGATGAAGTCGGGCTTCGACTTACGGATGGCCTCGGTCATTTTCATTCGTGCTTCCCGGTCCGGGTAGATGTCGAAGTCATCGATGTCCACTGTAATCGACTCCGCGCCGATGACGGCGGCGGCCCTCACCGCCTCCTCTCTTCGGATTTCCCTAAGCTCCTTTCGGGGGATTTCAGTATGACCCAGGTTACCGTTCATGACGTGGCACATCACAACTTCGTGGCCGTCTTTCGCAAAGCGTGCCAGCGTCCCTCCGCAAAGTACTTCCAGATCATCCGGATGCGCACCGATCGCCAGTACCCGCATAGTTGCCTCCTTGATTCATTCAGTCAGGCTTGATTTCCCTGATGAAGATATTTCTGAACCAGGCGTACGCATCGCCCTGCACTTGATCAGGAGCATGGCGTTGCAGACCTATGAAACCGCTACGCGCGCGATCGCGAAAGAGAGGTTTGTCGGGCTGGAGGACCGGCACGTCGTGCGTATCGACGTCGTACAGCACTTTTCCATTCAGTTCGACTTTGAGACGCGAGCCGACAAAGGTTATACGGTAGCTATTCCACGCGCCTAGCGGCCTCAGGGCCCGAACTCCGGGAGCCACGGAGGCATAGAGCGAGCCCGTGAACTGCCATTCCTTGGGCGCGTATCCGGTGTCGTGCTCCCAGTTGAAATCGTCGAGGATCTGAAGCTCGCAACCCGAGAAAACGGGGTCCGGTTTCTGGCGGTCTGCCCTCAGAAAAACTCCGCTGTTTGCCAGCCGCGCGATCTTGAAATCCAACAGCAGTTCAAAGTCCTTGAAGTCCTGGGCAGTTCGAATGTAGCCGCCTGCGCCGGTGCCGGGAAAGACCAGCATTCGATCGCGGACCAGGTAACCCTTTGGATCGCCGACCGGTTCCCACCCGGACAGATCCTGCCCGTTGAAGAGCTTGCGCCAGCCCTTGCTCTCCCCCTGCGGCAGAAGATCCAGGAACCCTTCTCTGTCGCATTTGAACAATTGGGCGTCGTAGACGGCACCGTCAGGACCGGGTGCATTACCAGCCAAAAGCAAGGCGGCCAGGACAACCAGGGACAGATTAACCATACAAGCCTCCTATAGAACACCGGCTCAATTCACAAGCGGCCATTAAGACTCACGTAGCGAGTCGAATTCAAGCCGTGCGAATTGCCCGAACGGCTTTTCGGGCGTTGACACGCTTTCTTTTGGAGTGCAGGGCCATGCCACCGCACTCCAAAAAGGGCAAAGAGGGGTCCGGGATGCGCTATATATCAACCGTCGCGTGAAGGCCGCTTGCATCAGATCAGGATACGCGGAGAAAATCACACAAAGGAGAACTAGATGGACCCGAAGAATTTGACCAAAGCTCAAGATGTGACCAGCAGTCCATGCTCTCGTCGATCTTTCTTGCAAGGGGCCACAGCTGCTGCAGCTTCGACAGCAGCGGTACTGGCATCGAACCGGGCTGAACGTTCCAGTGACGTGTCTCCCAGGGGACCGGTTTTTTGGGGAGACCTGCACACGCACACGGACTTGAGCGACGGCAACGGTTCTCATGAAGACAACTTCGAGATTGCCAAGAGCCATCTCGATTTCTGGGCTATGGCAGACCACGCCTTTGGCGAGGGCATCTTCAGTCTGGACTATCGGAAATTCGGCAAACCCGGCCGCCAGTTGATCAACGATGTGTGGGGGCATCACCAGGAGCTCTGCCGGAGTTACGAGGCCCCAGGACGTTTTGTCCCCATCCTGGCTTACGAATGGACCAATTTTCTGTACGGACATCACAATGTCTATTATCGGGACTACGACCAGCCGATCCGAATGCCTGTAACGCTACCCGAAATGTACAAGGCCTTGAAAGGCGTGGAAGCCTTCGTGATTCCACATCATACCGGCTACCCGAAAGGGATCTGCGGCAAGAACTGGGATTACCACGACGAATGGTTCTCACCCTTCGTTGAGATCTACTCGATACATGGGTCCTCAGAAACCGAGGAAGGCGTTCACCCGGTGTTGACGACCGGCAGTTGGATGGGGCCTGGCGCCGCGGATGGTTGTGTCCAGGCAGGTCTGGCCAGAGGGCACAAGCTGGGCATTATGGCTTCGACCGACTCACACGGGGATCATCCGGGCGCTTACGATAGCGGCCTCACGGGAGTGCACGCGAAGGAGCTGACGCGAGCTTCTCTTTGGGAAGCTTTCCGCCAGCGCCGGATCTACGGGGTCACCGGTGACCGGATCTTCCTGGATTTCACTCTGAACGACCGACCAATGGGCAGCATCCTGCCGAAAAACCAGGATCGACGCCTGCGGATCTCGGCGGTGGCATGGAGCCCAATCGACCGGGTAGAAATCCTGAAAAACAACCAGGTGCTTCACACGTTTACGCAGCCGGCTGGACTCCCTGTCGTCGGCAGGAAGCGCTTTCGGTTCTTCATTGAGTGGGGTTGGGATGCGCGTGCTGAGCACGAGTGGGCGGGGACCCTGGATATCACCGGGGGAAAGGTCCTGCAGGCAATACCCTGTTATCGTGGCAATGCCGCAGGCCGCAAGGGCACCGGCATCTTGAAATTGACCGGCGGAAGCTGCAGTTGGACCGCCAAGTGTGAAAAAGCTAAGTACGACGGCCAATGCCGTCGTTACGCCGATCTGGCCGCTTTCGAAGTGGAATGTGAAAACGACGCCAGTATTCAAATCGCCATGACATGCGATCAGCTCAAGCAGAGCTTGACGCTCACTCCCAAAGACCTTCTCGATAAGCCTCGGGTCCAGTACATGGAAAACATCCCGGTGACCAACGATGGCAATTACTGGCGCAATATGCAGGTCTGTGCCAAGTTCAAGATCCATCGCGCCTGGTCGACCGACCACCTCACCGTCGACCTGGCCATGGAAGACAAGTCTCGGGCCCGTGGTACGGACTTCTACTACGTCCGACTTACTCAGCAAAATGGCCAGCGTGCCTGGTCCTCGCCTATCTGGATCGGGGAACGAGCTTGATTTTTTGGAGGGACACCGCGGATAACGCGGTGTCCCTCCGGCGCACGAACCTTTCACGCTCTTGACTTGCTATCGCTACGCAGTCTAGATTCGGCGCGCTCGACTTGTCATTCTGCTGATTCGGAGGTTGGATGAGAGTTTCAGTTGTGATTCGCCGGTCGCACATGTACCTGGCGCTGTTCTTCACGCCCTGGATAGCCGTGTATGCTTTGAGCACTCTATTCTTCAACCACGGAATAAGGGGGGGCACTCCGGAGGCCGCTGCGCGGGGACCTGAAGGCGCGCCGATTTCCTTCGTTAAAGAATCCGAGAGCGTCTACAGCCGGATATTCCCGATTGGTACGACACCAAAGGTCATGGCAGCACAGATCTTGGCCGATCTGAAACTGTCAGGCACGCACTTCGCCTTCGAGCGGATGGACGGCATGGTGATCATCAATCGGCGCGACCCCATAACGCCCCGACGCCTCACCTACGATCCGGATACCGGCGACCTGCTCGTCGAGAAGCAGGTGATGGGCTTTCCGACATGGCTGAGAACCCTGCATCACAGGACCGGCTACAAAGTAGGAGAGACCCGCGAGAATACCTGGGCCTTCTTCGTCGACCTGGCCATTCTGGCCATGATTTTCTGGGCCGTCTCCGGAATCTGGATGTGCGTGGAACTGAAAGCGACTCGCACGTGGGGCGTAGTCTGTACCCTGGCTGGAATCGGATTGTTTACGTTCCTGGCTCTCTCGCTCTGAATCATAGAAAGACAACCATGAGTTTTCAGCATATCAATCGACGCCTTCACCTGTATCTCGGAATGTTTCTTCTTCCCTGGGTCCTGGTCTACGCGGTGAGCTCCCTGATTTTCAGCCACGCGGCCGCCATCCGCAAATGGGACGGGGCAACCCCTCCGCGATGGAAAACTGAGCTTGAGCGCGAATACAACCTTCCTGTGCCGCCCGGCGCGGACGTCCGAGTAGTCGGCGCCCGTGTTCTGAAAGATCTTGGGATGGAAGGGGCCCCCTTTTTTGCAGCTCGTCCGGGACCGAAGCGCCTCAATATCAACCCTGCTGATTTCTGGGAGCGAAAGCGGGTCGCCTATTTCATCGACCAGCACAAAGTCGTGGTCCAGAGTATGGAGAACCTCCGGTGGCACCAGATACTGGTCGGGTTTCACCTTCGCAGCGGGTACCGGCAGGACAATTTCCTGAGCGATTTGTGGGCTTTCACGCTTGACGTCGTCTGCCTTGCCTTCCTGATCTGGATTGTCTCCGGAATCTACATATGGTGGCAGATCCGCCCCACGCGCCTATGGGGCATGACCGCACTGGTCGGCGGTTTTGTTTGCTTTATCCTTCTCCTTCTCATTATGTAGCGCTGAAACCGAACAATGAGCCCAAGAACCACACGCTATCTCGTCTCGTGCTACCTAGCAGTCTTCGCGGCGCTTTGTCCTTATGCCAACGCTCAACAGGCCAAAGCGGCGCCCGTCTCTCTGGAGCAATACCTGCGCGCCAGCGCTGTCTCCAAGCAGGTTTTGGACACTTTCCTTGATCCGAATCAGCTCTCCTGGGCCAAATTTGACCCGGAACTTGGTTACCACCTGGGCAATTACTTCCCGCGCGACGGTATCGATGGAAGCTCCACGATCTCCACGGTCCACAAGACCGGCGCCCGGACTGCTCATGTGTACGTCGACCGGGCTTGTCGGATCAACACGTACGGAAACAGCTTCACTCAGTGTCACCAGGTAAGTGACGGGGAAACCTGGCAGGAGTACCTGGCCGCTCACCTGGGCGAGCCGGTCCGCAACTTCGGAATGGGTGGCCACGGCGTCTACCAGGCTTACCGGAGGATGATGCGCGAGGAGAAAGGCCCGCGCGGCGGCGAGTACGTGATCCTGTACATTTGGGGGGACGATCACTTTCGCAGTCTACTCCGATGTCGTCATGTCCTGATCTACAGGTGGTGGGATCAAGCCGGTGGCAAGCTGTTTCACAACAATCCCTGGTCTCACGTCGAGATGGATCTGGAAAGAGGCCGGATTGTGGAGAAAGAGAACCTGCTGCCGACTCCGGAATTGCTCTACCGGATGACCGATCCGGAATGGATGTACCAGAATCTCAAAGACGATCTGGCGATGCAGATCGCTTTGTTCAGCAGGGGGCTAACGACAGATCTTGACTGGCCCAAGGTCGAACGTCTCGCCGCAATACTCCGGACGGACCCTATTGATCGCTCAACGGCTGAGAAAGAAAAAGAAGGCCTCAGGCGCCTGCTGGACAAATATTCCTATGCGGCCACCGAATACATCCTCGAGCTCGCCCGGGATTTCACGAGTGGCGCCGGCAAGAAACTACTGGTCGTCCTGAATGATCCCCGCAATTACCGTAGCCTGGTCGAATCGGGGACCCGGGCCGACCAGGAGATCGTCGACTTTCTGAAGCAAAACAATTTCCTCTATTTCGACATGAACCTGGTACACGTGGAGGACTACAAGAAGAATTACAAGATCCCGTTTGCCGACTATGTCAAGCGGTACCTCATGCCTCATTACAACCCGGCGGGGAACCACTTTTTCGCTTATTCGATCAAGGACACGATCGTCAATTGGCTGGTTCCGAAGCCTGTGACATACCGAGAGAACCGTGACGCCATGGTCGAGTTCACCGGCTATATCGAGTGAACGAGGGCCGCAGCCGAAGGTCACTGCGGCGCGGTTTTCAGCCTCTCCACTTCCTTTCGATGCTCCTCGAACTTGGCGAGTGCTTCCTCGTATTTGCCCTGCTCAAGAAGTTGGCTGCCATCGTCTCGTAAACGGCGCATTCGCGCAAACGCTTCAGGCGGCCCTCCCTTCAAGTCGATAAACTGGCGACGAGCTGTCTGCATCGCATCGTTGGCTTTGAAGTAGGCTTCAGGCATCCGGGGCAGGCGCTGATCCAGGGTAGGCAGCGGAGGAAAGACCCGGTGAGGCTCGAGCTGATACCAGTAGGCGACGCTCGAGTAGTCGTTCTCATAGTTGTTCGCGTGGCCATGCTCGATCGTCCACTTCACGGATTTCTGAAACCGGACCGGATCGTGGACGAACCAGCGGAACATCGATACTTTTCCCAGAAAATCCTTACCATCTTTGTTCTCTGTAAAATGGAAACCCGTATAGGGACCGGCGTATTCTTCGTTCGGACAGGGGCCTCCTCCAAAGATCTCCTCTGTGCCGGTACCGTGGTAAGCCGGCGGCCACTCCTGTCCGTCGATGAAAATCATGTCGTCCCCTTCGCCATACCAGGCTCCCCGGATGTTGTCGACATTGAGGAGCAGACCGACGAGTTGCCCTTTTCCCTCGGCTTCGAGAATGACGTAATTATCCCGCCCGTCACGGTTCTGGCCTCCCCAGAGCGTGCGGTTCTTCTTATCTGGTTCGGCGTTGGAGACGGTCAGTGGCTCGCGCCGCCATGAAGCATGGAACCGGCCGACATCGTCAGGAAGAGGCGAATCGTAGGTCTCGTATTCGATGTGGTACCAGAAAGCACCTGATTCCCACTTTCCCTGATTCTCGATCGTGATCCGGGCTCCGTTGTTGAAAGGCATAGGCAGATAGAAATTGAAACCGTGGCCGCCTAGGCCCTTCCTCCCCGTATTGACCGTTACCCACGTGGTGCGAATGTGGCGAACCGTGGCATGGCCGCAGAGAAAAAAGTCGCCGATCGGCACTTCAACGGAAGGCGTTTTTTCTCCATCCCAGTACACCCGAAGCACCAACTCTCGCAGCAGGAGGCCCGCGCGACCGCTGGTGAAATAGAAGTGCCGGATCGTTCCGGGGCCCGAGATATCCGCGAGTGTCTTCTCTTTGCCGGGCGCAAACTGGATCCAGTCCCGGTTATTGCCCGTCTTGTCCCAACTGGAAATGCGTGCCGTGTGCGAGGCGCGAACCGTTGTAACGCCTAGGTCAGACGGAGGAATCGGAGGGATTTTCTGATCTGCAGACATCGTCAGAAGAAGAACAGCAGCAAGGAAGGTGTGAGTTGTTAGAAACATGTTTCGCGGTTGTAACACTGAGATTTTGGGGTGTCAACGCTGCCGCCCCGACGCCTGGCCGTAAGTATAAGACACTTTCGTAAGCCTTGGGGCCGCCCACAGGCGCAGTGGTCACGATGGTAGAGTCAGTTCGGGCGCATTGTTTTCGGGCCGGCCTTGGAGCCAGGTGACATTGTGAATCGGAGCAAGGATAGCGCGCACCTCGCGCATGAGATCTTCGTTGATCGGCGCCTCCGCCCACGCCGCGTTCTTCCTGAGATTCCCGGGACTGGCGGTTCCCACCAGGGTGGTATGGATTTCCGGGTTTTGAAGGCAGAACTGCAACGCCAACTTGGCCAGATCTTCGCCTTGCTCGCGGCAGTACCTGGCAGCCTGGCTGCACACCTCTTTCACTTGCAGAGGAGCGGGGTGCCACGTCGGAGCGCCGCGGTTGGTCAGCAGTCCCATGCTGAAAGGCGAAGCGTTGATGATTCCGACTTGCCGTTCCTGAAGGAGCGGGAGGAGGCCGGCCAGGGCTGAATCATTCAGCGCGTAGTGGCAATAGGAGAGTATGGTGTCAACGCATGAACGCCTCACGACCTCTTCGAACACCTTCAGGGGCAGCCCGGTGATGCCTATGTAACGCACCTTGCCCTGGTCTCTTAACTTCTCCAAGGCGGGGATAGTCTCTTCCACTACCTGGTCGATTGAACCAAACTCTATGTCGTGGCACTGAATGAGGTCAATGTAATCGAGACCTAGCCTGGAGAGGCTCTCGTCCACGCTACGCGTCACACGTTCTGCGGAGAAGTCGAAGTAGTCCAGGCTGTATCGGCCTACTTTGGTGGCGAGGGAATAACGGTCACGTCTGATTCCCCGGAGCGCCCGGCCCAGGATCAACTCTGCTACAGTCCCGCTGTAGTAGGGCGATACGTCGATGAAGTTGAGTCCGAGGTCAATGGCCGCGTGCACCGTTTCGATTGCGTCGAAGACCGCGACGTCATGGAAGGCGCCGCCAAGTGACGAAGCGCCGAAACTGAGGGCCGGGACTCGCAGACCGGTTTTTCCGAGCGTGTTGTATTTCATAGTCGGTAAAACTGTATCGCGTTCTCTCCGAATACGGCTCGACGGTCGTCTTCGGAAACGCCTGACAGGAGAGTCTGGGCCGCCTCAAACACCCGATCATAATTGGCGGCCATTGTGCATACCGGCCAGTCACTCCCATACATGAGCCGGTCACAGCCGAACATCTCGATGACAGCATTGACGTAGGGTCTCAGATCTTCAATCGTCCACTTGTCGAAATCCGCCTCGGTCACCATTCCGGACAGCTTGCAGCAGACCCCCGGAATCTCCGCGACTTTCCGGAGGTCGCTTCGCCAGGGTTCCAGCCCGCCGCTCCTGATGGGGGGTTTGGAGATGTGATCGACCACCGGTCTGAGCCCGGGAACGCGTTCCATGACCTCCGGAATGAGTTTCAGGTGCTGCGGAAACGTGAGAAAATCGTAAGTCAAGCCTCGAGCGGCTACCTCCCTAAGTCCCCTGATGACTTCCGGCTGGACGATCCAGTCGTTGTCTGGTTCGTCGTGCCACACATGCCGCACCCCCTTGAACCACGGCGCCTGGGCCAGGTTGTCGAGGACGGCGCCCACCTCGGGGTCTTTCAAGTCCACCCACCCGACCACGCCGGCGACAAACTCGTGCTTTTCGGCATGCGCCAGAAGCCAACGAGTCTCTTGGACCGACTGGTCGGCCTGGACGATTACTGTCTTGTCCACGGCGTTTTTGTCAAGCCACGGCTTGAGGTCTTCGGGAAGGAAGTCCCCGTGTAAAAGATGTCCCGGCCCCGGCATCCATGGATACCCAAACCGGCCGATCTCCCAGAGGTGATGATGACTGTCGACGATCATGGCCGATCAGGCTGCTCCTTTTACTTCCTGCACATATTTCTTCAGATTTTCGAAGACGTCGCCGGTGCTGATCAGCGGGTGTCCGATCACCACGAAGTCAGCGCCTCTCTTGACCCCGGCTACGGCGCCTTTAATGTCGAAGCTGGCCAGCCCTACCGGGACTGTGGTCACCGCCTTGACTTCCTCCAACCATTGGGACGCATCTTTGGATGAGTCCTTCTGATGCTGGTCAAACCCGTAGTGCAGGTAGATGGCATTCGCCCCCCAGCTCACGCATTGCTTGACGCGTCCGGCCTGGTCTCTGACCCCGATGGTGTCAATCATCACCCAGACGCCGGTATTCCTGGAAACCTTGGTGGCCGCCTGGATCGTCTCATCCGTAGCATTCCCGCAGACGGTCATGAGTCGGCCCCCCTGCTCATGCGTGAGCGAGACATTTCGGCCCCCAGCATCCATGGTCTTGAAATCGGCCAGGACGGGACGGTCGGGAAACGCCCGCGCGAGCGCTCCTATGGCCCCACAACCTGCGCAGTAAAGGAGAATGGTCCCGGCCTCCACCCAGTCAACGCCGGCCTTCACAGCCATCTCCCCGACCCTCAACGCTTCGTCAATAGTCTGAAAATCCAATGCGACTTGGACTACCGGTCGTTTGAAATCGATCATTGAAGCAGCCTCCTGTGCCGTTTCTGATCAAGGCCGCAGACGGACCTTGCCGCACTCTCCGGTATCGATCAACCGGAACGCCTCTTCGAATCTTTCCATCTTAAACTCGTGCGTCACGAGGCGATCGAGTGGAAAGCAGGGATCCAGCAGGTACTGCTGGGCCTTTTCCCAGGTTTCGAACATTCTCCGGCCATGTACGCCCCTGAGAGTAATTTCTTTGTGTATCAGTGACTTGACCGGCTGGCGGATCACAATGTCTTCCTTGGGATTGCCGGTCAGGACCATCCGTCCCCCTTTGCGCAGGTAGAAGAAACTATCGGCGATGGCCTGGGCCGAGCCCGACGCATCGATGATGCTGCCCACACCGTCGCCGTCCGTCAGCTCCAGGATCCTCTCTGTGACGCGGTCCGAAGCCGACAACACAAGATCGGCCCCGAGGCCCTCTGCCATGCCAAGGCGGTGCTGGTTTATGTCGATAACGGCGACAAACCCGGCGCCGGACTTCTTCGCCAGATAGAGGGCCATAAGGCCGATCGGACCAGCGCCAATAACCACGGCTGTATCCCCGGCAACGTCTGCCTTCTGGACACACTGCTGGGCGACACCCAAGGGTTCGAGCACGGTTGCCCGGTCCAGGTCGAGGCGGTCGCTGATTTTGAAGATGATTCTTTGCGGCGCCACCGCGTACTCTGCAAAACATCCGTTGAACTGGTGACCGAACAGCGTCATATTCCGGCAGATGTGCTGTTCGCCGGTCCGGCACTGAAAGCACTGTCCACAGGGCAAGTGCGTCTCAACCGCTACGCGGTCGCCGGGCTTGATGTTCTTGACGTCCCGTCCCACTTCTACCACGGTCCCCGAACCCTCGTGGCCGGGCACGAAGGGAGGCTCTGTAACCATCCACTTTATCGCCGGGTACCAGTGATAGAACAGGACGTCGCTGCCGCAGATAGTGGCCGAATCGACCTTCACCAGGACGTCATCAGGGCCTGCCACTGGATCGGGCAAGTCCTGATAAGTGAAACCTTCGCGTTTCTCTGCCTTGACGATCGCTTTCACACCGAACTCCCTCCGTTACCACATCGTAGCGAGACACCTACCGAGCCGCAAGCTTGCGCTCAACTTGCATTTAAGTCGCGGCTGTGTGATACAGTCGCGGCCTTATGATAAAGCGTCTGCCAATGCCTAGGTTGCTCCGGTTCACACGCGTGCTAGCTATCCCGGCTATTTTCCTTTGGGCTGTGCCGTCTTTGGTTAGAGCGGACGGGCTCGTGAAGCAGACCATCACGTACAAAACGGTTGGGGACGTTGAGATTAAGGCGGATATCTATCGTCCCGCCGATGACCTGGTTCGCCCGGTCGTGGTTTGGATTCACGGCGGTGCGCTTATTCTCGGCAGCCGAAACGGCGTCCAGCCTCGTATGCGCGAGCTTTGCCAGCAGGAGGGTTTTGCCCTGATTTCCCTCGACTATCGGCTGGCGCCGGAAGTGAAACTCCCGGCCATCATCGAAGACATCCAGGACGCCTTTCGTTGGATTCGCGGGGATGGGGCTAAGCAGTTTCACCTCGATCCGCAGAAAATTGTGGTAGCCGGAGGTTCGGCCGGCGGGTATCTCACCATGATGACCGGGCATTGCATCAGCCCGCGCCCGCTGGCTCTGGTCGCCTATTTTGGCTATGGTGATGTGGACGGTGAGTGGTACCGCGAGCCGTCTGCCTTCTATCGTCAGTCGGTCTCGCTGATCTCAAAACAAGACGCCGAGTCTGGCGTCGGCACAAAGGTCATCTCCGGAGTGGATGCCCCCGGCATCGATCCCCGCGCACGGAACCGATACTATATTTACCTGCGGCAAAATGGGCTGTGGACCAGGGAAGTCACCGGGTTTGATCCCGTGAGCCAGAAGGACAAGCTCGATTACTATTGTCCTGTCCGTAATATCAGTCCCGACTATCCGCCGATTCTCATGGTGCACGGCACGCAAGACACCGACGTCCCGTACCAGAAATCCGTCGACATGGCCGCCGAGCTGCAAAAGAAAGGCGTCAAGCATGAGTTGGTCACGGTCAAGGACGCCGGGCACGGCCTTTCCCATGGAAATCCAGAGGACGTTGCACAGGCCCATTCCAGAGCGGTCGCGTTTATAAGGGAATACCTGAAATAGGCCAAAACCGGCCTGTCATCGACCGTTTTAGGACTCAGATGACTTCAAACGGCGAAAGAGCCGGGACGTGGACGATCCTCACGCCCGGAAACCGCACGCGGAGCCATTCAGCAGCATCTTCCATACCGGGTTCTTCGCTGGCTGCGTGGCCAAGTGCAATCAGGCCCTTCTTAAAACCTGCCGTGATTGCGTCCCGGGCGTACACCGAACCTGTCCACTCTGCAGCCTCGCCGGATATGACGGCATCAACCCCCTGGTTGATGAACATTTCCACGTGTTCCTGACCGAAGTTGCCGCCCCACCCGGCGAATACCCCGACCCGCCGGCAAAGCATCTCGGGATCCCCCACTGCCATGAGGTGAGTGATTCCGAATAGCTTTTTGCACCTCCTGCACAGTTCTGCAAATGTCAACTCCGAGATGGTGTAAAGCCGCTTGTTCTCAGGATCAATCTGCCGGAGGTCAAGTCTGCGGGCCAGCGCCCTGATGATGCCGTCCGGCTTCGCGGAATGCCAATAATCGTGAAAACGCCAAATGGCGATCCCTGCCTCATCGATCAGCTTCCGCTTCACTCCATACGCGGGGTCGCCCTGGAGCCAGTCCACCTTGTCATAGTGATTGTAGAAAGTCGGTTCATGAGTAACGACCAGGTTGGCGCCGAGCTCACGGGCCTTTCTGAGAACCGCAAACGTCGATCGAAACGTCGTAACGATGCCGGTGACTTTTTGAGAGGGATCACCGGTCTTGAGGGTGTCGCACGTCTCCGGCGGGAGAGGCTTTCCAGTCGTGTCTTTAATAATGCGATCGATCACCTCCTGAATCGTCGGAGGTTCTGATGTTGCTTCCTTCGTTTGCCCGACAAAGCTGGCGCCAGTAGTGGAGATGGCACCGGCAGTTGCCGCCGCAGCCGTCAAGAAGACCCGTCGATTCGTTTTCCCTCGATCTGACATTTGATCCTCCCTCCTACTCTCCTTCGGGGCTGGTCTCCCCCTCATTCCTGTTTTGCTGGCCTCTCCTGGGTGGCGGACCTGCCTGCCGTCGGAACTCGTCCTCCAGCTGCTGCCACCGCTCTGCCATCTGGGTTGTCTTGTCCGGCTGTCTCTCCGCCAGGTTTTTCGATTCACAGCGGTCGGTTTTGAGATCGTAGAGCTCCCACGGCTCGTCGTCCCGCGCGACCAGTTTCCAGTCGCCGACGCGAAGGGCGCGATTTTTGCGATGGTGGAAGTAGAGGAACTCATGTGAGACGGCGCCGTCTTTGGCAAACGCGGGCACAAGACTCTTGCCGGGAAGCGGTGGCGCAGTCTCACCGTTCCACGTCGGCGACACTTCGCCGGCACCCGCCAGGTCCATCACCGTCGGAAGAACGTCGATGAAGTGGCACGGGTCATGGCGGAGCTCGTTATGCGCCGTCACGCCTGCCGGCCAATGAGCGATCAGCGGCGACGAGATACCACCCTCGTGCACCCACGACTTGTGCAACCGGAACGGTGCATTGCCGGCGCTCGACCAGCCGGGTCCGAGGCATAAATACGAGCGCCCCGAACCGGGCGCTGCCGCGGGATCGTGCTTATCGCCCCGAATCATCTGCTCGGCGCTGGTGCCGTTGTCCGAAACGAAAAGGATCACCGTGTTTTCGAACGCCCGCATTGCCTTGACCTGATCGAGCACGCGCCCAATCTCGCGGTCCATGCGGTCGATCATTGCCGCGTGAATCGCCATCTTGGTTGCCTGGAACGTCCTCTGCTCGTCGGTCAGGGCCGTCCACGCGACGGCGTGGTCCACTTCGCCGGGACCGATCAGTTCCCGCAGTTTGTTGCCGGGAAGATTCCAGTCGGGAATCACGGGTTCGAGCGGCGGCAGATCACAGTTGACGATGTGCATCTCGCGCAGGCGTTCCCAGCGCCGGCGGCGTACCGCGTCCCATCCCACGAGATAGCGCTCGCGATAGCGGGCGATATCTTCCTGAAGGGCATGCAGGGGAAAATGCGGCGAGGTGAACGCGAGATAGCAATAAAAGGGTTTATCGCCATGCTTCTCGGCGTGTTCCTTGAGAAAGTCGATGGAGTATTGGGCGATGGCGGTCGTGACGTAGTAATCCTTCTCTGCCGGAATGGCCGGGAGCTTTACGTCGTCCAGTTCATGATTCTGCGGCGCAAAGTAACGCTCGAAATCCTGTAGGACGTAGGAACGGTCGAATCCGCCATCGGCGACAGGTTTAGGCGCACCCATCAGGTGCCATTTTCCTGACGTATAGCAGCGATAGCCGAGCGGCTTGAGGTAGTGCGGCACGACACGGGCCCAGGCGGGGAGCGGCGGCTGGGGCGGATCCATCCTGGCCTGTTGCGGGTAATAGCCCGTCAGGAGGCTCGCGCGTGACGGCCAACAACGGCCGGTGGAGTACAACTGGGTGAAGCGCAGGCCATTGGCCGCCAGCCGGTCGAGGTTAGGCGTGGCGATTTCGCCTCCGTAGCATCCCGCATCTGAAAAGCCCATGTCGTCGGCGACGATAACGAGGAAATTCGGTTTTGCTGCGCGTGCGGCTGTGGATTCGCTTGAACCTTGGGCACCTTGCGAAGCGCCTGGATTACTGAACACCGCGGTGGTACCCCACGCCACGGATTGTTTCAAGAATTCGCGCCTCGACGCTGTTGGTACCGCCATCAGAATCCTCCCTCCATCAGAGTCTTCATTAGAATCGACTGCGATTCTGCTCCTGCCCTCCACCCGCGTGTCAAGAAGGGATCACATCGCAGCACTGCAACGATATTGCACTTACTCCATATCACTAGCAGAATCGCTAGCATTCCGGCCCGTCTCTCCGGCAACGCATTTAGTTATCGGGCCGGATCCTCCCAGCCACAAGCTGAATATTGCCGGAATAGGGATTGGCGCCGTAGGAGCGTCGAATCTGAGCGCTTGTGAGACGGAAAACATCGTCGCACTTTGCGACGTTGACAGCGCGCATGCGGCGCGGACTTTTGCCAGGTACCCCCAAGCCCGCATCTACAAGGATTACTGCGTCATGCTGGACTCGATTGGGACCTGTGGCTGGGTCCAGCGGCCTACCGGCCCTATCATCCCGACTATCATCCGCGAAAATGGAGAGCCTGGCTGGATTTCGGTACTGGCGCTGGTATGATGGCCGACTCATGCCTCCCAGCACCGGCCTCTCTCCTCGTTGCTGCCACACTCCGAACAAAAAACTGAGGGGTTACAAGGCTCGTCTCATTTTCAGCAACAGTTCATCGGCTGGCTGATAGAATGCCGGAATGATGAAGAAGACATCGCTTCTGATCGTCCTTCTGGTTTGGGGGATAGGTGCTGACAATATGAGAGCCGACGATTCCTGGCGAGCAGTCTTGGCTCAGCAGGTCCCGCGGCTCGGACACCGCAACTGGATCGTGATCGCGGATTCGGCCTACCCTGCTCAAAGCAACCCCGGTATCACGACTGTTGCCACCGGCGCTGACCAGCTTGAAGTGGTCAAAGCGACACTCAAGGAACTACAAAAAGCCGGTCATGTCCGGCCGATTGTCCAACTTGATGCCGAGCTTGCCTCCTTTCCCGGTGATCTCCTTCCGGGAATGGATTCGTACAGAAACAAGCTGGAGCATCTCCTGAAAGGCGCTCAAGTCATTCAACTGCCTCACGAAGAACTGATCAAGAAACTCGACTCTGCCGCCGACCTGTTCAACATCCTGATCCTAAAGACAAATCTGAAACTCCCGTACACTTCGGTCTTTCTCATGCTTGACTGCGCCTACTGGGGAGAGGCCGCCGACAAAACGCGGCTCGAAGCCCTTCGGAAGCGCAAGTAAGAACGCTTTTTGACAGTTTGACAGGGGCTCCTTCCAATCGGGCTGTCAGCCGCGAGACAATCTCCGCCACCACTTTTTCACCCGGCCTTTCTTGGATGCAGTGTGAGGTCGGGAATCTCGAACGGATTTTACCGACGTCTAGCGGGGCGCAAACACTCGCTGGCGACGACACCTGCTATCGATGTTGGCAATGAATTGACATCACTCCGCTAGCATACCTATGATCCGGCTCGGCATCCCAGGCATTTGTCCCAACATCGTGCGGAGGCAGACTGAAAGACTTCAGGCCCCGACAGCTAGATAGCCTTCCGGGGTGTCTGGTTTTGTTCTACTCTGCAGCTGACTTCCGAAAGTGGGAGGAGGACCTACATGTGTAACGGAGACCGCTACGGCAAGAAATCGCTGTTTCCCGTCAGAGACTCAGGCTTTTGGCGCCGCCATCTGGGCTGGCTCCTGGCTCTGCTGCTCGTTGGAGGAGTCATCGTTGCTCCCGTCTGGGCACAGGAATCAGGACTTCAAGGGTACGTCACGGACGAAAGCAAGGCTTTCATACCTGGTGCTGAAGTTGTCGTGACCAACACAAAAACAGGTGTCGCTCAGACCGCTCTGACCAGCGACGTGGGTTTCTACAACTTCACGTTCCTCAAAGAAGGCCAGTACCGGGTTCGATGCAGCATGCCTGGCTTCAGCACCCAGCAGACCGAGCTGTCGATCGACATTGGCCAGCTGGTCCGGGTGAACTTCACTCTGAAAGTAGGCGAAATCTCACAGGTTGTTGACGTGGTGGCCGAAGCCGAGCGGATTCAGCAGAAAGCCCAAGATGTGGGGCAGGTCATCGACGAAAAGCGGATTCGCGAACTGCCCTTGAACGGAAGAAACTACTTGCAGTTGGCCGGCCTGTCCGCAGGCGTCGCGCCGGCCGGAGGGCCGGGCGGGACGCATCGAACGGCGGGAGCTGGAGGCTTTGTCAGTTCCGGCAGCCAGGTAGCCCAGAACAACATTCGTCTGGACGGGTCCGACATCACCTCCAGGACCAGCCGCGGTCAGCTCGGGTTTGAGGCGCAGGCCATTGTGCCGAACCTCGACGCCCTCTCGGAATTCAAGGTGATCACCAACAACATCTCCGCCGAGTACGGCTACCGGATGGGGGCGACGGTCATAGTCTCCACCAAATCGGGTACCAACTCGTTCCATGGGAGCCTGTTTGAGTATCACCGCAACTCCGCATTAGCGGCCAATGACTTCTTCTTCAACAAGAACAGTAATCCGGGCGCGACCGGAGTGAAGCGTCCCCAATACATCAGAAACGAGTTTGGTGGCACAATCGGCGGCCCCATCATCCACGATCGGACCTTCTTCTTCGGCAGTTACCAGGCCCAAAAGACCCGGATCGGCCGCACGACCACAGCCACGGTGCCCACTGCGGCTATCCGGCAAGGGGACTTCTCATCCTGGATTACCCAGCACCGGAATATTTACGACCCGTTGACCACGACGGGCTCGGGAACGGCAGCCAAGCGGCAGCAGTTTCCAAACAACAAGATCCCAACTGCGCGCCTCGATCCGATCGCGCTGAAGATCATTAATCTCTACCCCTTGCCGAACATTGCCGGAAGGGAAAACGACACAAGTAACTACACCGTCTCGCCTGGCGACCAGGGGAACCAGAGTTCCTATGACTTTCGGATCGATCATTATCTGAACGATTCGCATCGGATCTTCGGCCGTTACTCATTGCGGGACCAGCTCACCAGCCACCCGGGCCCGTTCCTATACGAAGGCGCCCCGATTGGCGGGGACATCACCGATATCCTGTCTCACAACGTGGCGGCCAACTACAATGCCACCCTTCGGCCGAACCTCACGAACGAAGCCCGGTTCGGTTGGACCTGGATGGACACGGCGCTGGACCTCCCCGAAAAGGAGAATCTGAACGCAAAGTTCGGAATCAAAAACGCTGTCGGGACCACTTTTGGCCAACATGATCGGGGCCTTGCCACGTTCGCGCCTGGAGGATTCACGACCTACGGTTCCGTGTGTTGCTGGCCGAACGATGACGAGATGAAGGTCTTCGACTTTGCCGATAACCTGCTCTGGGAAAGGAGCAATCACAGCTTCAAGTTCGGCGCCCAGTTTCAGCATCTCAAAAAGAGATCGTTGTCTGCCCGTAACAATCGCGGCGCATTCACTTTCAGCGGTGTTTACACGGCGGAGATCCCCTACAGCTCTCCCAGCAAGAACGTCACCGGCAACGGGATGGCTGACTTCCTCCTGGGCTGGGCCGACGGCGCCGGATCCGCGAGCCCAGCGGGCGAAACCAACGTTCTTAACTACTACAGCGGCTACGCGCAGGACGACTGGAGAATCTCGCCCCGACTCACCCTCAACGCGGGACTTCGCTGGGAACTGTTCGACGGTCCTTACTACCCGGATCCGGAGAACCAGGTGCTGAGCCGCCCGGTCATCGACAATGACCCCAACTATACGGCGTTCCAGAATGAGACCTCGCCCACCATCACGGCCACCTTCATGCATTATGAGTTCCCTAAGGAAGGCGAGACCGGAGGCAGTCGGGACCTCAATAACTTCGCCCCCCGACTGGGGATCACCTACCGATTGGCGAAACAGACGGTAGTGCGAGCCGGAGGAGGGATCTTTTACGGATACTTCAATTACCTGGGGATCGAGGACGGTCGGTTCTCGGCGCAGGCACCCCGAGTCCGGGGCTTCGGTTTCACTCCCAATTACCTTCAGCCGATCGCGACCCTGCAAGGGGGCCTGCCGCAGTTGCCGCCGCCAAACGACCCGACCAAGTTGATTCCGAACGACTCGCTCACGGTGGTTCCGCGCGACCTCTACAACCCCTATAGCTCCCAATGGTTCCTGGACATCCAGCACATGCTGCCGGCGAATATCCTGCTGACCGTCGGGTACACCGGCAACAAGAGCACACGGCTGTCGACCGGGACCTCGCGGAATGTCACTGCTCCGCTCACGCCCGATGCTACGACTCCTTTGTTTAATCGACGTAGATGGAGTGAGCCGGTCCTGGTGTTCATGTACAGGAATGACGCCAACGCGATCTACAACTCGATGACCGTGAAGGCTGAGAGACGCTTCACTGGCGGTGTCACTTTCCTGAACGCCTTCACGTGGTCAAAGAATATCGATTACGGGATCGAAATTCTGACGACCGGAGGCGGGGCAAGGGCCTCTCAACTGGTCAAAGATCGCTGGATGGACCGCGCTCGGGGGTACATGGACCGCGAGTTCATGGACAACTTCAGCGCCCTTTGGGAGCTTCCCTTCGGAAAAAACCGGAAGTGGCTTGGCAATCAGAGCATCCTCAACCATATCATCGGCGGCTGGGAGACCGGCGCGATATTCGCGATTCAAAGCGGGCAGCCGATTGGACACTCGGTGTCCGGGATGACTTACAACAACGGAGGAGTCCATCGCGGCGACCAGGTGGGAGATCCCAACCTGCCGAGAGACGAGCGCACCGTCGAGCGCTGGTTCAATACGGGCTTTGCGGTCGCGGCCAAACCTGGAGTCTACGGGAACGTGGGACGAAACGTGATCACCGGGCCGGGGTGGGTGAACATCGACTTCCTGGCCTCGAAGGAGTTCCCGATGCCGTGGAAGGAACACACCCTGCAGTTCCGGTTCGAGGCTTTCAACCTCACCAACACGCCTCACTTCGGTGCGCCTAATACCCAGCTGGCGACCGCGAACGCCGGGAGGATCACCGCGACGAATGGCGATCCCAGGCTGATCCAGTTTGCCCTGCGCTACGGTTTCTAATCCCAACGCTGCATTCCCGGGAGGCCTTCGGGCCTCCCTCCCCTCCTGTGATTCCCCTCGGTGCGGCAGTTACCCTGATCTTTGCACGTGTCTCTGAAGCGACCGCGGAACCGTGGCACGCTCTTTTTCGGAGTGCGGTGTCAGGACCACATAAGCGCTAACTTGATTGTAGGAAGGACATGCTTTTTGTCCCGAAGGGACTCTCGACTTTGGCGAAAGTATACAGATGAATCAACAGGAACCGCTGGCTGAAAGCGTGAAGCATGACAGCCCAGGGTAGCGCTTTTCAGCTACCCTGGGTAATTT
>JBHGBF010000085.1:0-19023 GCA_041946865.1 Acidobacteriota bacterium | reverse complement strand
CCGGTTGCCGGGCTCGCGAGAGCCCGGCCGAAAGCTGCCGGACTCTGGAGAGTCCGGCCACGATAAAAGCCTGCCCGGACTCTCGATCGCATTTCCGGAACAGCGCGATAGCCATGTCCAGCCTTCCTGCCGGCTTTCTCTGGGGCGCGGCGACTTCCAGCCACCAGGTCGAAGGAGACAATCGGCTTAACGACTGGTGGAAATCCGATATGAGTGGACCGACGGAATGAACGCGCCTTTTGGTCTTGCCGCGGTCGATTTCGAAACCCAGAAAAGGACTTTCCGGCCTTGCGTCAAGCGGCTGAAGCGGCTGTTCGCACAATACGCCACAGAACCGCAGGCGCAGGACCTGGTGTGCAGCACGTCGGATACCTGATGAGAAGGACGCGGAAAGCAGTCTTCATCCTTGTCGGACTCTTTGCCGCGGGGCTGATCAGTCTTCTCTTAGCCGAGGGCTTCCTGCGGCTGTTTCCGGGCTTTCTCCCGCCGGAGAGGAGGCAGTACATGCTGGTGGATCTGGGCAACGTGGGAGTGAAACACCCTTATATCGGACACCTGCATACTCCGAACGCCAGGAAACGCCTGTCAGGGCCGGACTACGACGTCCGCCTGACAACCGGCGCCTTTGGCTTCCGCAACCCGGGTCCCTGGCCGCGGCGTGCGGACCTGGTCGTCCTGGGCGACTCGCTCGTTTTTGGGTATGGAGTGCCCGACCAGTCGGCCTGGCCCGCCATCCTGGATCGCTCGTTCCCCAATCTGAAAGTCGTGAACCTCGGCCTCGTCGGGGCGGGCGCCGAGCAGTACCTTCGCGTCTACAGGACATTTGGCGAGCCACTTCGTCCCAAACTGGTGATCGTTGGCATGTTTCCGGGAAACGACTTCTGGGATGCGCGAGAGTTCAACGAGTGGCTGGAGGAAGGCGCGAAGGGCAACTATATGGCCTGGCGTAACTACGGACATTATTCGGGAACGTGGAAGGAGCAACCTGTCGAAGCAGTCAAATCATTCGCTTTACGCCACAGCTACCTGTACAACCTGGTCATTGCCGCACGGTCCAGTCAGAAAACCCGACGGGCCGGCGAACCTAAGATACTGCGGATGAAGGACGGGCAGGAGATTCGGCTCTTGCCGAGTGACTTCCGGTCGAAGACCGCCGGATCTCGCGCCGGTCGGCCTGAACTTGGGCTGACCGTCGAGGCTCTGGCCGAGCTTCGGGATCGGGTTCACAGGTCCGGCGGACAGATCCTCGTCGTGCTGCAGCCGAGCAAAGAAGAAGTATATCTTCCGATGCTGGGCGAGAAGGTGCGTGATCCGTCTGCGGAGCTGCGGCCGGCGCTCAGAAAATTAGGGATAGAGTACCTTGATCTGGCTCCGGCCTTTAAACGCGAGGCCAAGGCCGGCAGGACACTGTTTTTCGGTTCCGACGGCCACCCGAATTCGGAGGGCTATCGACTGATCGCCGGCGAGGTCACCAGGTACCTCGCAACGCTGTTGGGCAGCGCCGCTTTCCGGTCGGTGCTCGGACTGCCCATCCGGCCGCGTCTGCGTCCTGCCACGTGGAGCGCGGCGAGAGGGGATCGTTCCCACTCAGCGTCCCGCGGGCGGCGTGGAGGCGCTCAATGAGGCGCCTCAGACCGTCGTGGCGCACGGCCCTCTTGGGCCTCTTCCTGTTTGCCGCCCTGGTCCGAGTGGTTTTCGTCGCCTCTTTGCAGCCAGGGTTCTATTTCTGGGACTCGGTGAAGTACGACCGGGCAGCTGTCCGTTTGATCAATGAGGGGAATTTCGGTCCCGAGTACGATCGCTCCCCGGCCTATCCTCTCTTCCTGGCAGGTATCTACCTGACGTTCGGCCAGAGCATCCTGACGGTCCGCCTGGTCGAATCGCTGCTCGGCGGCCTGATTGCCGTCCTGATCGCGATGATCGGGAAAAGGATCTTGGGCGGCGCCTCCGGTCTCGCTGCCGGCCTGATCTGGGCCCTTTATCCGCTGGCAGTCTTCCTGGCGGGGCTGGTCTACCCCGAGACGCTAATCACCGTGTTGTTAGCCGGCGCAGTAACCCTCCTTCTGTCGGCCGTCGGCCGCGATTCCACACGAAGCGGATCTGTTTACCTCTTGCTCGCGGGCTTCCTTTTAATGCTGTCCACCATGGCGAAACCGGTCGTGGCCGCAACCTTGCTGGGTCTTTGCGCCTGGCTGGCGCTCTGGAAGGGCCGAGGGTCGGCGCGTCCGGCGGGACTTCTGATAGCGGGGTTTTGCCTCCCCCTGGCCCTGTGGGCGGGCATCAGTTCGCACTACTTTGGCAAAGTCGTTCTCTCGGACCCGCGCACTGTCCAGTTCATTGACAAGGCCGGCTCGACCAGCCTCGAGGAGGTCCGGAAGGGAAGGATCAGGCGGGCTCTGGAAGACCCCGCCCGCTTTGTCCTGCACTTTGCGTCCGAGTTTGCCCATTTCTGGCAAATCTATCCCGAACGTGTGGTCATGAGTGACCAGGCGTTGCGAGATAAGTTCCATCAGCGTGATTCGCGGGTGGTTCGAAAAACGGTTTTCAGCAGCAGGAACTCGCTCACCGACTGGGCCAGTATGCTGAGTATCGGTCCCGTTTTCCTGCTTGCGATTGCGGGCATAGTCTTCCTGGCCCGCCAGAGGCAATGGTCAGAGCTTTCCCTCCTGCTGGTCATTATTCTGTCGTTCGCCATCGCTTATTCGTTTTTCTTCACCCAGCTTCGTTACCGGATACCAGTCGAGCCTTACATCATTCTGCTCGCCGGACATGGATTGATGACGGTGGGTGCGCGGCTGCTGCAGGGCGGAACGCCTTACAACGCTCCGCCTCACATGGCCGCGCACGGAGTGACGGTGTTGAAAAAAGGGTGGAGGATGCGCCTCCAGGGCCGTTCGTAGTCCCGCCTTGAAACCTTATGAGACAACTCGCACAAAACTACAAAGACGGTACGCTCAGTCTGCTGGATGCTCCCGTTCCGCGCGCGGCGCGCGGTGGCATCGTGGTCCGCAACGCTTTTTCTCTGATCTCCGCGGGCACCGAAACCATGAAAGTGCGTGAAGGCGCAATGAGCCTGATCGGCAAGGCCAAGGCCCGGCCGGATCAAGTGCAGCAGGTCATCCAAACCGCCCGCCAGCTGGGCCTGCGCGCCACTTACCAGAAGGTGATGAGCCGCCTCGAGAAGCTCACGCCCTTGGGCTACAGCTCCTCCGGGTACGTCTGCGAGGTGGGTGAGGGGATCGGCGGTGTCCGGGTAGGGGACAAAGTGGCCTGTGGCGGCGCGGAATATGCGAATCATGCGGAATACATCTACGTGCCGCGCCATCTGTTTGTCGCCGTGCCGGAGCGGGTCAGCCTGGAGGAGGCCGCGTTTACCACGGTCGGGGCCATAGCGCTGCAGGGGGTCAGGCAGGCGGATGTCAGGTTGGGTGAGACCATCGCCGTTATCGGGCTTGGGCTGCTGGGGCAGTTGTTGAATCAGTTGCTGGCCGGCGCGGGATGCCGTGTGGTCGGCACGGATCTCTCCGCACAGCGCTGCCGGCTGGCCTGTGAGACGGGAGCGGCGGCAGCCACGCCCGATACGCCCGCCTTTCTGCGCGCAGTGGAACAGGTCAGCCGTGGCCGGGGCGCCGACTGTGTCCTGCTCGCGGCAGGGGCGTTGCCGCCGGCGATTTTCGCGCTTGCCGCCCGAATCGCCAGAGATCGGGGACGCGTCATAAACATCGGCATGAACCGCCTGGAGATGCCGTGGAAAGCCTGCTACGAGAAGGAGCTGGAAGTCAGGTATTCCAGGTCCTACGGGCCGGGGCGATACGATCCGGGTTATGAAGAGCAGGGGCAGGATTATCCGGTCGGCTACGTTCGTTGGACCGAGAACCGGAACATGGAAGCTTTCCTGGATCTGCTGGCATCGGGCCGCGTGAAGGTCCAGCCGCTGATCACGGGCGCCTTCCCGTTCCCTCAGGCGGAGGCCGTCTACCGGGAGATGGTAGAGGCCCCGAGCAGGCACCTGGCTGTTCTTTTCCGATATCCGGATAATCAGGACCGGCCGGTGCAAAGGAGCCTCGCTTTCGCGACCGCGCCTGTCAAGCCGGCTGCTGCGCTTTCCATCGGCTGCATTGGGGCAGGGAACTACGCGCGCAGCATGTTGCTGCCCATACTGCAGAAGCATCCGGAAGTCAGGCTGGCCGCCGTGGTGACCCGAAGCCCTCTGAACGCGGTTGATGCGGCTCGCCGGTTCGGTTTTGGCCGGGCTGGAACGGATCCCGCACCGGTCCTGGATGACCCCGCTATCGGCGCTATCCTGATTGCCACGCGCCACGATTCTCATGCCGGATACGTGATCCAGGCGCTCAAGGCCGGCAAGCATGTCTTCGTCGAGAAACCCCTGGCGATCCGGCGTGAGGAGATCTACCAGGTGGCTGAAGCCCTCGGAAGATCCGGGGGAGGTCTCCAAGTGGGATTCAACCGCCGTTTTGCGCCGATGGTTGTCGGCTTGAAACGGCAATTCGGTGAGATTGGCGAACCCATCGTCATGAATTATCGTGTTCATGCCGGGAGGCCGTCGGGCAGCGATTGGTTCCTGCAGCAGGAGCAAGGAGGTCGCTTCATCGGCGAGGCTGGGCATTTCATCGATGTCATGACCTGTCTGTCAGGTTCTCCTCCGGTGCGTGTGTTTGCCCGGAAGACCCAGCAGGTCCAGGATCTGGACGAGATAGCGGCTCTGATTTCGTTCGCCGACGGATCCGTGGGGACCCTGACCTACGTGGCGGGCGGTGATGCCAGGACTCCGAAAGAGCGCATCGAAGTTTTCGGATCCCGCATCACCGGGGTCATCGACAACTTTCAGGCCGGCACAGTGTTGCGGGGAGGGAAGAGCTTTGCTCTGAAGGGCAGAAACGACAAGGGCCAGGCTGGTGAGCTGAAGGCATTCGTTCAAATGCTGAAGGACGGAGGAAAACCGCCTGTTCCCTACGACCAACTCCTGGCAGTCACCGAAGCGACGATCGCCATCCTCGAATCGGCCGAAAGCGGCCGTGAGATTACGCTTGAATATGAGCATTTCGGACTGGCACAACCGCCTGACATGGTTCAGGAACCGGCTTAGAGTCATGAGTCCGAATGAGCTGGCCTCGCGTGTCTACGAGGCGGGCGTGCATGCCATCCTCATGATGCGGGCTCGGTCCTTTGAGGGGCGGGTGGCCGGCCTGCCGAGACGGTCCGGCCGTTTGCCCGGCATCAACGGCCACCTGAACGACATCGACTGGGAGACCCGAGATCGGGTTTTGTCGGTCGCAGTTCCCTGGCTGAATCACCGGGGCAGGCTGTTTGACCACCAGGAGGTCCGTCTCGGCGAAACCATTGACTGGCACCGTGACTACTCGACCGGCGTCAGGGCCCCGTTGAAATACAGCGCTTTGATCAATCATCGGGATCCGAAGCGGGTCGGGAATGTGAAGTGCATCTGGGAGCTGAACCGGTTGCAGCACCTGGTTCCGCTGATTCTTTCCCTGAAGTGGACCGAGCGCGAGGCCTACCGCCGGGAAGTGGAGCGCCAGATTGCCTCCTGGTGCCGCGAGAATCCCTTCATGCGCGGGCTCAACTGGAAAAGCCCGCTGGAAGCCGCCCTTCGCCTGATCACCTGGGGCGTGATCACGTTCGTCACGGAAGGTTCGCTGGTCAGCCGGCCGGACCTGGAGCCGGATGTTCTGAAGGCGATCTATCTCCAGCAGTACTTCATTCGCCGGTTCCATTCCCGGCATTCATCGGCTAACAACCACCTGGTAGGAGAAATGGCCGGGCTCTATGTCGCCTGCACCCTTTGGCCGGTTTGCACCCGAACCGAGAAATGGCGGGCATTTGCACGGGAGACGCTGGTCGAGGAGGTGCTCCGGCAAACGGAGCCGGACGGAGTGCACCGGGAAAGGGCCCTGGAGTACCAGTTGTTTGTCTGCGAGTTTCTCCTGCTGGCCGGAGCTCTGGGGGAGGCGACGGGCGATCCCTTCCCCCGCGACTTCTGGGAACGGCTGAGCCGGATGATTGAGTTTGTGGACGTGGTTCGCGATCGTTCGGGAAACTTCCCGATCCTGGGAGATAACGACAACGGTCAGGTCATCAGCCTCGGCGACGACGCGCGCCGGCGCGCCGCCTCGCTTGCGGCCCTGCTGGGTAACGGGTCCGGCCGGCGGGAGGACGCCGACCTGCGCCGGGTCCTTCTCCTGTGGGGCCAAGGCTCAGACCAACTGCCTTTCAGAGCCGTTGGAACCTCGCGCCAGGCGAGCCTGCAGTCGTTCCCCGAGGGCGGGTATTACCTGCTCGCAGCCGACCGCGGAACCGAGGACGAAATCGTGGTGCTGTTTGATGTCGGCGTCTTCGGGCTCCCTCCGCTTTATGCGCATGCCCACGCCGACGCGCTCAGCTTCTGGCTCAGCTACGGCGGATGCGAATTTCTGATCGACCCGGGGACGTATTGTTATGACTGGTCTGAATGGCGCAGGTACTTCCGTTCGACTGCCGCGCACAATACCGTCCGCATTGACGGGCTCGACCAGGCCGAACAGGCGGGCACCTTCCTGTGGAAGAGACCGGTCCACGCCCACCTGGCGGCGCTTGAGGACGTTGAGGGCAGCGTCGAGATCGAAGGATGGCACGATGGCTACCGCCGGCTGGGGGACCCGGTGACCCATTATCGCAGGCTGCGGCTCTTCAAGAAGTCCCATACCCTGGCCATCGTAGACCGGCTGGAATGCCATTCCAGTCACGAGGTGGAAATCCTGTTCCATTTCTCGCCCAGCTGCCGCGTAGCACAGGTCAAAAGCAATTGCTTCCTCGTCACGAACAGCGAAAAGGCGTTGTTGGTCCAGCTCGATCCGCGGCTGCAGTTGCGTATCGAGCAGGGGGCGACCTCGCCGATCTTCGGATGGTACTCGCCCGCCTTTGGATTCAAACAGCCGGCAGTCACCCTGGTGGGTAAGGCCCTGATTTCCGGCTCCGTCCCGTTCTTCTCAGAGATTTCGCCGGCATAGCGCCGGCTGGAGAACCCCACCTCGTCGCACGTCGTTCCTGCCGTCCACTTCGTCCCGCACTGAGCGGCAAATAATGACTAAGAAACGAATTCTGAGCGTCGTCGGCGCACGGCCGAATTTCATGAAGATCGCGCCCATTCTCCTCGAGCTCGACAGGCGCAACGGGAGCTTTGATTCGAGGCTGGTCCATACCGGGCAGCACTACGACCAGGCCATGAGCGAGGTCTTCTTTCAGGAGCTCGGGATAAAGGCGCCGGACTACAACCTGAATGTGGGCAGCGGAAGTCATGCAGTTCAGACGGCCGAAATCATGAGGCGGTTCGAGGAGGTGTGCAGGCTGGAGAAACCTGATCTGGTAGTAGTGGGCGGAGACGTGAACTCCACGTTGGCCTGTTCCTTAACTGCCGCCAAAATGCTGATTTCAGTCGCCCATGTGGAGGCCGGACTTCGCAGCTGCGATCGCACGATGCCGGAGGAGATCAACCGCATCGTCACCGATTCTATATCGGATCTGCTGTTTACCACGGAGATGAGCGGCGTTTGCCACCTGAAAGCCGAAGGAATCCCTGAAGAGAAGATCCACCTGGTCGGGAACACCATGATCGACTCGCTAGTCCGACTTTCCGCGCAGCTGGCGCGAAACGGCGATCGACCTGGGGTCCGAGGGGTCGCAAAGGGCGGCTTCTACCTCGCCACCATGCATCGCCCCTCGAATGTGGACGACCCCGGGCAGTTAACGAAGGTCCTCGACATTCTCCGGTCCGCGAGCGATCGCCAGGCCGTGCTTTTCGTGGCGCACCCGCGGACCAGGGAACGGTTGCGGCAGTTGGGCCCGGACGAGCGGTTCGTGGAAATCCGGAGGGACGTGGAGGAAATCCAGCCAGGGCTGGTCTATCTGCTGCCGCCGCTCTCTTATCTGGATTTCCTCTTCACCATGTCCCGGGCCACGGCGGTCCTGACTGATTCGGGCGGCATCCAGGAAGAGACCACGTTCCTTGGAATTCCCTGCCTGACACTCCGGGAGAACACGGAGCGGCCGGTCACGGTCGAGGTGGGAAGCAACGAAATCGTGGGTCTCGACCAGGTGAGGATCCTGGCTTGCCTGGACCGAATCAGCGAAGGACGCTGGAAGAAGACTGCGATTCCGCCGCTCTGGGACGGCCGAGCAGCGCAGCGAATCGTCGATGTTCTGGAAGCGTAACCAGGCCGCAGAGCGCACCGAAACAGTGCCGCAAGCGCAGCGTATTTTGCGGAGCGCGTCGGATGCGTGCCGCAAGCAAGATCGATTTGTGCTGAAGGCACGCACCGGACGCGCTCCGCAAAATACGCGGCGCTTGCGGCTCTGAAGACGCGCTCTGCTTGCGGCTCTGGTTACGCTGAAGCATCTTTATGAAAAGCAACTGGACGAACGTCCTGGGTTGTCCCATCAGCCGACTGGACCTGGACCAGGTGGTGGAAGCAGCCGAGAGATTCATCCAGTCCCGGAAGCCTCATTACATCGCGGTAGTCAACGTGGCGAAAGTCGTGAAGATGAGGTCCGACCGCCAACTGAGCAACAGCGTCAAGTCGGCCGATTTAATCGGCGCCGACGGGGTCCCGCTGGTCTGGGCGTCGCGACTCCTGGGAGACCCGCTTCCGGGTCGCGTGAACGGCACAGACCTGATGTACAGGCTGCTCGATAAGGCGGACCAGAAGGGGTATCGCGTTTTCTTTTTCGGGGCCAGGGAGGAGATTCTCCAGGCCGTCCTGACGAGGGTCCGGGCGGAGTACCCGGGCGTTCGGATCGCGGGATGGCAAAACGGCTATTTCAAGCCTGAAGACGAATGGAACATTGCCCGAAAGATCCGGGCCTCTCGCGCCGATATCCTTTTCATCGCGTTCGGCACTCCGAAGAAGGAAATCTGGGTGGGGCGTTATTTGCGGGCGATGGGCGTTCCGGTGGTTCATGGAGTAGGGGGGAGTTTTGACGTTTTCGCGGGGCTGATTCCCCGTGCTCCAGTCTGGATGCAGAAAGGCGGACTCGAATGGCTGTTCCGGCTGCTCCAGGAACCCGGTCGGATGTGGAAGCGATACCTGGTCACCAACTCGTTCTTTATCTGGATGTTGGCGAAGGAGACCTTTCGTGTGAAGTTGGGCTGGCCGCGGTCGGCGCCGGCAAGGAGGGGCAGCGTATGATGCTGGCGCCCTTACTCCTCGGCATTGGCCTGCTCATCTGGCTGCCTGTGGCTCTCGGGCTATTATCGCGACGGCCGCTGGTCATCCTGCTTATCTGGCTGGTCCTCGGCCCGGTCATCTCGAATATGGTCAAGTGGCCGGGCGCTAACCCGTTCTTCTGGAGCGGGCCGGCAGTCCCCGAGGTTCGAGGCAGTGCCTATTTGACGGAACAGAGCAACGTCACGGTGAAGGAACTGCTCGAGCCGACCCGTGTTCTGATCTTCTCGCTCCTTGCCGTGATGGTGGCGGAGGGAATCGTCAGGAAGCGGAAACAGCCGGGCTTGGACCGGACGGAAAGGATGATGGCGGTCTTTTCCGCGGTGTTGGTTCTCAGCTCAGTCCTCTTCTCGACGCGGACGATATTCGGGCTCCGGCTTACTCTGGACGTCTTCCTGGTGCCGTTTTTCGGGTATTACCTGGCGCGTCGATTTGTGACGAACGAACGGAACTACCGCCTGCTGAACAGGGCGCTCGTTTGCCTGGGCCTGGTGATCCTAGCGGCCTGCACAGTCGAACGCCTGGTCAACCAGGGGATTTTCTACCGCCTGAAAGGGCCGTTCATGCAGGGCGCGCAACGCGGCTCGAGTATCCTGCACATCGCGGTGGTTGTCATCTTCTTCGCCGTGCTTCTGGACAACATCACCGCCCGCCGGGATCGCCGTCACCGCCCGGCAGTCAAGAAAGAGATCCGCTGGTTCCTGATCCTTGTCTGCCCGCTCCTCGTCCTGATGACATGGTCGAGGGGCAACTGGCTGGGGCTGATGGCCGGCTTCTGGGTCCTCATGATTCTCGGTCGCCGTCTTATGGGACGGGCCCAGCGGCTGGCGGTCGCCGGACTGACTCTGGTCATTCTCCCGCTTGCTGCCGTGGGTGTGCTCCAGCTGAGATCGACGCAGGTCATGGATGAGCGCGTAGGCAACGTGGAGAATATCCTGGGCCGTTTGGCGACCTGGAAAGCAGTGGCCCAACAAGGGCTCCAGAGTCCCATACTCGGAATCGGTCTTAACGACACCCGGGATGTGCTCGCCGAGATATCGGGTGACGTGGAGACAAAAACCGTGTACGGGACCGTCCATAACTCTTTTCTGACCCTGTTTACGGAGCTCGGCCTGGTTGGTCTTCTTTGCTACCTGGCAATTCTGCTTTCGCTCGTCCGCTCGGGATTTTGGCTGTACCGGAACGGGAAGGGGCCGCGTGAACGCTGGCGAGGCGTCACGACCATCGCTATACTGTTCGCATATCAGCTTCCCGGTTTTTTTGCTAATACCCTGCAGATGTTCGGGTTCGGTCACCTTCTGGTGTTCGTCTTCCTGGGAGGGCTGGTCGGAGCCACACTGCAGCCGGAAAACCTGGTTGAACCGGCACTTGCCTTCGATTGTGCCAGGAAGCGCCGTCTGATGGGCGCTCCGGCCAAGGTCGGCCAGGTTCGGTTCTCGTAAGGCAAAAACATGACGAGGCGCTCCCGCAAGACGACCCTCACAGAACGAACCGGTCGGGCGATCGGTTTCCGAATCGGCGGAAACGTCGCTCTTATGTTCCTCGGGCTCGGTCTCGGCGTCATTCTATCCCGTATTCTGCCCCCTCGGGAGTTCGGCGTCTTTGCCGTCGGGCTGGGAATCGTCACCGTGGCGGACATCATCAGCTCGGCCGGGATGTTCCAGGCGCTCGTCCAGAAGAAGGATCTGTCCCCCGAGGATGAGACAACCGGCTTTGTCCTGCAGATGTCCTTTGCCGTCGCCTTGGGTCTCGTGCTGCTTTTTCTCGGTCCGTATTTTGCCGAATTCTTCAAGATGCCGGGGCTCGGGCCGCTTGTGCAGTTGCAGTCACTCGTCCTGGTGATCAAGGCGCTGGTGCTGATCCCGAACACTCGACTGATGCGAAGCCTGGCCTTTGACCGCCTGGCCTTCATCGAGGTCATGGGGCGGCTGGGGGGTGGGATACTCGCGATAATCCTGGGTCTACAGGGGAAAGGGGCGCTGGCGCTGACCGGGGGCTCGGTGGTGACCGCAGCGATCCAGGCCTTCCTTTCCTGGACGTTTGCCTCCGGTTCGGTTTCTCTTCGCTTCAGCCGCCAGTCCGCGCGGTCACTGCTCGGGTTCGGGACCGGCATTGTCTTCATCCGCGTCTTCAATGATCTGGCGCGCCGCGTGGACGTGTTTATCGTCGGCCGCCGCCTCGGCGCCGAGGTTGTCGGCTTCTACAACCGTTCGTATCAGCTCGTGACCATCCCTCTCTTCCAGTTCACCAACGCGATCAACCAGGTTCTCTTTCCCGCCATGTCCAAAGTGCAGGATGACGACGAGCGTTTTCAGCGGGGATTTCTAGGCTCTGTCGCGTTGTCCACCATGATCTCCTTCCCCATGCTGACCCTGCTCTGGACCTGTGGTGACATCTTGATTCCGTTTCTCTACGGCCCGAAGTGGTCGGGCGCGGTCCCGCTGCTTACTCTGCTTTCCTTTGCCGGTTACCTGCGAATCATGAGCAACCCCAACGGGCTTGTAACCCAGGCGCGGGCGCACGTCGGTGCGGAAGCCTGGCGACAGGCTGCCTTTACCGGGATGATCGGCCTGTTTGTCCTGGTGGGAAGCATCTGGGGCATCACTGGCGCGGTGATCGGGGTGGGGGCAGCCACCGGTCTCTATCTGTTCTTCATGACCCGTCTGGCGCTCGCCATAGCGGGTATCCGGATCGCAGACTGGCTTCGCGCGCTCAGGACCACCGTGCTGGCCACGGTGGTCATGGCGGTTGCCGTGATGGCCACCAAGGATTCGCTCGCAGGCTCGACGACCTCGTTCACCCTGCTCGCCATCCTCGGCCTTGTCGGCACGAGCGCGTACCTTCTGGTGATCCGGATCCTGCTCTCGCGGGATGAGAAGGAAATAGTGGTGAGAGTGGCGAACAGCCTTCCGGTACGGCTCCGCTGGCTGCCACGCCTGGTCCTGGGGGTCGAGCGCGAGCCGGTCGCGCCGGTGCCGGCGGACAGCTGACTGGCGCCGGCGGCCCTTTCAAGCCCCGGGACTCCCGCCTTCGGTCTCGGTCCGTAACCCTTGCGCATCCTCTTCCTGAACGATTCCGCCCGGATTGCGGGTGCTGAGAAGAGCCTCGCTCTGCTTACCGAGAACCTGGACGCGACCAGGTTCGAGAAGGCAGTGGTCTGTCCGCCTGGCCCATACTCCGCTTATCTGAAAGAAAAGCGAATCCCGGTGATCGAATCCGACCTTTACTACTACGCGCAAAGAACCGGGATTCGCAGGTATCTTCACTCTCTCGTAAAGCTGGGCAGGCTGACCCGCTCCTGGCGCCCGGACATTATCCACTGCAACTCCTATCGCGCGGCGCACTGGGGGATTCCGCTGGCCCGCCTGCTCGGAATTGGCGTCGTTTGCCACATTCGTGACGCCCGCTACACACGCTGGTCCGCATGGCTGATGAAACACAGTCCGCGGTCAGCTCGGTTCATCGCCATCTCCGCGGCTGTCCGACAGGCGCTGCTCGCAGTCGGAGTCCACCCCGCCCGCATTGACGTGATCCACAACTGCGCGGACCTGAAAGCGTTTCACGCCGGGGTCAAGCCCGCTTGTGACGTGCTGCCGAAAGGCGGACTGCGCCTGGGGGTGTTCGGACGCATCGAAGAGCGCAAGCGCGTGGTTGACGCGGTAGAGGCTCTGAGTCTCTTGGATGAGGCTCTGAACTCGCACCTGTTCATCGTCGGAGAAGCGTGGACCGAAAACGGCGCCGCCGTGGAGAGAGAGCTGCGCTCGAAGGTCCGCGCGCTGGGAGTCGAGGACCGCGTCACCTTCACGGGTTATCGCACCGACATCCCGGAGATCATCGCCGCCTTGGACATCGTTCTGATGCCGGCCGAGGACGAGCCCTTTGCACGGGCTGTGCTCGAAGGCATGTGCATGGGCAAGCCGGTCATAGGCACCACGTCCGGAGGCGTGCCCGAGGTTATCGAGGACGGTCAAAGCGGTCTTCTGGTTCCGCCTCGCGACCCCCGGCGCATAGCCGAGGCCATACGCTCCTTGGTCGCTGATCCGACGGCCGCCCGCCGGCTGGGCCGGAACGGTCAACAGCGCGCCATCAACCATTTCTCGGTCGAAGCGCATCTCGAGCGAGTCGAGCAGGCCTACAAGCGGATCCTCACTTATCAATAGGGTGCGGCTCTTTTGGAATCACGCGCTAATTCAACAATGACGGTGACTCGGCACGTCTCCGGCACCCGCGATCCCGAAAATTCGAGCGTGCGGGCAGGCTTTTATCGTGGCCGGACTCTCCAGAGTCCGGTTGCCGGGCTCGCAAGAGCCCGGCCAAAAGCGGCCGGGTGCTGCCGGACTCTGGAGCTGGAGAGTCCGGCCACGATAAAAGCCTGCCCGCACGCTCGAGCGTATTTTCCGGAACAGTGCGGCGGCAGCATGGCTGCCGCACTCCGAAAGAGTGCTCGTAACCACTGGCACTTCAGAGGCACGAGTATTCAGAAGTGCTGCACTCGCAACGATCGGTACGTCAGCTCAGTCCGTCACGTCGACCACCCTGAGCCCTTTCGGCGCCAACGGCGGACCCTGACTGAAGTATTCGTAAGCGCCAAAGTCACGGCAGGCGCCTGTAGCAGTCCTGCCGTCGAAATCGGTTGTGGAGTAGGGCGCCGAACTGGCCTGATCAATCGCTGGGGAGCCGGCCACCAGGCGAAAATCACCGGTTGACGCGTTGATGAAAAGGGACGAGTGGGTTTGCGCGGCGCCCAGATTGCCCGCCAGGTTGATTCCCAGATTGTTCTTCACGATCAGAATCGACGAGTTGAGCGAGCCGACATTGTGGCTGACCAGGTTGTAGAAAGTATTGTTGTAGACCTGGCTGGGCGGATACTGCCCAGACGGGAAGGTCTTCGACCAGTCTTTCATCCGCACCGCATAAGTTCCGGGTGCGACGCCGTTGTAGACGACGTTGTTGAAGATCCGCGTATTGGCTTCGGGCTCAACTACGAAGACCGCCATGCCGCATTTGTTTGAATATAGGATATTGTTGTAGACGATATGCGAATGCCCGTCGAGTGTGACGGTCCCGTCGTTGCCCTCGGCCAGGTCCCCGCCGTAGTCGGTAAAAAGCACCTGGTTTCGGAAGATATTGTCATGGACAGAGAAATGGTGCGAGAACTTTTTCGCTTCCAACGCGTTTTCGGTGAAGCCGACCGCCTCGTTCCGGTAGATCTCGAGGTTATACACGGTCTGGTCGGAATAGTACTTGCTTCCCAGGTAAAAGGCCTCTCCCCAGAACTCGTAGTGGCCGGTGGATTGAATCAGGGAATCACGGACGATGATGTCATGCTCGCCGGATGTAATGCTGATGCCGGCTGCCCGCGTGTTGCGGACACAGATGTCCTCGAGGACCACGTGGTGGACCGCTTCCGGGAGCGTCACTTCGCCGCCTGCTCCCACGCGCAACGCTCCTTTGTTCCCTCCAGACTGTTGCCCGTCGAATACGATGCCGCGGACCGTGACGTAACTGGCCCAGACGCGGCCGAGCGGACCGCTGGAAAGCTGGATGACCGCTTTGCGGCTGTTCACGGCCCGCACCACCACCGGAGCGGACCCGGTTCCTCCCTTACGGATATAAAGAGTCTCTTGGTAGACACCGTCGAGCAAAGCCACTTCATCGCCGGGGCTCGGGCGCCCTATCCCGGTGCTCAACGAGCAGGGGGATGAGAGCGTGCATTGAGTGCCGCTCCCGGAGGGTGAGACGTAGTAGATGGCCGCTGAGGCGGATTCGAAAGAAAACGAAAAAACCGAGGCCAAACATGACAAGAGAAGGAACGTAAACTTCATAGTGTTTCTCCTCTGGAGGGTAGTTGCGACGGGTACCGCGCCGAAACCGGGATTAATGCAGACAAAAACTTAAAACTTCTCACTTCTCTCCCAGCCAGCCCGATGTTAGCCGGGCAGGCCATCTACTCCTGTGATAGGAGTCACCTCGTCGTATAACACAGCCGGAAACCCGGGGACAACGAAAAACTTCGCACGTCGCCTGCGGGTGATGGTCCTCTACGGATGGGAATCCAATCCCTACGCAGAGTCCACGATTCGGGCGCTTCTGGCTCGGGGAGTCAAAGTGGACTTCGTCGGGCGGCAAGGGTCGGCCTGCCCCGAAAACGAGCCGGACTGCACCGTGCATCCGGTCTTCCCGGGGCATCGCCAAGCCCGCTCGCCTGCTCGGATGCTTTTCCTGGAGGCCGTCGCTCTGGCACGGGTTCTCCGTCTCGTGCTGCGCACCCGCCCCGACATCATCCACTATCAGTCCTATCGCATGATTCGAGTCGATTGGATTCTGTTCGTCCTTCTCCGACTGCTTGGCCGGAATATCGCTTTCACGGTGCACGACACCCGTTCGCTCGAGGCATCTGCGCTCGATACCTTCATCCTGACCCAGACCGCCCGCCGCTCCGACATCCTGTTTGTGCACAACTCGAATGCGCGCGATCTGCTCGTCGAAAAATGGAAGGCGAAGCCGCACAGGGTCAAGGTCATACCCCATGGAGGCTACGACCGCTACTACTCAGCGGAAATGCCGAAATCCGGGGCCCGCGCGCAGCTGAATTATGAGGAAGAATTCCTGCTCCTGTCGTTCGGAACGATTCGCGAATACAAGGGCCTGGATTACCTGTTGCCCGCGGTGGCCCAGGTTCGGGACCGGATCCCGTCCCTCCGGCTAATAATCGCCGGGCGGTCTTTCGATCCGGCTCTTGGTCTCCGGTATGAGGAGCAGATCCGCGACCTCGGCTTGGACGACATCGTTCGATTTGAAAACCGGTTTGTGGAGACCCGCCAGGTAGAACGACTCTTCACCGCGGCCGACCTTGTCGTCTTACCCTATGTCCGAATCGATCAGAGCGGAGTGCTCTTCCTGGCCTACACCTTCGGCAAGCCGGTGCTGGCTACCTCCGTTGGCGGGCTCCCAGAGCTCGTGCCTGACGGGCAAGCCGGATACCTGGTGCCTCCGGCGGACAGCCAGGCGTTGAGTGAGGGCCTTCTCCGGGCATGGTCGGAGCGGGATCGCTTGCCGGAAATGGGATCAAACGCCCGCCGGTTAGTTGAGGAAGAGTACACCTGGGAGCGCCAGGCGGAAATCAGTGTGGACGCCTATCTTTGCCTTCTGGACCGCGGCGGCCGTGCCGCGGGGGCTGATCATGGCCCCAGCGCCGCTTCTCACCGCGCCCGCGATGATGCCGGTGGAAGCCCTCCTTTCTCGGTTCCCTAGCCTGACCCTCGACCTTCTGCCTTCCTGCCGGAACCTCTCCTTCGTCAATCCTCCTGACCACATCCAAGAGCTCAGGAAATGAATTAATGGAGAAGTCTGCCCCGACACGGTCCTTGCCGAAAAAGCCGTAGTTGCAGTAGACGCTGTAAGCGCCCGCGGCACGAGCCATTTCAATGTCGGGAGTGTGGTCTCCGACCACCAGCACCTCCTTCACGGAGGCCTGAAAGCGCTCCATGATGAACCGCAACGCCGTGGGGTCGGGCTTCAGTCTGGGGAAGGTATCCCCGCCGGCCACGTACGCAAACCGCGTGTCGAGTCCATGTTGTTGAAGCAGGGCATGGACAAGCTCAGTCGGCTTGTTCGAGACGATGGTGAGGTGCGCGGACAATTGAGCAAGAGTCTCGGAAACTCCCGGGTAGAGCGGGGCAGTGCTTGAACCGTCCGGCGCGTAGAATTGCATGATCCGTGAGTAAGCGACCTCCGGCACGATGGCGGAATCGCGGAAAACCCTTTCGGCCAGGACCGCTACGCCGTTCCCAACCATGGCGACGACTCGGTCGAAATCCAGCGGATCCAGGCCAAAGGAAGCCCGGGCTCGATTGACCGCATTGACAATATCCGCCCGGGTATCAAAGAGCGTCCCGTCGAGATCAAACACAATCACTTTGACTGACATAGGCAATCAACAAACCAGATGGCGGCGGTTGGAGCGGCGCGCTTTGGAGCTCTCGAATCCCAGACCGAGGTTGTTTCCGGGTCCGGCGCGTTTCGATGCAGCCCAGCCAACGCCTCACTCAAGTACCGCCTCCCCTCTTTCTTAACACCTTCTAACCCGTGACTTCAAAGGGCATAGGGAATCTGGAACACGCAGAAATATCCAAAAACCAGGAAGGCCAGCAGCAAACCCGCGGCGAAAACCCAGTGAGGGCGCAGGACGGGACGCGCCGCGTCCGAAAGCAAGCGCGGCATAATGAAATACAGTCCGATCATCACCCATATAGCCTGGAGCGGCGTCAGGAGCAGGCCGTCTAACACCGCCGCCAGCTTCACCAGAACGACCGGTTTCAGGCCGAAGGTGAAGACGATGATCATATTGGACAAAAAGAAAAAGAGCAGAAAAAGCCGGAACTGAGTCTTCCACGGTATCCTTTTGAAGCCCGGCACACAGATCCGGCAGGCGTCCGCCAGCAATCTCGGCCAGCCTGCCAGCTGGCCGATCTGTGTGCTGATCAGGGCCGCCGCCCCCGATATGAGGAAGAGCACGCCGCCAATCTCTCCCCAGCGCGAGGAAAAGATGGTTGAAAGGGTCAATGCCACCTGCTCTCCCTCGGGCGCCAGCTTGCGAGGACCGAGGACCCCGGCGCCGGCCAGCAGAAAGCTCAACGTGACCAGCGTCCCGATGATCAGGGCAATGGTCGCATCCGTGTACACCACCCGGCACCAGCCCTTGATTCTCTCGGCGGCGCCGCGATCGAGCGCCGCCAGGGCCTCGACGTCCGCAGGCTGGCCCTGACTTCGGCCTGCGGCCGCTCCGTATCCAGCCCCCAACACCCAGTAGGTGTACCAGACCTGGCTGGCAAAACCGCCGGCCGCCCACCCAAGCAGCGGCAGAACCTCGCGCCAGGGGTTGGCCGTGAAATGTCCCGTTTCAAGAGCCCAGGCCGGAACCGTGGGCATCTGCGGGAGAAACCCGCGTACGAGCGCTGTCAAGCCCGGGAAAACCGTAATCGCAACATAAATAACGCCCAGCACGATCAGAGCGACGCAGATTGTCATCACCAGCTTCAGGTGCTCGAAAAGCCCCGACCAGACGACAAAAAGCGCGAAAATCGTGACGGCCCAGCCGCCGAAATAGGGACTTATCGGAATCAGTGCGTTGACGAATACGCCCGCGGCTGAGGCGAGCGACCCTATCGAAATGACGGCCCCCATGAACTGAGCAACCAGGACGATCCAGACGACCCAATGCGAGGGACCGGGGATCCGGTCGAACATGTCGATCATCCCTTCGCCGGTACAAACCGTGTACCTCGCCCCGCTCATGCCGATCCAGTATTTCAGAAAGATCCCGATGACGATGGCCCAGGCGACCGAAGTCCCGAACACCGCCCCATTGCGTGTCGATAAAATCACCTCGCCTGAGCCGATGTATTCGGCGCACCAGACGAAGGCCGGTCCGACTAGCGTCACGATAGCCAGTCCCCGCGGCGGGATCGATACGACTGAGCTGCCCTTGGTTCCCCGATCGCTTACAGTCTCCATGTCACCCTTTCTTCTTGTCTCGTGAGCCGAAGGTCAGGATTATAGGCCGCGCCCCGGCGGTCAATCAACGTGAGCGAGTGGGATAGTCCCGCGCTACCACTCAGCCTTTTGCAGGCGCAGCGGCCCTGTGGGGTCGCGATCGGGGACCGGGGCGCCTGCCCATCATCGAAATTCGAGCGGCTTTTATCGTGGCCGGACTCTCCAGAGTCCGGCTCTGGACTTTGGCGAGAATAAACAGATGTGTGAACGTTTTTTACGCCGAAGGCGTTAG
>JBHGBF010000084.1:0-19139 GCA_041946865.1 Acidobacteriota bacterium | reverse complement strand
GCTTAAAGGCGGCACTACAAACAAGACTGAGGGATTACTCGTGCCGGTAACTCAGTTTCAGTCTTCGCAGGGCGCTTTCGGAGCCGCGTCCTGCGAAGACTGAGGGCTTACGCGTCGGGAAAGAGTTGGTTATCCTCTTGATTCCGGCAAAGCGCCACCGCGCATCCAACTCTGCAGGATGGGCCAGGCCTTGAGGATTTCGGCTTGGACGGTTGCCTGCTCAGCCGGATTTCTTGTGACTCCTTGCCAGCAGTCTTCGAGCAAAGCCGCAAGGGCAGGCGAGTCGTTTTCCAGCAGTTCGGGGTGCAGACAGGCGAGGGCGGCTGTCGCTCCCAGGCTGAAGCGCCAAGGATGGATCCCCTCGGCCAACGCCAGGCGAATGGTCCCAATCAGGCGGTCATCCCAGCCGAGTTTGCGGCGGGGGTCGCGACCGACTCTCTCGGCGGTGTCTCGCAGGAAGGGGTTGACCATGCGCTCAAGCAGGTCTTCGGCGTATGCCCGATATCCTTCCACGGTGAAGAGCGGATCGAGGCCTTTGTGCCTGGCGACCAGGGCTCGTCCGGACTCCTCGAGGAATGCGTCGCGCAGGAAGGTCATCAGAGCAGGGAAGCGATTGAGGTCAGCGATGTGGGGAATTCCCTTCAGCTGAGCAAGATAGGCAGCCAGGGCATGAGTCGCGTTATGACCGTAAAGCTTGGCTTCCTCAAACGGAAGGAGGTCGTCTTTCTCCTGGAATACCCGGATTCCGCGGTGAAAGGCCTTGGCGCCGGGGCCGAAATCGATTCGCGAGACCAGGATGCGATTGAATTCTTCGACGAGGAAGGCACGGCTATCCCCCTCGGTCACGGTAACGAGGCCTGCGTCTGCGACCTCCTGGGGGGCACGGACGACGCCGCTCATCTTTCCAATCACTGTGTTCAGAAACCGGACCCAACCGAACACGCGCTTTCGGCTCTCGGACGACAACTCTTCACACGTCTGGTTCTCCAGGATCTCGGCCGCCTGGTTGTGATTCTCCGCTGCGTAAACGACAGCCCGCGGGCCGGCCCGCCGGCATTTTTCGGTAAGTCCGCGCGCCAGCAGCCGATGAATGCTGCCCGGAGAGGGTGACTTGTAGAAGGAGACACTTGGAACGGCGGTCGCGATTTCCTGTGCTTCGGCAATTGCGTCGATCAGCGCCTGCCGATCGTCTTCGACCGCCGGGTCCAGAATCTCGATCGGTCCTATTTCTGCTACCTCGACCTTGTTCGATCGGGCGATGTTCACCCGGCAGCACCCGCCGGCTGCCCGGAGGTTTTGAACAACGTCGGGCAGGACTTCGGCTACGACCAGCCTGTCGAAGGCGCCGGATTGCTGAGCCTCGTAAAGAAAAAGGCCGGCCTGGATCGCTCCAAAACCAAATCCCACGAAAGTTCGTTTACGCGTGGTCAACTTCTGCTCTCAAGTAACGCCGCTCGTCTGCGGCCTCCCAGCGGTCGACTGCAAGGATTCGATCAGACCTGCGATGGGGATAGACGACGGCTTTCCCGTCCAACTCCTGGTTCTTGATCATTCGAAGGAACTCAATCGAGTGTTCGAGGTCGCCGATGCGCGTGATGTGGGCCGAAGGATCCAACGCCCCCTTTTTCATCAGCTCCAACGCTCGTGCGACGTCCCACGGCGAACCGCCGCTTGAGCCTGTGATGATGAGCTCCCGGTAATGGATGGCGGTTGTATCCAGAGGCACCATGTCCTGCCCTTTTTTGAGCCCGCCAAACAGGTTCAGCACTCCCCCTTTCCTGAGCAGCGGCTGGGCAGAGCCGATGGCCTCGCGGGAACCGACGGCCACAATCACATCGTCCGCCCCCTCCCAGTCGGACAATTCGTCAACCAGCTGTTTCAGATCGGTCTGGTTCGGATCGACCGTGATGATTCGGATTCCGCTCTTGCCCGCGCGCTCCGTGAACATGCGTTGCACCCGGGCCAGACGATCGTTGATCATGTCCGAAACCACAATCACGCGGGGCTTGTAGCTGATGGCCAGGTCGACATGCATCCGGCCCATCGCGCCTGCGCCTATGACGACCGTTATACCGCCCGCTCTGAGACCCGTCGACGCAGTGCGGGGAGCCAGGGGCGTGTCCTGATGCAGGTGAACATGGTGGGCCTGGGCGGAGATCACGCAGGACAATGGCTCCGCGGTTGCCGCATGGGAGTCCGGAAGAGAGGAATCGCCAAGCGGCAAGAGGCAGCCTGCCTCCAGAACCTCCTCGGGGATCAGCATGTACTCGGCGAGGTGTCCGGGAAGTGTATATCCGACTGCCACTTTCCAAATTCCTTGTCCGCCATCGCGATACCGCTCCCGATGGTTGATTGGGCAGTGGTCGACTGCGGGTTGTGTGGCGTAGCGTTCGCCGACCGAGTAACGGGTCGCGAGGTCCGATCCCACTTCGCAAATCGTAACAACGCCCTCGTCGCCGAGAATGAGGGGAAACCGTGCGACATCCCAGCCGCCCAGCAGCGGATGGTCGGACCCCTGTTCAACGAGCTTGATCAAGGAGGTGCAGATCCCGGCCGCATTCACACGGCCGAGGAGCTGCCGGGGACCGGGTTTCGGAGTGGGCACAGTTCGCACCGCCAGCGCTTCAAAACCTTTGCCCTCCAGAACGAGCGCTCGCATTTGCGGAGGAATCGAACCTGCGAATACACTGTCACCGTGCATCTTCATCTCCATGCTCCAGCCGGTCTTTGAGTCTGTTGAGGAACCGGGCCGCAAGCGCCCCGTCAACCAGGCGATGATCGGCGGAAAGTGTCATCTTCATCATGGGCCGGATCTCGATGCGACCGCCGACGGCGACAGGCTCCGGCCTGGCCGATCCGACAGCCAGAATGGCGCTTTCGCCCGGATTGATGATCGCAGTGAAATTCTCGACATCCAGCATGCCCATATTCGAGATCGTGAAACTGCTTCCGCTCATTTCCTCCGGCTTCAGCCTGCCGCCTTTCGCCTTTTCGACCAGCTCCCTGGTCAGCGAGGAAATCTCTGAGAGCGACAACCTGTCTGCGTCCCGAACCACGGGGACCACCAGCCCGTCCTCGAGGGCGACGGCGACACCGATGTGAACCCCTGAGTGCGGCGTTACCGTTTTCCCGTCCGTCCAGCTGTTGCAGTCGGGAAACTCGAGCAGCGCTTCGGCCGCGGCTTTCACGACAAAATCGGTGACTGAGACCCGCTTGGACCTGGCTTTGAGGTCCGAACGATTTTTCTCAACGCTCGTCATATCCACCGATACCGTCACATAGAAGTGGGGCGTTGAGGTGAAGCTGGAGGTCAGGCGCTGGCTGATGATCTGCCGCATGCGTGAGAGCGGCCTGCCGGGCTGTGGCGCCGGGGCGGCCGTCGGGGCCTTGGTCGACGTTTTCGTTTTCTCCAAAGCCTCTATCACGTCCCGCTCAACGATCCGTCCGCCAGGCCCGCTGCCCTGAATGACGCGCAGGTCAAGACTGCGGGCCAAAGCAAGTCCGGCCGCACGGGGGCTGATCTTGATCCGCTCTGGTTCCGAGTTTCCTATTGTGGCCGCGCCGGCGTCCGGGGGAGGTCCGACTTGGGCCTCCGGCTCGATCATGGCCGTTTCCTCGGGAGCAGGCAGGCTGCCTGCGCTGCCGGGGCTGTCCGGCTGGGCAAAGCCGTGGTTTTCCGTCATGCTCTCACCCGGCTCCCCTATGTAACCGATCGTCTGCATGACAGGGACGGTCTCGCCTTCGGGGACCAGGATCTTGAGCAACACTCCGTCGTAGAAGCTTTCGACCTCCATGGACGCCTTGTCGGTTTCGATTTCGAGCAGGGCTTCGCCTTTGGCGACAGCTTGCCCTTCCTGCTTTAGCCAGCGAACGACGCGGCTTTCCTCGGTCATCTGGCCGAGCTTCGGCATGATAATGGGTTGGGGCATGAATTAACCTCTTCTATAGGATTGAGCGGGCTGCGTTCATGATGTCCTTCGCGCTCGGCAAGAACACCGCTTCCAGGATGTGCGACTGCGGCGCAATGCCGTCCTTGGCGTCGACGCGGAGCACCGGCGCATCCAGGTAGTCGAAGACTTCTTCTTGAATCCGGGCCGCGATCTCCGCGGTGAAGCTGCCGATGTGGGCGCATTGGCTCGCGACGACGCAGCGCCCGGTTTTTTGCACGGAACGGAAAACCGGGCTCAAGTCGAGTGGGACCAGGCAGCGAAGATCAACCACTTCGGCCTCCACGCCCTGTTCCGAGAGCTGCTCCGCGGCTTTCAGAGCATCCACCACCGCCGGTCCCCAGCCGACCAGCGTGATGTCCCGGCCTTCTCGCTTCACATCGGCTTGCCCGAGCGGAATCAGGAATTCACCTTCGGGGACTGGGCCCTTCACGCTGTAAAGCAGTTGCGACTCGACGTACAAAATGGGGTTGTTGTCGCGGATGGAGGATTTCAGGAGCCCCTTGGCGTCAGCCGGCGTCGAAGGGTAGACGACGTAGAGGCCGGGGATGTGGGCAAAAACCGATTCCAGAGTCTGCGAATGCTGGCCGCCGTAACCCTTCCCGCCGCCGACCGAAGCGCGGATGACCATCGGAACTTCATACTGTCCGCCCGACATGTAGTGCCACTTGGCGGCCTGATTGCTGATCTGATCTGAGGCCATCAGAGCGAAGTCCATGTACATCAGCTCGACGATCGGCCGCAGTCCCAGCATGGCCGCGCCGACTCCGGTTCCGCAGATGGCGGCCTCGGAAATGGGAGTATTAAAGACCCGGTTGCGTCCGAACGCTTCCAACAGGCCTTTTGTGGCCTTGAAAGCGCCTCCGTAGTCGGCCACGTCTTCGCCGTAGCACAGTACCCGCGCGTCACGTTGCATCTCCTCGTAAAGGGCCTCTTTGATGGCATCCCGGTAACTCAATTCGCCGTTGACCCTTTTGAACACGATCGGTTCCTTGACTTCCACGCGGCTGTAGCAGGGGGGGACTTCGGTCACCGCGGTCGATGTGTACATGTACCTGATTACGTCTTCCGGCTTCGGATCAGCCGCTTGCGCGGCCCGCCGGGCGGCGCTAGCGTTACGTTCCCTGACCCGTGCTTCCAAGGCCGTGATGCCCGGTTGGTCCAGGACGCCGCTCTGGAGAATCTGCCGCTTGAAGCTCTCGATCGGATCCACTTCGCGCCAGGCCGCCTCTTCTTCGCGGGTCCGGTACTCATTGCGCGGGTCGCTGAGCGAGTGGCCGTAATACCGATACGTATTCAGCTCGAGCAGGTACGGGCCGTGTCCCTGGCGGCACCCTTGTGCAGCGCGCAGCACCGCTTCGCGAACCGCCAGGACGTCCATCCCGTTGACGATCTCGGCGTGCATGTTGTTGTCTGCAAAACCGGCGCCCCGCCGGGCGAGGTGAGCGACTCCGGTCACCTCGTTGTCCGTGCGGTGGGTCATTCCGTAATGGTTGTTCATGACCAGGAAGACGATCGGCAGCCCGAACCGGAGGCCGTCCGCAATCTCGTTCACGAACTGCGCCTGGGCCGCGAAATTCAACGCCTCGAGCACGACGCCGTTCGAGAACGCCCCGTCTCCAGCAAAACAGCAGGCGATTCCGCCGGTTTGCAAATAGCGGAGGCCAAGCGCCGCGCCCGTTGCGATCGGGACGTTTCCCCCCACGATCGCGTTCGCTCCCAGGTGCCCGACCGAGAAGTCCGCGATATGCATGCTGCCACCCCGGCCCTTGCAGTAACCGTCCTCCTTTCCGAAAAGCTCGGCAATGGTCCGGTAAACGTGATCGGCGAGCGCCTCCTCCAAAAGCTCTTCCCGCTTCGTGGCAGCGGAGCTAAGCCGACGTCGCAGCTCCTCGGTCGTCATTTGCCTCAGGGCCACGCAACCGCGAGCCAGGCTGTCGCCATGCCCACGATGAGTGGAGGTGATGTAATCAAGCATAGTGAGGGCGCTCGAGGCCCCGACGGAGCTTGCTTCCTGGCCCACCGAAACATGGGTGGGCCCGCGGTAGTTGAAATCCCGAATCGGCTCGTAAGCGCCGGAACGAAGCCGGACGATCATCTCCTCGACCTCCCGGACAATCAGCATGTCCTCGAGGAGGTCGCGGGCCTGCAGATCGGTCAGACGCCCGGCATCCAGCTCGCTTTGGAGATTCCCGGAGAACTGATAGGCGGGGATCTGTCCACAATCGTATGTAAAGGGCGTGAAATCCGGCTTTGAACTACTCAGATAATTCGACATCGTCCGTCCTCATTTGAATCCGGTTGAACTTGATACAAGGGGAGGGAATGCTAGACCAGAAGCACTTCAACTCCCTTTTTCCTGATCTGTTCGGCTCGCTTAGCGTCGAGGCCTTTGTCCGTGATCAACGTGCTGACATGGCTCAATCGGCCGGCCCGGCTAAACGACACCTTGTCAATCTTGGTGCTGTCTGCCAGAAGAATGACTCTCGCGGCTCGTTCCATCACCAGTTCCTTGGTGTAAGCCTCGCTCGGGTCCGTGGTCGTCAGGCCTTCCTTGATGGAAAGTCCCATCGTCCCCATGAAGGCTTTGTCGACGTTAAGCTGGTCAAGCAGCAGCCGGGTGAGCGGTCCAACGAGCGTTTGACTGAGCCGGCGGAGCTCGCCGCCGATGAGGATCAGGCGCGGGCCGCCGCTCGCCAGCTCCAGGGCCGCGCGAAGAGAGTTGGTCACCACCGTGAGGTTGGCCCGATCATACAGTCGCCTGGCTAAAGCGAGGACCGTACTGCCGCCGTCCAGGTACACGGTGTCCCCAGGTGAGATGAAGGTCAACGCCGCTTCGGCGATCCGGTGTTTCTCGGCAACGGCAATCGCGGTCTTGTCGTCGAAAAGGGGCTCCTCCAGCCGGCTTTCCAGTCCGACAGCGCCCCCGTGAACGCGCCGGATCTCCCCGAGCGACTCCAGGTGATCGAGATCGCGTCGAACCGTTGCCGACGAGACTTTCAGCCGTTGCGCGAGTTCGTCGACCTTGACGACATGACTCTCACGCACGATGCGCCGCAGCTGCTCCAGTCGTTTTGCCGCCAGATCTCGACCCCACGTCCGATCTCCGGTGGTGTCTTCCGTCATGACCATCGTGATAGATTATACGCGATATCGTTCATAAACGAACAAAATAAATCATAAAGAACAATCGCAACGCTTTTCAGCTTCGAAAGCGCCGCAAAGCCGCAAGCGGCTCTGTTCGCACCCGACGCGCTTCCCGTCCGCGGACGGTCCGCTGGAAAGCGCTGCGCTTGCGGCGCTGTGGGGTGCGGCTCTGTGGCGCTGATGACGAGCCCGGATGGCGCTTCGGCGCCTCGCTGCCGGAAAAGACTGAGCGGTTACAGAAAGAAACGGCCTTGGAGACTGGGCGGCGCCTTTCGGATGGTCCATAATGGTGCGAACGATTCAGGTCACCGCGAAGGGCTTTTAGAGCATGTTTTGCGCCCTTTGACAAGAACTGGAGGTCGAGCTTGATCCCGGTTGGCATCTCCATCTCCCTGACTGGGAAGTACCGTGAGCAGGGCCAGGATGCGCTCAATGGCCTCCGGCTATGGGAACAACATGTCAACTCCAGGGGCGGGCTCGTTTTGCCCAATACTTCGAGACGCGAGACGATCTCTCTTCGCTATGTCGATGACCGGAGCAAGGTGGAGCAGTGCCGGCGGAATGTCGAGGGGCTGATCCGAAACGGCATCGATCTGCTGATCGGTCCTTATTCCAGCGCCTTGACTGGAGCAGCCGCGGGGGCTGCCTGCGGCGAGGGCAAGATTCTCTGGAATCATGGAGGAGCGTGCGAGCGCACTTACAGAGACTATGCGTCTTCGGTTATTTCCGTGGTTTCACCGGCCCGTACCTATCTCCAGGACCTGCCCGACTATATCCTGCATCGCGAGCTCCCCGTCAAGAAGCTGGCCGTAATGTTCGCCGCTCGACGAGGGTTTCCGGCTGAAGTCGCTTCAGGCCTGGCTGATTCCTGTGCTCGTCACGCTCTGGAAATCGCCCCTGTTGACATTTCTGACCGGAGAATCGAGCTCCTTCAGCTTATCCGGGCTGCCTTGGATCAAGATCCCGAATGCCTGGTGGCGATCGGTGACTACCAGGAGGAAATCAGCATCTTCAAGTACAGCACGGCCTTTCCCCAGATCAGCCTGGCGGTCTGTATCGCGGCCGGAGTCTCGGCTTTCTATAAAGAGCTGAAGGAAATGGCCGAAAGGGTGGTCGGGCCTTCCCAATGGGAGCCCGACACTGCTCCCCGGCCCGACCTGGGCCCCGATGAGACGTGGTTTCGTCACCAGTATTACGGGCACTTCCGGAAGACACCCGACTACACGGCCGCTCAAGCCTTTGCGTGCGGCTTGATCCTCGAAAAATGTGTGGGCGACTCGGCGGATCTTTCGGCGCCGGCTCTGCGTGCCGTTGCTCTTCGCCAGGACTTGTCGACCTTCTACGGTCGTTTTCGGTTGGATTCGAACGGCGCGCAGAACGGACACAAGCCGCTACTGGTTCAGTGGGAATCGGGGCGGAAGCAGGTAGTCTGGCCGCCCTTGCGAACAACCGGAAGAGGCTTCGATCGTGATCCTTAAAGTGGGCCTGAAAGCCGCTGAGAAAGCCTGCTCTTAATCTTCGTCAGTCCAGGCTACCATCCACGCACCCGGTACGAACACCGATCCGTTCTCGGTTCTCTCCCAACGCGGGGCTACCCAGATCGGTTTTGCAGACGCGGCGCTGGCTCTGTCGGCCTCCGTAACGGCCCAGCCGCCCGGAAATCGCAATGAACCATGCTCAGTGCTGACCCACGACGGGTCCACCCAAATCGCTTTGAAACCGGCAGGCAGATGGTGCGGGCGACTGAAAAAGAACGGGGCCGGGTCGTGGAAATCAAAGGACCCAAAAGGCCCGAATCCGTCATCGAACGGGTGAAAGAAAGGAGTGAAACCGGGAAACACCGGAAACCCAAAGCCGAAATGCGCGTGGGGGCCGCGAAAACCGAAATGATGTGGGGAGAAGCCATGGAAGCCAAAGGAATTGAAACCGAACCCGAGGTGGCCAAAGCCCAAACGGACATGGGGACCGCGAAAACCGAACTGATGTGGCACGAAGCCATGGAAGCCGAATGGCCCGAAGCCGAAGTGGCCAAAGCCGAAATGTGCGCCGGGGCCTGGAAAGCCGAAGTGGTGATGGAAGCCTGATGGGCCGAATCCTCGATGGCCGAAGTGTCCGCCCCTGCCTCCAAAGCCGAAGTGCCCACGCCTTCCCTGACCGAAAGCGTTGGCTGACGAAACGATGAAAGTAAAAACCAGCAAGGCAACAGCCAGCCGGCTAAAACTCATACGCCGTCTGAACATCTTGATTGCCTCCTTGCTTTCTTAGATGGATTGTCGCGGCCGGAGTTGCAGTGGCGCGGGAATCCATGGCCTCGGGCAGCAGCAGACCTGGTCCTTATTGCGTGGTCTTTGCCGGCGAACCGTGCCAGGATCGATTGAGAAGATCCCGCACCTCCTCGTCCGTGGTCTGGCTGAAATCCTCATACCAGAGGCCAACCGCATAGAAAGGCTCAGGCGTAACGGCGCAGATGATTTCGTCAACCTCCGTCCGAAATTCATCACACGTCTCGCGTGCGGCCGTCGGAGCGGCGACAATCACGGCTGCCGGATGCTGTTGTTTGAGCGCCAGAACCGCCGCGCGCATGGTTGATCCGGTCGCCAGTCCGTCGTCGATGAGAATGACCGTCCGGCCCTGCGCCTGGGCGGGTGGGCGATCACCTCGATAGGCTTTTTCTCTCCTCTCGAGCTCCTCCCGCTCCTTCGCGGCCACCCTGTCGATTGCCTCTTGAGAGATCTCGAGCGACCGGACGACGTCATGGTTCAATACCCGGATGCCTCCTGAAGCCATTGCTCCCATGGCCAACTCCTCGTGACCGGGGACGCCGAGTTTACGTACCACGAAGACATCGAGTGGCGCGTCCAAGCTTCGGGCAACCTCGTAAGCTACCGGGACCCCTCCGCGGGGCAGCGCCAGAACCAGGACGTCGGGCCGGCCGGCATAAGGGGCCAGCTTCTCAGCCAGCACGCGCCCGGCCTCCGATCTGTTTCGAAATCGTCTTCTCATGAGGCCCCTCAATAGAGATCGTGAAGGTTTTATATGCGTACTCCTCGTCGGTGTGACTCAGCTGACGCGCCTGCGTCACAGCCCCTTGTTGAAGCTAACCGAAGAAGCTAAAGCATGCGGGCCGGAGAGCCCGAGTTGGAAGCCGCGCGCAGCGTGAGCGCGCGCGTACAAATGTTTTAGAGCTAAAAAAATTATGGCACCCGGCGAATAGCAGGACAAGGCCGGTTTGTGCGCGGGGAAGAGGCCCGGGCAGGGCGTGACAAAAGTCATGGCGGCCCGGACGCCGAAGCTGTAAGTTCTTTTCCGTTGTTGTTGCTCTATTTTTAAACAAGAACTGTTGGCTGAAAAGTCAACGCCTTTCGGCCCGGTGACGTAATGCCTCAGTCTTGTTTGTAGGCCCGCTTAAAGGCGGCACTACAAACAAGACTGAGGCATTACCCGGTGACGGAAAAGGAGGAGGCTGTGAAAGAAAAGACCGCGAAATGGGTTTTTTGGGGAGGCACACTCGCTTCACTCGCGCTTTTCCTTGGGTTGACGATCGAGACTCACCGTCAGTTTGACGCGCTCACACACGCCGACAAGCTGAGCCTAGAAGTGGTGGCGGGGAAGCGCGCCTTTGAGAAGCACAACTGCAACGATTGTCACACGGTACTTGGCTTCGGCGCTTACTATGCGCCTGACCTGACCCGTGCTTACAACAGGCTTGGAGAGACCACGATTCGCCGGCGTCTGGAGAATCCGGAAGTCGTCTTCGCGAACTCCTTCCGAAAAATGCCGAATCAGGGACTGTCCGAAGAGGAGGTGACGAACATCACGGCTTATCTGGCCTGGATCTCAGGGATCGAGAACAATGACTGGCCGCCGCAGCATTCGGAGGGAACCTGGAAACGGTCCACGGAACGGATCCTCGCCGCTGCTGCCATGTCGCCGGGAGCGGCTTTGATCAAGCAGGAGCAATGTCTTTCCTGCCATAAGCTAGGTGACAGCGGAGCAGCAATCGGCACCAGATTCGAGTGGATCGGCAAACGGAGAAATGCGCTGTCGATCGCCGAGTTTCTGGTCGACGCTGAGAAGTATGCGCCCGGATGCGGCATGCCGTCCTATACGCATCTTTCGGCTGAACAACGCCAGTCGGTCGCTCAGTTCATCACAGCCTTGTCTGCAAAACCGGGGAGGTGAGGCATGCTTTTCAAGACGCAAAAAATCGCTTATCCGTACTTTGTCATTGCCCTGCTGTTGTTCGTGCTGCAGGTCGTGGTCGGTCTGTGGTTGTCAGTGAACTACTTTGCCACCGTCCCGCAGTCGGTCGTCGACGTTTTTCCTTTCTCGACCGCGCGCGCCATCCATACCAATCTCCTGGTTCTCTGGCTGCTCCTTGGATTCATGGGCGCCACCTTCTACCTGATCCCGGAGGAGACGGGCAGGGAACTGGAATGGCCTCGGCTGGCGCTGGCGCAGCTGGCCCTGCTGAGCGTTACCGGTGTCGTGGCCATCGTCGGGTTTATCTTTGGATGGACACAGGGTCGACCGCTGCTCGAGATCCCGCGCCCGCTTGATCTGGCCGTGGTGGTCGGGGCATTGATGTTCCTCGCCAACGTCGGCATCACGGTTCTGAAAGCCCGCCGGTGGACCGTGACCCAAGGGTCGCTTCTCGGAGGGCTCACCTTCCTCGCCCTCCTGTACCTGATTGGAATCCCGTTTTACAGCAACACGGCCGTCGACTGGTATTACTGGTGGTGGGTCATCCACCTTTGGGTGGAGGGCGCGTGGGAGCTGATTGCCGCCGCACTGACCTCATTCCTGCTGATCAAGATGACCGGAGTTCACCGCAGTGTGGTGGAGAAATGGCTTTACGTGGAACTCGGGCTGTTCCTCCTGACCGGCATTGCGGGCACCGGCCACCACTACTACTGGCTCGGTGCTCCGCGCTACTGGCTGTGGGTGGGCGGTTTCTTCTCCGCCTTGGAACCCTTTCCGATCCTGCTGATGGTGGTCGACACTTACCGCCATACAAGGGAAGGGTCGCACGGTTTTCGACCGCGTCTGACTTGGGTCTACCTCCTGGGTGGCGTGGTGTTGCATTTTGTGGGCGCCGGCCTGTTCGGGTTCGCGCACACACTCCCGCAGATCAACTACTACACGCACGGCAGCCAGGTTACGACCTCGCACGGGCACCTCGCTTTCTTCGGCGCCTACGTCCTGCTGAACTTGACGTTCTTCTATTTCGCCATGCCCCGGCTCAAGGACTTGCCGGGTGACTGCGGTTTCGAGGAGAAACTCGGCCACTGGGGATTCTGGACGACTTCGCTCGGCGTGCTCGGGATGAGCCTGGCGTTCGCCGTGGCGGGAGTGCTGCAGACCTATCTCGAGCGCATGCAGGGGCAGGATTATATGGCCACTCAGGCGCCCATACGATTTTGGATGTTTGTGGTCTTTCTCCATGGCCTCGTGGTCGTGGCAGGGGTGGTGATGACCGTCTGGCATCTGCTCACCCTCAGGCCGGCGGCGGCTGCCACTGCCTCGTCAACGGCCCGCCAAGGGGAAAATATTGCGATTGAGGCCGTCTGATCGACGGCTTCAGAGTAGGAAGACCGCTTTGTTTAACCAATATCGTCAACCAGTAATGGAGGACATCTATGCTGACCAGGAATCGACTCTTTCTTGTCATGGTTTTCATGTTGGCGGCAGGCGTTCCCGCCAACGCCCATTGCGACGGCTGGGATGGGCCGGTCGTCAAGGCCGGACAACAGGCGCTTGAGACCGGCAACGTGAATCTGGCCCTGATCTGGGTGTCGGCTGCCGAGGAAAACGATATCCGTTCGCTCTTTCAGAAAGTCGTGCGGGTCCGGAAGGCGGGACCCGAAGCCAAGGAATTGGCTGAGACGTACTTTCTGGAGACCCTTGTCCGGCTCCATAGGGCGGGTGAGGGGGAGGCCTATACCGGGCTGAAAGCCCCCGGCCGGGACCTGGGGCCGATCATTCCAGCTTATGACCGTGCGGTCGAGAGCGAGCAGGGAGACCAGAAGCTGGCCGGGCTGTTTGAAGCTGCCCAACGTCCAGGCATTCTGGAAAAAGTCCGCGCCGTGCGCGCCGCCCGGCGCTTCGAGCCCGATGATGTGCCGGCAGGCAGGGAATTTGTACGCCAGTATGTCGCGCTCCTGCACCACCTCCTGGAGCTTCAACCAGGTTCGTCCACCGAGGAGCATCATCAACACCACGCACACTGAACCGATCGGGGCATAGTTCACGAAGGCCGTCCCACAAGCTTTCAGCGATCAGCCTCTGATGGAAGCTGAACGCTGAAAGCTGAAACAAAAAACGGAAAAGCCGGTAACAATTCGGTAACATTCAGTCGGCATACTTTGGAAGCGAGGAGTGGCGACCTACTCGGGAAGGAGCAAAGCTATGTCGCTGACCAAAGTCGTCTTGCTGATAAGTGTTCTCGCGCGCATCCCTGCGCGCTCGGCCAGCCCCCGTCTGTCCAGTTGGAACGGGCGATTCATGCCGAAGAAACCGCCGGAGACCTTACCCAGGCAATGAAGCTCTATGCCGGCATCATCGAGGCCGGAGAGGGCAGTCGTGCGATCTTGGCCCAGGCCCGCTTCAGGTTGGCGATGTGCCATCAGAAGCAGGGACGCATGGCAGAGGCGCAGAAGATCTTTAAAGAGCTTGTCCGACTCTATCCGGAACAGAGCGATCTCGTTCGCGAGGCCGAGCAACATCTCGGAGGTGCGAAGTACCCGATCGACGAGGCTTGGGGAGTCTTCCAGCAGCGCAGGTTTTCGGAGGCCGAAGCCCGGTTTCGAAAAGTTACGGAAGCGACTCCGCGGGAACCGGAGGGCTGGAGCGGGCTGGGCTGGTCCTGCTTTAACCAAGGCAAGCATGCAGAGGCGCAGAAGGCCTGGAAGAGATGTCTCGAACTGGCGCCGCACCACCCGGCCGCCCTGAACGGACTGGGATGGGCGGCTCACGCAGCCGGGAATATGGATGAAGCGGCCATCTACTGGCTCAAGATGGACAACATGAGCGCGACCGCAATGGTCTACTTGCTGAAAGGAGAGTACGAAGCGGCTGCAAGGTGTTATCAGCAATGGTTGCTTATCGAACCAACCAGCGCTGAAGCCCGTGAAGGTTTGCGACTGGCAACCGAGTGGGCGAAGAATCCGGCAAAAGCGAAAGATAACGTCGGGCCGGACTCGCAAGGAAAGCGGCAATGAGGCTCGGACTCGGTCGAGCCGGCAATGTATCCAGGCTGACGGTGCTGGCGGCAGTCCTCGGAATCATCATTCCGACGGTCGGCATATTGTGGCTGACAAATGTGGCGGTTCGAAATGAGCGACTGGCCGTCCGCGAGCATGTGGTTGCAGCCTGCGAGAGCGAGGTACACCGGGCCAGAGACATGATCGAACGGTCATGGGTATCTCGATTGCGGACCCTGGAATCATTGACGACTGGAGAAGCGGTGGCCGACGCCCTCTTCTTGAGGCTTGTCAATCAGCGCGGCTGCTCCGGGGCCGTAATATTCGACCAAAGCGGTCGCGTCTGTTTTCCCCGACTGTCACCGGTCGACCCAGTCTACGCGTACTTTCCTCCCGCCTGGCGCTCTGCCGAGAAAGCAGAATTTGTCGAAGGGAATTTCGAAAAGGCGGCCGGCCTGTATCGGAAGATCGGGTTGGAATCCTGGGGAGCGAGGACGTACAGCGCTCAGGCCAGGATTGCCGAGTCGCGCTGCCTGGCCAGGCTTGGTCGTCATCAGAAGGCGGTCGATCTCCTGCTCTCGACTTTTCCTCCGGCCAGGCGGCAGCTGCACAAGGCTCCCGATGGCCGGCTCCTCGATCCCGAAGCGTGGATGCTTGCGCTCCCGATGATGAGGCGCTTCCATGACAAGCGTTTTGCGCTAACTTCGCAAGCGCTTTACGACTGCCTGACGAGCCCTGATCCGTCTGTCGGTGTGCGCTCATCACAGCGGCTCGCGTTGCTACGCCAGCTTCACGAGCTTGACCCGAAGTTTCCTTTGTCTGCCGCTTTTCAAGCCGAGGAGCTGGCCATCTCTTTCGTGGATCTCGCGCCGGAAGAGATCACTTGGGAGAGTGAAAATCGACCGGGTGACCTGCGTCCGACCCATGTGCCGGGTATATGGGGCACCACGTTGGCCCGGACGAGAGTCATGGCTCTTTATCGGGCGGACCATCTCGAAAGCTGGGCCTCGTCCGTTCTCGCGGAACAGTTCCCCTCCGACTTAGGGACAATACGTTTTGAACCCGCAAACGACAGGGACGCAGGGGCCGGGACTCCTGATCGTTTTCAACTGCGGGCGCGGAGTCCGCTTTCCGGCTGGAGACTCACTCTGACGTTGAAAGGGAGCGATTCTCTTGAAGAACTGACTCGCCGGGAAACGACTCTCCGCATCTGGACCGCGATCCTGCTCTGCCTGGGCATCCTGTGCTCGGTGCTTCTGGCCGTGGGCTTCGCCGGACGACAGGTACGCCTGGCGAATCTCAAGAACGATTTTGTCGCTACTGTCTCCCACGAGCTCAAGACCCCGGTGGCGTCCGTGCGGGTTCTTCTCGACACGCTGATTGAGGACAGGCTGCCCAGTGAAGAGCAGAAGAGAGAATATCTTGAGTTGATCAGCCGGGAGAACGAACGGTTGGCTCAGCTGATCGACAACCTCCTCTGCTTTTCCCGCCTGGAGCGTGGGAAACACGTCTTCAGCTTCATGGATATCCGGCCGGAGGAAGTCACACAACTCGCCTTCCAGGCCGTGGAAGCGCGTTTCAAGCTGGCTGCGGTTGACTTCCGATATGAAGCAGAGGCGGAATTGCCGCCGGTCTGGGGAGATCGCGAGGGACTGGTGAGAGCCGTAGTCAATCTGCTTGATAACGCGCTCAAGTACACGCCAGACGAGAAGCAGATTTTCCTCCGAGTCAAACGCGCGGGCCAGGACGTCAGTTTCGAGGTCCAGGACAACGGTATCGGCATCAGTCGCAAGGCGGCGCGCAGAGTGTTCGAGCGTTTCTATCAGGCAGATCGGAAGCTTTCGCGAAAATCCGATGGGTGCGGGCTCGGGCTGAGCATAGTCAAGCTGATCGTGAAAGCGCACAAGGGTCGTGTGTCGGTGGAAAGCGAACCCGGGGCAGGAAGCTTGTTCCGTATCGTGCTGCCCGCTTCACCAGGATCGAGGGCGTCATGACCGGACGGGTGTTGATTGTCGAAGACGATCCAACCATGCTGCGCGCGTTGACGGACAATTTCAGACTCCAGGGTTACGCGGTTGAGACCGCGACGGACGGCGAGGCGGCCTACGATGCCGCTCTTCGCTTTCAGCCGGAGATCATCATCCTCGACATCATGCTTCCCAAGGTCAACGGGTATGAGGTGTGCCGGATGCTGCGAGAGGAAGGAGTCAATACACCGATCATCATGCTGACCGCCAAGGGAGAAGAATCGGACATCATTCTGGGTCTGAACATCGGCGCCGACGACTATGTCACCAAGCCCTTTAGTATCCGGCAGTTGCTCGCCCGGGCCCAGGCGCTGGTGCGGCGAACCCGCGTGATGACCGGCGATCCGAGAAGCATCGTTTTCGGTGACTTCCGGTTGGATCTGGATTCCCGCCGGCTGGAACACTGCGGTGTAGAGGTGCGGCTGACGCCAAAAGAGTACAAGGTGCTGGCGCTGCTAGCCCGGTCCGAAAACAGGGCCATGACCAGAGAGCAAATCCTTCGTGAGGTATGGGGGCACGGGGTGTTCGTGACAACGCGCAGCGTGGACCGATGCATCACCACCCTCAGGCAGAAGATTGAACCGGACCCGTCAAAACCGATGTTTATCAAGACCGTTCGCGAGATCGGCTATCGTTTTGAAGTCCCGCCGGTGGCGCCGTCTTCCGAGCAGGGTTAGGGCCGTGGCGGGTCTCAGAGGAGGTTCGATGAGCAGGAAAACGGGCTTGATCGCCGCATCCCTCTTTTTGATCATCGGTCTTTTTCTCTCGGCACAATCGGGCCACCCTGTACGAGTCCGAGTCGATCTTGTGCCGGTCACCGTGGTCGTTACCGACGAGCAAGGAAAGCCCTTGAGGGGGCTCGGCAGAGACGACTTCTCGGTCTTTGAGAATGGGGCTAAACAGCAGGTCAGCCATTTTCAGATTTTGACATCGGACCAGAGCTTGACCTCGCCGGCGCCGGACCGGCAAATCGCTGAGAGAGCCGGATTCCCGGACGGACAGCACCGGCGCAGCTTCCTGATCCTGTTGGGCCGGGGACGATATGCGCAGGCCTTTGACGAGATTCGTGATTTTATCCTCGGGAAGCTCAGACCCGATGACCGGGTCGCGATCGTGGCGCACGGTTACGCAACTTCGTTTTCAAATGATCATTCCAGCGTAGCGGCGATCTTGAAACGGTGCCATGCCGGTTGGGATGCGATCGAGCAAAAGCTCGAGCAGGCCAGCCGTTCCGAACTGGCAATCGTCTACGGCGACCCGCTCGGGGTGCCGGTAGAGTGCCTGGTCCGGGAGATGCTGGGGGAGTGCCGGAGGATCCTACCGCCTCGACCGGGCGCCGACCGGCTGGAACGTCGAAAAGCCGACCGCCAGGTTGTCGAATACGAAGAACAAGCCATCATGCAGAAGAGGATGGACCGGACGCCTATTCCTGCAAACAACGAAAAGTACCGCCAGTTCGATCGGATCAGATCGGAACGAATCAGGTATGGGACGGCGCCGAGCGCTTTCCTGGCTCACCGCGCCGCCACGGAAGAGGATCTGCAATGCCTGTTCGCCTCGGTTGATTATCTCAAGACCGCGCCAGGTGACAGGCACATGCTTTTTCTGACGACCCGTGGGTTGGTTCTGCCCGGGCTGTCCAATCCCGACGTGCCCGGTAACATTGCCTCCCTGGCCGGCGACGGAGCCGTCAGGATTCACACACTCTACGTCGGCGAGTCGAGCGAAGCAGGACAGGCGAGCAGTGCCGAAAAGAACGCGCAGTATCTCGAGAGGTCGGCAAGTCTCGCGCAGAGTCGCGGTTCGGCGTCAGGCGCCACCGCGAGTCGGAGTGAGGCCGTCACGCCCCAGCGATACGCTTTGTCTGACCTCGGCTTTTCCGCCCTGGCCTCGATGAAGGATCTTTCGGAGCTTACGGGCGGGCAAGCGTTTGTCGGTGCCGACGTCCCACAGGCGCTTTCCGCCATTTCCGACTCTGCCGCGAGCCTGTACTTGCTCGGCTACACTCCCACGGATCAGAGACTCGATGGCCGGTATCGCAAGATCAGGGTCGAAGTCAGCGCGAGAAACGCCCGCGTGTTTTGTCGCCGCGGCTACTACGCGACCCCGCTTCCGCCCAGCGTCGAAATGCAGCGGAGCTACCTCAGGACGATAGCGGGGCTGACGTCGCCGCGCCCGCTGGATGACATTCGCGTGGCTCTCGGGCGCGTGACCAGCGCGGCGAACCAGGAGGGGAGGGGACTGACATTTGAGGTGACGGTGCAAGTGCGGGCCGACATGTTCGAAACGAGCGCTGAACGATTCACCGGGACTTTTTCGCTGGCCTACTTCCTTGTCGCCGAAGAGCAGAAGGTCGTGGCCCAAGCCTGGGACACCGTGGACATGAATCTGAAGGAGGCCACTTACCGGCAGGTGCTCCAAGCGGGTCTCAAGGTCGCCGGCAACCTGCCGCAGCCAACTGGCGCGCGCCGGGGGCGAGTCAAAGCAGTGGTCTATTCGCCCCAGTCCGATCTGCTGGGATCGGCTGAGAGGAAGTGGAACGAGTGACGTCAAGGGGAAACGGTTCCCGTGAGTCTGCTTCTGCTTATCCGGTTGTTTCAGCACGCCACAATATGCTCTGGCTCAAGATCGCGGCCTGGAGGTCCGTTGGGACCCTGGACTTTGGCGCCACAATATGTTCTGGCTCAAGATCGCGGCCTGGAGGTCCGTTGGGACCCTGGACTTTGGCGAATGTAAATAGATGAATCAACAGGAACGGCTGCCGTGTGGCTGTATCACGCTGAAAGCGTGAAGCATGACAGCCGGATGAACCTGGA
>JBHGBF010000083.1:0-19419 GCA_041946865.1 Acidobacteriota bacterium | reverse complement strand
ATTGGTCTGGTGGAGCGGGCCAGGTCGCGTGGCAAAGCCGATTTTTGCAATTGGCTCTTTTGTAACGACTTTTCTAGGCCAGCCACAGGTCGATCGGTTTCCTGATCCCCGCCGGGGGCTTGAAAGGCAACTCGACTTTCTTCCCTGACCGGGACGACGCATAGCCGGCATACATGACTTCCATAACGCGCCGGCCGTCTTCGCCGGTGGCCTGGGGTTGTTCTTTCCCGCGGACGCAGCGGGCAAAGTGCCTCATTTCCTGGGGGAAGCCGTAGTTCCACAGTTCCTCGAAAACCGGCCAGGTCCAGCCGGAAGTCGTCGGCGCCTTCTCGACAGCGTACCCGAAACCGTATTCGCTGAAGGTCGGCAAGGCGTTCCCCATGTGAAGGTCGCCGTAAGTCACGCCGCCTTCGCCATACACCTCGATGCTGTCGTCCATGCCGCCTCGTCGAGCCCAGCTGTCCTCGACCAGTCCCACGCCGCCGTTCTCGAATTCGAGGATGCAAATGCTGTTGTCTTCTCCTTTCGTCTTGTCTTTGTGGACGTACGTGCCCATCTGGCAATACACGGTTTTGATCGGAGAGCGGTCATAAAACCACTGGCAGAAGGCGACGCCGTGGCATCCCATGTCCATGAAAACGCCGCCGCCGGAGCGATTAATGTCCCAGAACCAGTCGGCGTGGGGACCGAAGTGCTTTTCGCTTTGCTTGACGAGGTAGACTTTCCCGAAGGCGCCCTGATCGGCCATCTCCTTGGCCTTAACGTATTTCGGGGTGAAGAAAAGCTCCTCGGCGTAGAGGAGCAGGACCCCGCTTCGGCGGCACGCCTCGATCATCTGGTCCGCCTCTTCGAGGGTCATGCACAGCGGTTTCTCGCACACCACGTGTTTGCCGGCGCGCGCGGCCTCCACGGTCATCTCCGCATGCAACGAATTAGGCGCCGCGATCGTGATCATTTCGATGTCCGGCTCCCGGAGCATCTGCCGGTAATCGTGAAAGACCCTCGGTATCCCGTACCGCCGGGCCAAGGCCTCGGGGTGGCCCGGAGTCGGCGAGCAGACGGCGACCACCTCCGCCTCTTCCGGCATGATCTGAAAGGAGGCTGCGTGAATATCCGCCTCAAACTGTGACCCGATGATTCCAACTTTTACCTTGCCTCGGTTACCCATTTGCACCTCCTTTTCTTCGTCCTTCATCCTTTCCAGCTCCTGTGACCCTGTCGCCTGTCACCTCGTCACCCTGCTTTTCTTCATCCTTCGTCCTTCATCCTTTCCAGGTCCTGTGACCCTGTCGCCTGTGACCTCGTCACCCTGCTTTTCTTCATCCTTCATCCTTCATCCTTTCTGGCTCCTGTCACCGTAGCGCGGAAAATATTCTGTTTTTGACGCGGGTTTGGTTATTGTCTCCGAGGTAGCACTGTAGTAGCATTAGGCCATCCATAGATTTCAGCTTTAATCAGCGGTCCGCAAAGGAGGTGGCACTATGGCGTGCCCGAAATGCAACGGACTGATGGCAAAGAAGTTGTACATCAGGCCGAGCGAAGTGTTTAAGTTGGGCCCCGGCTACTTCAATGCCACCCAGACGGCCGAATATTACGTGGAAGCCGTTTGGACCTGCAAGAGTTGTGGCTACCGGGAAGTGAAGTGGCACTATTCCCATCACGCTCCCTCTCCCAGAGTCCATGCCTAGGCCTGGGACTTCGCGAAGGCTCGGATTCTTGTTCCGATCAATCGGGTTTGTCGAGTAGCGTTGGCGCATGCTGTGACTGACGATCGGGCTTGTATTTTGCAGCCAGTTTCTCTTTGGGGAGAAACTCATCCTCCATGGCCCTGTAGCGGTTCAGGCCGAGAAACTGAGTATACTCATTGAATCCCGTCAACCAGTTTGTCTGTCCCGCCAGAACCCCGGTCGGCGAGGCTTTTAGCGCGCGGAAAAAGTCGAGAAGGGCTTTGTGGGCAACCATGATCGAAGCGACCGGGATCGAGACGCGAGCAATCCCCATAGCCGCGAGGTCCGGAACGGGAACGAGTTCTGTCCGGACGCCGGAGACGCCGTCCATCAGGTTGATGGAAAGCAACCCTTTGACCTCTCGAGCGGCTCTTTCGATGTCCGCCCGGGTCGGGATCCCTTCTATAAAAGCGAGGTCCGCGCCGGCGGACAGGTACAGGTTTGAACGGGCGATGGCTGCATCTAAGCCTTCGAGGCCGCAGACATCCGTTCGCGCATTGAGAATAAAGTCCGGATCCATCCGGTCGCGCACGCGGGCGCAAGCCTTGATTCTCCCTGCCATTTCCTCGGCGGGGATCACTTCTTTGCCGTTCAGATGTCCGCACCGCTTAGGAAACACCTGGTCTTCGATGTTCATCCCCGCGGCCCCGCTCTGAATAAGTCGCTCGCACACCCAGGCGGCGTTGATGGCGTTCCCGCCTCCGGTGTCGGCGTCCGCCATGACGGGCAGTTCGACAGCCTGGATGATGTTCCAGGTCATGTCCAGGATGTCCTTCATCTGGGTCATTCCGAGGTCCGGAGCTCCCATCAACGATCCGGCGATCCCGAACCCCGAGACCTGGATCACTTCGAATCCGCAGGCCTCGATGATCTTGGCGCTCAGCGCGTCGTAACATCCGGGGGCCACGACGGCCCGACGTTCCGACAGCGCCTTGCGCAGGATGGTTGTCTTTTTCATCTCTCCGACTTCCTCCGCCCAAAGCCGCAACTGGCGCGGCGGCTGAGCGGCGCGTTCTTGTTGCGCCTGTATCGTCAAGCACGCCCGGCGCTCCAAAGCTTGCAATAATCTACAGGTTCTCATCTAATTTGTCACACGGCGTCACCGAGCGGTGTTTAAAGGATGTGGGCGGAAAGGTCCAGGAATTGACATGGCGACGAGGCTGGTGTACGAGGTCAGGCGTGGAGCCCAAAGCTGATCTTCGTGAGCCCGAGATCTCGGGGCGGACATGCTTGACGTCTTTCGAAGGCGCCTTCCAGGAACACTGGCAGAGAGTCTACCGGGTCATTTGCCGATTGACCGGCAATTCGGCCGATGCAGAGGATCTCGCGGTCGAGGTTTTCTGGCGGCTTCACAGTCAGATGTCGGCTAACAGGAAACCCGTCACTCCTGGTTGGCTTTATCGGGTGGCGGTCAACCTGGGACTGAATTCACTGCGGGCCAGCCGGCGACGCAGCCGTTACGAGGATGCGGCGGCGCAATGGCCCACCACGAACCGCGCGGCGGGTGATCCGTTGGAATTGGCCGCTCAGACCGAGGAGCGGGATCGTGTCCGATCCGTGCTGGCGCGTCTGAAGCCCCGCTCGGCCCGGCTCCTGATCCTGAGACATTCCGGTTTGTCGTATGCCGAGTTGGCCAGTGCCCTCGGCATTCCGGCGGCTTCGGTCGGCTCGCTGCTGGCCCGGGCGGAGAAGGAGTTCGAAAAGAGTTACAGGTCCCCCAAGTCCGACAGGTCCTGATCTGAGGAACGTGATTATGCATATCGATCAAGCGCTTCTACACGCTTTTCGCGACGAGGAGCTGAGTCCTGCCGAGCAGTCACGCGTCTTGGCGCATCTGACCGAGTGTGATAGCTGCCGGGAGGCGCTCGAGGCGGCACGGGCTCGGGCCCGTCACACGGCCGCCTGCTTTGAGATCCTGGACTCCGGTTCCGTTTTGCCCACCGCAGCTTCGCTGCGAAACCGAATTCAGCAACGTATTGAGACTCGGATGGAGATTACGAATATGTGGCAGAAACCGTTTTCCCGAAAGTACCGGCCCGTTTGGGCTTCCCTCTTCGTGCTTGCAGTCGTGACAGTGCTCTTGATGGTTCCTCCTGTCCGGGCCTTGGCCGGACGATTCCTTTACCTGTTCCGCGCCCAGGAAATTCAGACCGTCTACGTGGACGGGCAGAAACTGGAACAACAGATGCGGAAGCTCCGCTCGTCGCCTGAGATGGCCCAGATTCTGGCAAAAGACCTGCGCGTGGAGCCGAAGGGCGAGAGGCACGCGGTTGCCTCTACGGCCGAGGCCGCTCAGGAAGCGGGGATACAGGTCCGCGTCCCGCGAGCGCTTCAAGCCGTCAAGTGGTACGTTCAGCCGGGCGCCAAAATCAGCATGGATGTGGATCTGGCCCGCGTCAGAGCCGTCATGGACGAGATGGGGAATACGGACATAGAGTTGCCCCCGGCATTGGACGGAGCAAAGATCAACTTTGATCTTCAGGCCTCGGTTGTGGGCTTTTTCGGCGACTGCTCCGAGAGCGCTTTCGGACTGCCCGGAGAGGCGGGCCGGCGGCTTTACCTGGGACCTGGCTGCTTCATGCTGACTCAGGCGCTGTCGCCTACGGTTTCCGCGCCCGGCGGACTGAACATTGACGAAGTCGCCACTCCTTTGCTCCAGGTCATGGGCATGACCGAGTCGGAAGCCAGGGAGTTCAGCCAGACTGTGGACTTTACAACGACCATGCTGGTCCCCATTCCACGCAACGTCTCCTCGGCTGAGATTGTCATGGTGGATGGCGTAAAAGGCAACCTGATCCGCTATTCCGGCAGTGAGCGTTTCCTGCTGATCTGGATCAAAAACGAGACTATCTACAGCCTGAACGGAGTGGGAGACAAGGCCAAAGCGCTCGAAATCGCCGGCTCGCTGGCGTAGCGCACGGGCTTCTTGCTGACAGTCACGCGCTGCACAGGCTTCCACGTGCCTGTAAGTGGGTGCAGGCCTCCGCTAGTGTGTGAATGACGGCTGGTACGATAATATTTGCGCATATGGACCAATCGCACCCCGCCATCGAGACTATTGGGCTGCGTAAGGCCTTCGGGGAAAAAGTAGCGGTCGAGGACCTTTCACTGCGCGTCGAGCGAGGCGAAGTGTTCGGCTTTCTGGGCCCGAACGGCGCCGGCAAAACCACCTCGGTGAAAATGCTCCTCGGGCTGTGCGCTCCCACCTCGGGGGAGGGATTCCTCCTCGGACGGCCGGTCGGCACGCCCGCTGCCCTCCGGAAGGTGGGTTTCCTCCCTGAGCATTTTCGTTTCCATGACTGGTTGAAGGCGCACGAGTTTCTTTCTGTCCATGGAAGACTCTATGGAATGAAGGAGACCGTGCTGAAGTCCCGGGTTGGAGAGCTTCTCGAGCTGGTCGGGCTGGCGGCTCATTCCGAGAAGAAGCTTGCGGAGTTCTCGAAGGGGATGCTCCAGCGCATCGGCCTTGCACAGGCCCTGCTCAATGACCCGGAAGTTGTCTTTCTGGACGAGCCCACTTCAGGGCTGGATCCCATGGGACGCCGGCTCGTGCGCGACATCATCCGGGACATCAAGAGCCGGGGAACCACGGTCTTCCTGAATTCACACCTGCTCAGCGAGGTGGAAGTGACCTGCGACCGGGTCTCGTTCGTTAAGCACGGCCGCGTGGTCCAGACGTCTCAGCTGAAGTCTCTGATGAATGGTTTGTTGAACGTGGAAATTCGGGCCCGGAAATTGACTGCCTCCGCTCTGGAGGGATTACGACGCTGGTCGGGCACGGTCGATAGAACGAGCGACATTATACGGATGACCCTGGCAGAGGAGACCTGCTTGCCCGATATCCACCGATTCCTGGTCCAATCGGGCGCCGACGTGTATTCTCTGTCGCCGCAGCGGGTCTCGCTCGAGGATTTGTTCGTTCAGATCGTCGGGAGCGAGGTAGGCCTATGAGGACGATGTGGATTATCGCCGCTCTCACGCTTCGGGAGGCGGTCAGGCGAAAAATCGTCCTGGCGGCACTCGTCATGGGAGGTTTGTTTCTTGCTGTCTACTCGGTCGGCTTTTACTACCTGAATCAGGACATCCAGCGACACGCGAATGTCATGTCCCTCATGGCCATGAGAGAAGCGAGGAACTTCATGCTCCTCGCCGGCCTGTACGTTGTGAACTTCCTGACTATCGCCATGGCGGTGCTCACCTCAATCGATACGCTGTCCGGTGAGATCGGCAGCGGAACGGTACAGACACTCGTGGCGAAACCGGTCAGACGGTGGGAGATCGTGCTGGGGAAATGGATTGGGTTCCTGGTGCTCTTGACTTCCTACCTCCTGCTGATGGCCGGCGGTGTTATGGGCGTGGTCTTGATCATTTCCGGCCAGCATGCGCCGAGGCCTTTCCTGGGCCTGTCGCTCGTCTGGCTGAACGGGATTCTGCTGCTCAACCTGTCCTTTTTCGGCGGCAGCCGCCTGTCGACCCTGGCGAACGGCGTTCTGGCCTTTGGGCTGTACGGGATCGGCTTTGTCGGCGGGTGGATCGAGCAGTTCGGCTGGGTGGCCGGCAAACCGGCGGTGGTTAACGTCGGTATTGTGTCGAGCCTGCTCTTCCCGGGCGAGGCCCTGTGGAAGCGCGCGGCCTTCGAGCTTCAATCGCCGCTTGTGAAGGCGCTCGGCATCTCGCCCTTCACATCCGCCTCGCCGCCCAATGGAATGATGATCGGCTACGCCGCTCTGTACGCCGCGGTCATTCTTTTACTTGCCGTCCGCAAGTTCGCCGGAAGGGACCTGTAGATCGCCTTCAGGGCCGAAACCTAGCTGATCAGACACTCCTGCACTTCAGCTTTCAACTCGCCTGCTTTGACTTCCTGGACGAAGTCGAGGAAATCGACCTCCGCCGCGTGCAGGCCCTTGACGTAGACATAAGTGCTGGCCAGGTGCTTCGCGACGATCGCGGCGATGTAGCTGGCCGGCACGCGCTTCAGAATGGTGTCGATACCGACAGTCGAGACCAGAACATCGGGACAATAGTCAGCGACAACTGCCCGCACCAGCTCCTTGTCCGAGCAGAGATCGGACTTCAAGATCGAGTCGGCCAGTGTATTGATCTTGCGGCTCAGTTCGTCGGAAAGGATCGAGCAGGGAGTCTTTGACCGCTTGCGCTCGGCCATCAGAGCGTTGAACTCCAGCCGGGCGTTGCTGCGGATCTTCCGAATAATCTGGTTGACGTACTCCTTCCTGAAATCCCCGACCACCCCATCGTCAATCATCATCAGGGAGCGGTACTCGGCATCAGTCAGGGCCAGGGAAGCCAGGACTTCCAGAGAAGATGAGGTAACGCCGCCTTTGTTGGCGGAGGCGTCCTTGATCAGCAGGACGCCTGCTTCCTCCAGGCGTAGCCGTGCGTCCTGCGTGATGAAAAGGTTGGCCCCTTCGACGATGGCTTTGAACCGGGGCTTGCGGCGGTCATCCAGCATCTGGTTCCAGTTCCCGATATTGATCGAGCGCGGACGGCCTCCGCAGGGGACGAACAGGTCCGCCTTGACAAACGGGAGCAGGTGAAAACGGTTTCGGAAGTCTTCGCCGTTGGGCACACGAGTGGCGTCGGGAAGGGCGATGTCACGGTCTTCCACAAGAACCAGAAACCCATCGGTTGACAGCCGTGACCGGTCAAAATGGCGGATCATCTGGCGGGCGTCGGCCAGCCGAAGCAGCTCTTTCCGGTCGAGCCCGCGCGGGTCGTACGCGACGCCGCTTCCGTCCACGACCGCGACAGTCCTGTCTTTCGTGATTTTGATTTCGTTGCTGCCGAGGTCTCCGTCAGGGCCGCCCGTCTGGACCTTGGTGACCTCTTCTTCCTTCAGGCCCAGCTGACTCAACACCCCGGCCACATACTCGTTGATGCCCTGGGTGGTCATTCCGTATTTGTCATGAGGGATGCCGCCCAGGGAGGGAGACTTGCCGGTGGTGAAAGGTTTCCAGTACGCAAAGCCGCGTTTTTTGGCCCACAGGCAGGCCCAGTTCATCAACTCGGCCGTGCCCTCATCAGGACCCAGGAAGAGAATCTCCTCTTTGCCGTAAAGGTCGACAATCTCCGGGGAGGGAACCATGAGCAAGTCGAGCAAACCGTCGATGTAGTTCCTGAAGGCCGATTCGGCTTTGTCCTGAGAATCAAGGTGCAGCAGGATGGTCCCCTTGGAACCGCCTTCCGGGATGTCCTTGTTCTTCAGCTGCTGCGTGGCCGCGAGGTTATAGTTCTCATCGAAAATGAAATCCGAGTTGATATCGTAGATCTCTTCGGTCCTGCTTCTGACCAGCCTGACTCCGCCACGAGCGACGTCCTTAAACCGGACGTGGAAGCCTCGAAACTCTTTGCCGATCAGGTAGAAAATGCCGAACGGGCGCTCCGGATAGTCGATGGGATCGAGCAGGGAAGCATCCAGACGAAAGGCCAGGCAGGCCTTATCCGATTTGAAGAAGTTGGTCCGCAGAACGACTCTGTTGAACTTCAGGAAGCTCTCCATGATCCGTCGTTCGACTTCCCACGAAATGCCCTGGGTGATCTGCTCGGTGATCTTGCGACTGATTTCATCCGGGTCGCCGTTGGTCGACTCCGGTGAGAACCAGATGCGAAACTGCTGAAACGCGAGGCGGGCGATATCCGGGAATTTGAGGATCGTCTGGGTGATCCGGCTGTCGGTGTAGGTATCCTTGACCAGCTTGGTTTTCAGCTTTCCCAGCAGGCCTTTCACCTCGGGCTTGCCTTCCAAGGCCCGGGAGATGGATTGAAACTCTTCGCTGTCGGAAGTCAGGAACTGGTTTGCGAAGTGACCGACCGCGATCGCGTACAGGGTCTCCTGAGCGGAAAAGACACGTTGCAGGAAAAGCGAGCTGAGCTTGCTCGAAGGCATGATGACCACCGCCCCGAGATCGCGCTCCAGACTGTGGAGCATTTCCTGGTCGGTAATCTGGTCAAGGTAGAAAGAGAACGCAATTTTCCCGTCCGCGAAAGGCTCGACATACTTCCGGGTAGTATGGAGATCGTAGGTATCGAGGACATGCGAGAAGTCGCAAAGGAAACGCTTCGATGCGTCTTGCTTCAACGCGACCATGATGCGGGTCTCGTCCCCGGCGTCGCTGATGTGGATAAATGGCGCTTCCTTGGATCGAACGGCCTCCCACGCTTCCCGGTAGCGGCGGAGCGTTGACCCCGGGCTGAGCCGGATGAACTGCACGTCGCCTGCCTTTTCGAACTCCAGGTTCTCACCGGGGTCGAGGGCGGGAAACTGCGGGCGCGTCACGAAGTAAAGGCGGAACGGTGTTTCGTTCGCCTTCCCCCGCGTCCGATAGGATTGCAGCCGGCAAACGGGGTATTTCAGCTCAATGCGCCGCTCGACTTCGCCAATCGCGTCTGCCACTGCGGCGACGAGGTAGATTGCCTGGTTGGGCTGCTCACTCGCCAGCTGAAGATCCGGCGTCTCTCCGGAGTTCTCCGCAATGATCTCTGCAGCACGCAACGACTCGATGTGCCTGGCAATCAGATCCGGCGGCGTAGTGGTGAAGTAGTAGCGGTTGAGGTGGAGCTCCCGGCAGAACCAGTCGAGCTCGCACCTGACCCGTTCACGCGTGAAGTTACCGTTCGAGAGAATCTTCTCTTCGATCTGTTGAAGTACTGCGGGTGAAAGACATCCGCCCTCCGAAATCTCGTCAAGACTCTTCATGGCCGTGATTTTATCACTTCGGCAATCACACAGCTTGCCAAGGACGAGGGCTTCTCACTTCGCCGCTTCAAGCGCGAAGCGGGCCCGCAGACTGTAGAAGTAACGAAACGTCAGAACCACTACGCCGGCGGCAAGAATGAGCAGGAGAATGTCCGTTAAGGCCAGTGTGTAGTTGGAGGTCGTCAGGTGCCGCCGCAGCAGTATCACCAGCGCAGTCAGCGTCGTGACAAGCATAAAGATCGCTGGTATGGCTGTGAACCAGTATTTTCGAGACTTTTGGGCGAGCCAGGCCGTGACGGCAATCAGCGTCAGCGCGGCCAGCAACTGGTTGGCGGCGCCGAAGATCGGCCAGATCTTCAAGTACGCGTTGGTGAAGGTCAGAGTCAAGAAGCCGGTTACCACCAGAAGGCTGTTAAAGATCCGGCTGCGCAGGATGGCCGGCGGATTGTCGAGTACCGTCATCCACAGTTCCTCGAACAGATACCGTGACAGCCGCACCAGCGCGTCAATTGTCGTGACCAGAAAGCCTTCGAGCAGGAGGATCCCCCAGATGGTCCCGAGCACGGTCGGCAGGCCGAGGCTCATGTTCAGGATATTTCCCAAGCCGAGCGCAAACGCCAGCGGGGCATTGCTTCCCCCGGTCGCGGGGTAGACGATGTTCTTGTACTTCTCGAAGTCCATCCCGCCCGAGATCAGCAGAATCACGCACAGCGCCAGCAGCCCTTCGAGCAGCATGCCTCCGTAGCCGATAAGGCGGGCGTGCCTCTCGTTTGAGATCTGCTTGCAGGACGTGCCGCCGCAAACCAACCCGTGAGCGCCCGATGAAGCCCCGCAGGCGATCGTGATGAACAGGAAAGGCCAAAATACTCCCAGGTTCGGCGCTGACAAGGCGCCGGACAGGTTGAGCGAAGGCACGTTGATCACGGCGCCCTGAAGACCTGCTCCGACTACACCAACCACCATTGACGCGAGCCCCAGAAACAAGATCTGGGCATTCACAAAATCGCGCGGTTGAAGGATGATCCACACCGGTATCCAGGCGGCCACGAAAACGTAGCAGGTAATGATGATGATCCAGGCGATCGGATCAAGTGTAATCGGGAAATAGTAGCCGAAGACGATCGATGCCATCGAGACAACGAAGGCAATGACCGTGACGAGCCAGACGTTCATCTTGCGCTTGTAGATCAGGTATCCAATGAAGGGCGCCAGGAGCGTCATGACGATGACCGACATGGAAGCAACGCCACCGATCTGGACCCGCATCTCGCCCCCCTGATCGAGCATGTGAATCCCGCCCGCCGCCCCGGGAGTAATGTTTACATCGTCGGGCGGCAAGGTGGATGTCAGCGCGATGGCAGTCAGTTGCAGGAAGGCCGCACACACCAGCAGACACAAGAGAATGGCGAAGAGCACGTAGAAAACAAAGCCGGTTTTCCCCAGAGTACGGCGGGCCACCTCGGCGATTGACTTGCCCCCCTCACGCACCGCCACGAAAAGCGCGGTGAAATCGTGCACCGCGCCGATGGTGATGACTCCGCACACAATCCAGATCCAGGCGGGGATGAAGCCGAACAGCAAGGCCAGTGTCGGACCGACAATCGGCCCCGCCGCCGCAATGGCCGCAAAGTGATGGCCGAACAGTACGATCGGCTTGGTTGGCACATAGTCAACACCATCGTTGACCGTCAGCGCCGGTGTTGGACGATCTTCGTCAACGCCGATCTGGCGTGCGACGTAGCGGCTGTAAAGCGTGTATCCGAGAACCAAGAGCAGCGACGACCCGATCATCACCACGGCGATATTCACGGCAATCTCCTTTCGTTCAGGGGCTCATAATACCCGAGCGGCAGAGAACCTGACAACGGAACCGGGCGACGCATCACGGCGTGAGAAGCTGTTAGCTGTCAGCTGTTAGTCTTCAGCTAAGACTTGGAAGCTTAAAATATTGAAAGGCATTAGGAATGTAACGGATTCCTGAAGCTGACCGCTGATCGCTGACCGCTGACAGCTGACCGCTGAAAGGCATTAGGAATGTAACGGATTCCTGAAGCTGACCGCTGAAAGCATGCTTAACCCCTCCCCGCGCGGATGATAGAATGATGGCATTCTTCACAGCCGGAAAGCGGGCGTTACTTTAGGCAGATTAGGCAGATATGCAACTGAGCGACTTCCACGGCCCCAACGCCGCCTATGTCGTCGAGCTGTACGAACGCTTCAAAAAAAATCCACAGTCGGTCGACATCCACACCCGATCGATCTTCGAGAAGTGGAAGCCGGAGCTTGATGGCCACAAGGTGCTCGAGGCCGCCGTATCCGCGGCCGCTGCGGATGTGCAAAAGGTAGTCAGCGCGGCGAACCTCGCCCAGGCGATCCGGGAATACGGCCATTTGGCCGCTCGGCTCGATCCGCTCGGCCGTAAGCCGCCCGGTGAGCCTTCGCTGTCCCCGGAGTTTCACGGCTTGACTGAGACCGACCTTGCCGGGCTTGCCGCTTCGCTTGTCGGAGGACCGATTGCCGCAAGCTCGGGTGATGCCCAGGAAGCCATCGCAGCGCTTCGTGCCGTATACAGCGGCACGCTCGGTTACGACTATGACCATTTGAGGAACTTCGACGAGCGGCGCTGGTTGCGAGAAGCGGCAGAGACCCGGCGCTTTCACCCTGCCCGGCTCCCGATCAACGAGAAAGAGCTGCTTGACCGCTTGACCCAGGTCGAGGTTTTCGAGCGTTTTCTCCACCGAGCCTTTCCCGGGAAGTACCGATTTTCGATAGAGGGGCTCGACATGCTCGTTCCCATGCTGGACGAGCTGGTGGACCGGGTGATAGATTCCGGCGCCGCCACGATCCTTATCGGGATGGCGCATCGCGGCCGTTTGAACGTGCTGGCGCACGTCCTAAACAAACCCTACTCAGAGATTTTGGCGGAGTTCAAAGACCCGGTGAGGCCCGATATCGCCGGAGCGGAAGTGGGCTGGACCGGAGACGTAAAGTACCACAAGGGGGCCCGTCACCAGGTGGCGGACGACACGCCCCGGGGTCTGGTCATCACCGTGCCGCCGAACCCGAGCCATCTCGAGGCGATCGATCCGGTTGTCGAAGGCATGACACGCGCGGTCGGGACCCGAGTTGATCAACCGGGCCAGCCACGGTTTGATCCCCATGTCACCGTCCCGGTCCTGATCCACGGTGACGCCGCTTTTCCCGGCCAGGGGGTGGTTGCAGAAACCCTGAACCTCTCCCGCCTGTGCGGTTACTGGACCGGCGGGACGATTCACGTGATCACCAACAACCAGCTCGGATTCACCACTCTGCCGGAAGACGCCCGCAGCACCCTGCATGCCAGCGACCTGGCGAAGGGATTTGAAATACCGGTTGTTCACGTCAATGCCGATGATCCGGAGACCTGCCTGGAGGCCATCCGCCTGGCGTTTGCCTATCGCGACCGCTTCCACAAAGACTTCGTGATCGATCTGATCGGCTATCGCCGGCATGGTCATAACGAGGGAGATGAACCGAGCTTTACCCAGCCGAAGATGTACGAGGTCATTCGCAATCATCCGACAGTCCGTCAGATCTGGGCTGATCGCCTGATAGAGCGGGGCACTGTCGACGAGTCGCAGGTGCAGGAACTGGTGCAGAAATACAACGGGGCCTTTCAGGAAGACCTTGACCGCCTGGAGCCGGCCGCCGACCTGTACGAGCCCGTCCCCAAACCGCCGCCGGCCGGCGCCGCCCGGCGAGTCAAAACCGGCGTCCCGCTTGATCGGCTGCGGGAGATCAGTCGGCGCCTGAACAGACTGCCGGACGGTTTTCACCTGCACCCGAAGCTGGAACGATTGATGAGCCGGAGGTACTCGGCCCTGGACAATGCCGACGAGGCGTCCGTTGACTGGTCCGTAGCCGAGCAATTGGCTTTGGCCACCATTCTTGCAGATGGGACGGCGATTCGGATGACCGGCCAGGACACCGAACGGGGAACCTTCAGCCAGCACCATGCTGTCCTCTATGATGTCGAGGACGGCCGGCGTCTGGTGCCACTGCAGGAGTTTTCTCAGGCCAGGGCCGCCTTTGAAATCTACAACAGTCCGCTCTCAGAAAACGCGGTCCTGGCTTTCGAGTACGGGTACAACATTCAGGAGCCGCAACGGCTGGTTCTCTGGGAGGCCCAGTACGGCGACTTCGTCAACAACGCTCAAACCGTGATCGAGGAGTTCATTGTGTCCGCTCGCGCCAAGTGGGGACAGACGCCTTCGCTGGTTCTCCTACTTCCTCACGGCTACGAAGGTGCCGGGCCTGACCACTCCAGCGGGCGTCTGGAAACATTCCTGGGCTGGGCCGCGGAAACCAACATGCGGGTGGCGAATCCCACGACGCCGGCACAGTACTTTCACCTTCTGCGTCGTCAGGCTGCGCTGCTGACAACCGATCCTCTGCCGCTGATTGTCATGACGCCCAAGAGCCTCCTCCGGCATGCGCTTTCCCTCTCGACTCCGGCCGAGCTGGCGCAGGGGCAGTGGCAGCCGGTCATGGATGACACCGAACGTCAGGCTCGCCGCGAGGAAGTGCGCCAGGTCCTTTTGTGCAGCGGGAAATTCTGCGTCGATCTGAGGACGAGTGACCTCCGCGCAGAAAGGACCGATACCGCCATTGTCCGCCTGGAGCAGTTGTACCGGTTTCCGCAAGACGCGCTGCTCCCTGTCCTGAAGGGGTATCCGAATCTGCGCCTGGTTAAATGGGTCCAGGAGGAACCGGAAAATATGGGTGCGCTGAGATTTGTGCGCAACTATCTGATGCCGCTTGAAAAAGAGGGGTTCGAGGTGAAGTTCGTCAGCCGGGAGTCGAATTCCAGCCCGGCAGAAGGCTCGACAGCGCTTCACAATGCCAATCAGGCGGCGCTGGTAAAGAGCGCTTTTGGAGCGTGAGAGGCCGAGCAGGACGGCGTGAGCGGAGTAGAAAAATGGACACAATGGATGAATTGGACAACGGCCACTTCGTCCACTTTGTCCACCGGAAACTATTTTGGGGCGTAACCCCTCAGTCTTCGCAGGGCGCGGCTCTGTGGCGCTTTCGAGCCTCGCCGTACGAAAACTGAGGGGTTACTTTCGGGGGAAAAATGCCGATACAGGTTCTAGTGCCTGAATTGGGAGAATCCGTTAATGAGGCGACTGTCGCGCGTTGGATCAAGCAGGAAGGTGAGCGCGTGTCAACCGGAGAACCACTGGTCGAACTGGAGACCGACAAGGCCAATCTTGAGGTGAGTGCCGAGCGGGCTGGTATGCTTCGGTCGGTCCAGCGCAAAGAGGGCGAGGACGTCCGGGTGGGAGATGTTCTGGCCGTGATTGACGAGGTGTCCGAGACGGCCGAGAAACAACCGGAGGAGCTCGCTCCGGAGCGGCCTGCCGTCGAGAAGCCGGCTCCACCACCTGCTCAACCAGAGAAACGGCCGTCCCAACCCGGCCGAGCCGAGGAGCAGGAGGAGAAGCCGGAAGTGCCACCGGCGCAAGTCCCGGAAATGCCTCCTCCCCCAAAGGAGACGCCCGAGGTGGAGCGTCCGGCCCGCGGTCGGCTGAGACCTGTTGAGGCGGGCCGTCCCGAAGAGCGGATCCGCATGTCGCGCCGGCGCCGGACCATTGCCGCCAGACTGGTCGCAGCTCAGCACACAGCGGCTATGCTGACGACCTTCAACGAGGCCGATATGACGGCGATCATGGAGCTACGCCGCCGGCGCAAGGAAGCTTTCGAAAGACGCCATGGAGTAGGGTTGGGTCTGACCTCGTTTTTCATCAAGGCATCGATCGGCGCGCTCAAGGCATTCCCACGGTTAAACGCGGAAGTCGATGGCGACGAGATGATCATCAAGCACTACTACGACATCGGGATCGCGATCGGCGACCCTGAAGGTCTGGTTGTGCCCGTGCTCCACCATGCCGACCGGCTCTCATTTGCCGAAATCGAAAAAGCAGTCAAGCGCTTCATAGAGCAGGCTGAGACATCGAGCTTCTCTATAGAGGATTTGAGAGGCGGGACTTTCACCATCACAAATGGCGGCGTTTTTGGCTCGCTCTTGAGCACCCCGATTCTCAATCCTCCGCAAGTCGGCATCCTGGGGCTTCACCGTATTCAAGAGCGCCCCGTGGTTATCGATGGTCAGGCCACCATTCGCCCCATGATGTACCTGGCTTTGAGCTACGATCATCGTATCGTGGATGGTCGTGAAGCCGTGCAATTCCTGGTCAGAGTGAAGCAGTTCCTGGAAGATCCGGAGACGCTCTTGATTGAGGGGTGAGGGAATCGCTCTGGCAGTGGCGCCCTCAGTTGACGGCGCTGACTTCGGAGCTATGTTGCAAGTGCTGTTCGCGCGAACGCACGCGCTGGTCAATCACCATCCGGTACTTCTCTACGAAGGGGGCCAGTTCCTCCACGGATACTTCCGTTGCTGCCGGGTTCTCGGGCAGCAGTTGCCAGGGCGGTTTCCCAGCGTAGTCATATTCGCCGAAGACGATGACCGGAGTGCCGAACACCCGCGCCGTGATTCGATCTTCGCTAGGCACCCAATCGTCGGCCCAGCGGTACATCCAGATGGCGTCGTCTTTCAGGAGCCGGATACAGCCGTGGCTGAACGGCCTCCCGGGCATCGCATATTGATGGAAAGCGACTCCCATGGAGGTGTGCAGGTTCACGTACCACGGCATGATCCAGGTCCCATTCAAGGTGCTGATTTTGCGTCTGGATTTGGCGCCGGTGAAGTAGAGGCTGGCTGGCGTCGGCTTTTTCCTGACTCCGGTGCTGGTCGGACCCCACTGCACGAGCTGTCCGTTCTCATAAGCCCCGAACGCCTGCACTCTGAGCGAAACCAGTACCAGTTTGGGCCAGCCGGTGACCTCCGGCAGGAACCGGGGAAAAGGCGAGCACTCCAGAACGCTCACCGGCCGGGCCGGCGCGACGAGAGTGGCGCGGCGATTGAGTCGTCTCATGTCCAGGCGGTTGATCTTGGCGAGCAGCAAGTCGACCGATGGGCCGTAGGATTTCCTGGCGCGCTTCCACTTGGGATCGGAGGGGCGCACAGTGCGATAAGCCACCAACGCGTCAGACGCGAGTCCGTCGAGACAGGACAACCACAAAAGCCCAGCCAGGACAAAAACCAAACACTTCACGCACAGTAGGTTACCACAAGCCGTTCACAAGCGGCGCCACGCGCGGAGGGTTTTGAAGAAGGGAAAATGCGCCTCCCGGCCCGCTCGTAATTCCGCCTTCCGGCGACAACAAGTGAACCGACATCCTCACAGCCGTAGAGCCCCTCCGTTCTTTTCTTCGCTAGCGTTGGCGCGGTAACATACACGGAGCATAAATTTCCGATACATGTTCGAGGAGCGATGGAACCATGATGAGATACGACAAAACGAGCGTTGCCTTATTGGGAACTATCCTGGTATTTGCCTTTACCTGTACCTCACTGGTGGCGGTGAACCAGGCACAATCAAAGGAGCAGGGTGTGCAGACGAACCAGCCTCAACCGAAACCGAATCCGGATCCCGCCAAGGCCACCGAGCAGGCGCCTGAGAAATTCCGAGTCAAGCTGGATACCACCAAAGGGTCGGTGACGATCGAAGTCGTGCGGGCCTGGGCCCCCAAAGGGGCCGACCGGTTCTATAATCTGGTCAAGCTCGGCTACTTCACCGACATCGCCTTCTTCCGAGTAATCGACGGCTTCATGGCGCAGTTCGGCATTCACGGCGATCCGGCAGTGTCGGCCAGGTGGCGCAATGCCCGGATCCCTGACGATCCGGTCAAGCAGTCCAATCTGCGCGGCTTTGTCTCGTTTGCCATGGCCGGCCCCAACACCCGCACCACGCAGCTTTTCATCAACTACGCCGATCGGAACAGCCAGCTCGACCGGAGCGGATTCTCGCCGTTCGGGCGGGTGATCGATGGAATGGAAAACGTCGATAACCTGTATTCCGGCTATGGGGAAGGCGCGCCTAACGGACGCGGCCCGAACCAGGGGCTGGTCCAGACGCAAGGGAACGCTTACCTGCGTAATCACTTCCCGCATCTCGACTATATCAAGAGCGCAACCATAGTCGAGTAGCGGTCGACCGGTTATAATAATCCGCCGTTTGTTAGACATGCTCCCCGGTTTCGGGGAGCATTTTCTTTATTTCTAAACCAATGCGAGAGAGGTAAAAAGAATGAGCGCCGAGATTTCTGTGTTGCAGAAAGTACGGTCCGCCTATCAGCCTAAACTGCCGAAGGCCCTCCGGGCGAAGAACATCAAGGTAGAATTGGGCGTAGCGACTGAGCCCGTGGGACACAAGGAGGAGATTCGGAGGCTTTTCCCGAAGACCTGCGGCCAGCCGGCGGCGACGATCGTCGAAGGACAAGGGAATCTGAGCACTCGGCCTCTGAATGTCGGTGTAGTGCTCTCCGGGGGGCAGGCGCCCGGGGGTCACAACGTTATTGCCGGTTTGTTCGACGCCTTAAAGGCTACGAACCCGGGCAGCCGGCTCTTTGGCTTTCTCAAAGGACCGGGCGGGGTCATCAAAGGGAAGTACAAGGAGCTGACGCAGGAGCTTGTCGACGCGCACCGGAATACCGGAGGCTTCGACATTATCATGAGCGGTCGCGACAAAATCGAAAAACCGGAGGAACTGGCGGCCTGCAAACAGAACTTCGAGTCTATGAAACTCGACGGCCTCGTCATCATCGGAGGCGACGATTCGAATACGAATGCGGCAGTCCTTGCCGAGTACCTGCTCGCCCATGACTGCAAGACCGTGATTATCGGTGTTCCGAAAACGATTGACGGTGACATGAAGAACGAGCAGATCGAGGCTTCCTTCGGTTTCGACACAGCCTGCAAGACTTACTCCGAGCTGATCGGGAACATATGCCGCGATTCGATGTCGGCTGTGAAGTACTGGCACTTTATCCGTCTGATGGGACGGGCGGCCAGCCACGTGACGCTGGAATGCGGGCTCCAGACCCATCCGAATGTCTGCCTGATTTCCGAGGAGATACAGGCAAAAGGTACGACGCTGGCCGAGATTGTGGACTACATCGTCGATACCGTGCTGAAGCGGGCGGCTGCCGGCAAGAATTACGGAGTCGTCATTGTGCCGGAAGGCTTGCCTGAGTTCATTTCCGACATTAAGCGGATGATTGATGAGCTGAGCGCTATCCTGGGAAAAGAGGAGCAGTACATCCATAACCTCCCCGATCATTCGGAGCGGGTGCAGTACTTGAACAATCGGCTTACTGCGGCGAGCGCCAAGGTCTACGGGTCACTGCCGAGCGACATTCAAGAAGTCCTGCTGCATCGCGACAGCCACGGCAATGTGCCTCTTTCTCAGGTGGAGACCGAGCGGCTGCTTATTGACCTCGTTTCCGACAAGATCCGGCTTCTGAAGGCCCAAGGTAAGACCGACGCGAAGTTCAGCTCGCTCTCTCACTTCTTCGGATATGAGGGACGGTGCGCCATGCCCTCGAACTTCGACGCGGATTACTGCTACTCGCTCGGATATGCGGCCACCCAACTGGTACGCGCCCGGCTGACAGGCTACACCGTTAATGTTCAGAACCTGACCAAAGGGGCCGATTCCTGGACGGCGGGCGGGACACCCGTCACGATGATGCTGAACATGGAGGTTCGCAAGGGAAAGCTAGTGCCGGTGATCAAGAAGGCGCTGGTCGATCTGAACGGAAAACCGTTCCAGCACTTCTGCCGACACCGGGATCAGTGGGCCGTCAATGACGATTTTGCCTTCCCCGGTCCAATACAATACTTCGGGCCTTCGGAAGTAGCCGATGCCCCGACGATCACTCTGAAGCTGGAACGGGGGTAGAGCCGAAGTGCTTACGACGAAGCGGACCAAGGCCGCGTGTTCGTGGTCCCACCCTTAGGCGCCAACACTCTTGACTTGGTTTTTGCCCGCGGAGGGGAGCCTGCTTTTTGTCCCGAAGGGACACTGGACTTTGGCA
>JBHGBF010000082.1:0-19438 GCA_041946865.1 Acidobacteriota bacterium | reverse complement strand
AGCGCTTGGCGCGCAGGGGGCAGAACACGGGCTGAGCGTGCAAGAACAAATTTACCGTGTTTGAATTCAAGCCTCGAGGCCCTTTTTCGGTCTTTTCGTTCGGCTACCCCATTGATTTCTATACGCCCGTTTCTCCATACTTACCCGCTTGTACAGACCACTCTTGGAGGTGATCGGGACATGGGTCTTTGTTTCCCTGACGCCTATCGGCCGCTCCTGTGCCCGAAGGAGACCGAGAAGGCGATCCGGCTGATCAAGACGTTTTTCCAGACGAACCTGGCGTTCGAGTTGAACCTCATCCGCGTGACCGCGCCCCTGTTTGTGCAGGCGGGAACCGGGGTAAACGATGATCTGAACGGCATTGAGAAACCGATCTCGTTCTGCGTCCCGGCAATGGCCGGAGCTCGCGCGGAAATCGTGCAATCGCTGGCCAAATGGAAACGGATGGCCCTGGCCGACCTGCAATTTCAGCCGGGTGAGGGGCTTTACACCGACATGAACGCGATTCGGCCGGATGAGATGCTGGACAACACTCACTCGCTGTACGTCGACCAGTGGGACTGGGAACGGGTGATTACGCGCGAAGAGCGTACACCGGCTTTCCTGAAGTCAATCGTCAGGCGGATCTACGACGTGATCCGGAGGACCGAGAAGTATGTCAGCCACAATTACCCGGAGATTCGGCCGATCCTTCCCGACGATATTACCTTTATCCATTCCGAAGAGCTTGAGGCCCTTTATCCCGACCTCACGCCGCGCGAGCGGGAGGACAAGTTCTGCCGCGAACGCGGGGCGGTCTTTATTATAGGAATCGGGGCCGAACTGAAGAGCGGTGTCCCACACGACGGCCGTGCCCCGGATTATGACGACTGGTCGACGCCGACGGCCGACGGATGCAGGGGGCTCAACGGGGATATTCTTGTCTTCTATCCGCTGTTCGACCGGGCCCTGGAGCTGTCCTCGATGGGGATCCGGGTGGATGCCGAGAGCCTGCTTCGGCAGCTGAAATCGGCCGGTTGCGAGGAAAGGCGCGAGCTCTTGTTCCATCGGCGGCTGCTGGCCGGCGAGTTGCCCCTGTCGATAGGAGGTGGAATCGGACAGTCGCGCCTCTGCATGTTCTACCTGAGAAAAGCGCACATTGGGGAAATCCAGGCCAGCCTCTGGCCGGAAGACATGCTGAGAGCCTGCCGCGAAAGACAGATTTTCCTGCTATAAGTGTCCTGCAAGCGTTTGCAAGCCGGGCATGCAACTGTGCCTTCCGTCCAGGCCGGTAAGGGCTGGTCGACGGCCTGGCCGAAGACCAGGCCGAGGCTTCAGACGCAGGTCAGTGACAGAAAGAAAATCCTCTCTGCGCGTTTCACTTTCGATCTCCTGGCGCAGGCCTAGCAACCCCTCTGAAGGTGGAGCTGCGAACGGCCGGGAGTCACCCGCGCGCCTGCTGTAAGAAGGACCCCGGTTAAGATGTTTTCTTGAGCACCACCCGTTCAATCACAGCCTTGGTTAGACGCACCCCTTTGGCTTCCTGCTCCCAGATTTCGTCAGGCGTAGGGGCGGCCGCCGGCTGAGCACCGGCTTGCGGAGCAACTCCCGGCGTTGCGGCTCTGCGGCCGCCGGGACGGCCGTAACCCGACTCAATACCCCAGAAGCCGTGGTAGCCTGCGTCCATGCAGATGCGGAGCATCTTCTCCAGGTCGTAGCGGGGGTGAGTATCCTCCTCTGTCCAGGAGGCTTTGACTGAGACTCCCTTGGCGTAGGGCATGAGCTGGCGCACGACTTCGTAGTGATCATCGCCGGGATTGACGTTCCCGAAGTCCGGAAGCACGCCGAAGTCCGGATTATTCACCGCTTTCATGATTGCAACCAGGACGGCGGGGTCGGACGAAGCACCTCCGTGGTTCTCGATCACGACGTTCAAACCCGCGCCCTTGGCGTATTCCAGCAAGTGGTTGAAGCTCTCGGCGCTTCGGTCCACCAGGTCCTTGTCTTCCTTCCAGCCCTGGCGAGGCCCTCCAAGGTTGCAGCGAATGGCGTGGCAGCCCAGGTAGTGTGCGATGTCTATCCACTTCCGGTGGGCGATGGCCGCCTGAATTCTTTCCTTCTGGTCTTGGGCAGCCATATCTCCTTCGCCGTCCACCATTATCAAAACGTATTTGACGCCATAGGAGTCGGCATTCCGTTTCAGCTGATTCAGATGTCCCATCACCGGGTTTTCGAAGAACTGGTTGACCAGCTCGAGGCCGTTGATGCCGAACTCCTCCCGGGCGATGCGCGGCAAGTCGACGTTCTTCCATCGCTTGCCTATAAAGAAGCTGCGGTTGATTGACCAGGCGGCCAGTGAAATGTCATCGGTGGTCGGTCGGTCGGCGGCACGGAGCCCGGACACGAAGGCTGCTGACGCGGCTGCCGAGATGCTGAGGAATTCCCGTCGTGTTTGTAACATGCTCTCTCCTTCCCCTTTCTTCGACGCAGTCTGGCCTTTTCCGCTCAGCCAGTCAAGCGCCCCGCCCACTCAGCTCTGTCAATCGTCCTACCCGCCGGCGCTGATCTTCGCTGACAGCCAGGCGAGGTTTTCGGCGAAACGGGAGACCGTTTCCAAGCCTTCCCGGTCCTCGCTCACCTCTCCCCGCGCCGCTCCGAAGGCGATGTTCCAGTAACTGGACCCAGGGACGATCATGTCGTTGATCATGAACCAGTAGAGCAACTGGGCGTAAGTGAAGTTCTGGCCCGCGCGGCGGGCGACCACGACCGGCCCGCCCAGCTTGCGTGAAAACAAGTTGCCGTTCTTCCGGGCGACATACCCCGCCCGATCCAGAAGGGCCATCATCTGGGGCGTTGCGGAACCGAAGTAGACCGGCGAGCCCAGGACGATGATATCAGCCGCAAGCAGCTTGTCGAAAACCTCGTGGAAGTCATCGGAATCGGTGGAGCATCTCCGGTCGAGCCTTTTGCCGCATGTGCCGCAGCCTTTACAGGGCAAGATCTCCTTCTCCGCCAATCGCACCAGCTCGGTCTCCAAGCCTTTCGCCGCCAGCTGATCCAGGCAGACTTTGAGCAGCAACTCCGTGTTCCCCTCAACTCGTGGACTTCCGCAAACCGCGACCGCTTTCACGACATCCTCCTTGCCGGAAAAAGGATAGAAAACAGGTTCCTGGTTCTATTCCTTCTCCAGCGTGTAAAACTCGTACTTGATTTGCCAGCTGGTTTCCTGGTCTGGGGCTACCTGAATGTCGACATAAGGTTCCGGGCAAAGGGTTGTGCGGATAGACCAGAACACGAGCTTCGAGAGTGCCCGGTCGCCGCTGAAACGAACCCCGGCGCCCGCCTTGCGATGCTCGATCCTGAAGTCGTAATCCGCCGGGGTTCGACCGAACCCCTCGATTTCGGTGAAAACACTCTCACCTCCAAGCTGTAACTCGCGCAGGTAGGTCAGCTGTTTTCCGCTCACGCGCGCTTTATCTCCGAGATCCCGGCCGGCACGCGCCTCGAACGGAAATACGACGACGGCGTCCGGCCCCGTCGGCTGGCCGTCGATGACGAAGAAGTTGTGGTTGTACTGCGAGGTTTCGATCGGCAGCGTCCCGGTGTTCTTCAGCCGATGCTCGATCACCATCTCAGGACGGTCACCCTCCAGACGCACGACCTTCGTGTACTCGTAAGCGTATCCCGCAGGATGTTGGAGAGTGTGAACGAATTCGATCCGGTCGGACCCGGTCTTCACGGTCCAGTTTCCCGGATCGACAATTTCGTACGTGCCGAAGACCCGGTAAGCGGCTTCCGAAGGCTTGCGTAACGTTCCAACGCCGATGCGCACGAAGGTTTCGCCCGGCCTGGCTTCCGCGTACCCGAGACTGGCCTCGCCGGTACGGAATTCCTCAACCGGGCCGGTTATCGCATCGTGAAGTTTTGGGTCATAACGAGGGAACCAGACTCCGAAATATTCGTGTCCCTGGTATTGCAGGCTGTGAATAATCCCGGACCACTCAAAGCGCGTGCCGCGATAGTAACCGCGCTCCGGATCAGGCAGGTAAAACCTGGCTCGAATGGCGCGATTGGAAATCTGCGCTTCCGGGAAAGCGCCGGCGCACAGGCTCGTTAACATGGGAATGATGGCCAGTAAACAGAACACGAGAACGTATTTCATGCGTCCATCCTCGAATATCAATTTCGGTTCGTCAATTACCTGACCAGCTGGAAAAGGCGGTAATCAGGCCGGCCGCTCGTTCCTCTGACCTCTAACAACAGCTTCAATTGCCCTCCCAGGCGGGAAAGGGTCTGATCAGTCAGAAAGTCAGGCTCCTCCACGAAGAAAACCACCAGCGACCGCGCGGGCAGGCTTCTGACGAGCTGGATATCATCCTCTGACCGCAGCCAAAGGTGCACAAACCGGATCGGCTCGTGCCTCAAAAGCAGCAACAGGGTGGCGGCGCCATGAGTCCCCGTTCCCATACCCCTGGTCACACAGATCACCTTCCGCTCGTCGCTGAGGTCAAGCTTCCGGAGCCGATCTGCGATTTCACGCAGCCCGAACCCGCTTGGTCCTCCCCACAGATACTGGTAGGCATCGCGGGCCGGGAGGACGCGCTCGGGAAGCTGAGCGGCGATCAGCGTGTCGCGGTAGACAACGTCCGCGCCGCAGAGGGCAAGCAGCCAGAGGACGGCCAGCGTAAACCAGGTGTTCCCTGTCCACCTTCGCTGCGTCCTGATCCGCTTCAGGCAGTCGTCGACCGCCAGCGCTACGAGGAGCGCGACGGCCGGCAAGGTCATCAGAAGATACCGCGAAAAGAGGAATTGAAAGGCCACGGACAGAATTATGCAGCTCAAGAGCCAGGTCCCGAGCAGCTCGAGACGAAACCTGCGCCGGTCTCCCGGCGCCAGGGCGGCCAGCAGAACGACCGGAAGAAACACCCAGCCGTTGTAACCGTTCAGGTAACCGAAGATTTGTCCCAGCTGGTCGAGCGCCAGGCCGGCTCGCTGCAAGGCTGAAAGCTCCAGGGCCAGGAATCGGTTCGGAGCCTTCAATGCCTCTTCCAGATTCTCTACGCCTTCCCTCAGCTCCACGGCCAGGAACAAGCCCATGACCAGAAGGCAGACGAGGAATCCGACTGCGACGATCAGCAAGGACCGCCATGAAAATGTCCGGCGGCGAAGCACCGGCAGCCAGAGCAGAACAGCCAGCAAGGCGTAAGCTTTCGTCAGAGCGCCTGTACCGAACAGAAATCCGGTCAGGAGGAGAGCCAGCGGCTGGTCGTCGGTGTGACAAAAATAAAAGAACACCGCTGCGGTCACGCAGGCCACCATGACGCCGTCGAACAGAGCCAGGCGATCGTGAAAAACGCCAAGCGGCATGAAAGCGAAAAAGGCAGTGCCTGCCAGAGCCGCTTTCGTGCCTGTGAGCGCCGAGAGCAGCCGGTACGTGAGGATTACAGAAATCAGCCCGATGAAAGCGGAAAAAAGGCGTGCCGCATAGAGCGGATCCCAGGCCAAAAGGAGAATCGGCTTGAACCAGAGGTAACCGAGGAGCTTCCCGTGGAGGAGCCGGTCCCAGACGGACCAGCTTTGGTAATCGAGGGTCAGCACCAGGTCGGCGCTTTCATCGATGAAAGGGGCGAGGCCGTCGAGATCGGTCAGGCGGAAGGCAGCCGCCATCGCGAGAATCAGGGTGAGCAGAGAAGCGCTCCATTTTTCGCCGCGCTGGCTCGCCGGTCCGTCCATCGGCCCGATTCTCGCAGGGATTTGACACACTGGCAAGCGCCCCAGCGGCCGGCGAAAAGGGAATTTCTCCGCGATGACAGAAAACCGGACTCTGCCGGCGACTCAGGGTCAGTGAGTTGCAGACAGTTACCAGTCTGGCAAGCCGATTGCTGTCGGCTTACACGGAGGATTAAATGAAAAAGAGATTCCCCAGGAGTCTGACTTTGATTCTGGCCTCGATAATGTTGGCTCCGCCAATATCGTGGCAACTTCTTGCTCAGACAAAAGTCACCCCAGGCTTTAATTTGTTCAGCGCCGAGCAGGATGTGGAAATCGGGCGCCAATCAGCTGCGGAAGTGGAGCGGCAACTCCCGATTCTGAACGAGAGCGAGGTGCAGCGGTACGTATCGGCCATCGGCGAAAGTCTCGCTGCAGAAGCCCCCGGTCCGAAGTTCCCTTATCAGTTCAAGGTCGTCAATGTGTCCGATGTGAATGCCTTTGCCCTCCCCGGCGGCTTCATGTACATCAACCGGGGACTGGTAGCCGCGGCTCAGGACGAAGCCGAGTTGGCGGGCGTCATGGGGCATGAGATGGCGCACGTCGCCCTGCGCCACGGGACCAACCAGGCCTCGAAGGCGTATCTGGCCCAGGCTGGCCTGGGTGTTCTCGGCGGGCTGCTCGGCAGAGGCAGCACCAGCCAGGTCATTGAAGCTGTTGGCGGATTCGGTTTGAACAGCCTCTTCTTGAAGTTCAGCCGGGACGATGAGGAGCAGGCGGACATCGTGGGAGCGCAGATCATGGCTCGTGCTGGATATGACCCGATGGCCATGGCCCGCATGTTTGAGACGCTGCGCCAACAAGCCGGCCGGGATCCCAGCAAGCTCGAGCAGTTTCTCAGCGACCATCCCTCGCCCAAAAATCGGGCCGCCCGGATCCAAAAGGAAGTCCGGTTGATTGGCGAGGTCAATCAGCGAGGCCCGATCGGCGACTTTGCCCGAATTCAGGCCCGACTGAACGACCTGCCGCCGGCGCGATCCATGGAGCAACTGGCCCGAACCGGTCCTCGCCGGGGAGGAGAACGACCGGAGGGAAACGACCAACGGGCAAGCGTGAACATTGAACGCCCCTCCGGCCGGATGGAAACGTTCGAGCAAAGAGACCGTCTGTTTCGGCTCGAGTATCCCGAAAACTGGAGAGTGTACGAAAGCACAAGTGGTCTGGGCGCCACGCTGGCGCCCGAAGGCGGAATTGTGGAGGCCGGCAGCGGCCCGCCCAGCATCATCTACGGAGTGGTCATTAATCACTATGCTCCCTTCCAGGGACGTACGTCCGGTGATCGCGTTTCCCTGGAAGATGCTACCGACGACCTGCTCCAGCAGATTTCCCAAAGCAACCCGAACCTGCGGCTGGTAAGGGGGTCAAAACGCGAAGGATCAGTTAACGGCGAGCGGACCCTGTCAGCGACACTGAGCGGGGAATCGCCGGTCACAGGGCAGGAAGAGCGGGTCACGATTCGAACTCAGCAACTTCGCGACGGCCATATCCTGTATGCGCTGTTCATCGCTCCAGAGCGCTACTACAGCGACATGAGCCGGGTCATGGGCGACATGATGGCGAGTCTTCGTGTCGAAGACCGGGCCGATCACCAGCGGGCCGAGTAGCCGGGCGGTGTTGGGTCGGTCGGGTATCCACGAACGAACGTCGTAACGGCGCGCACCCGACGCGTTCCGCACCCGACGCGCTCCGCTGGAAAGCGCTGCGCTTGCGGCTCTGTGCCGCACCCGACGCGCTGCGCAAAATACGGCCCGCTTGCGGTCTGTCACGCACCTCGTGTGCGGCCTGGCCGCTGCGCGGCGGTTGTCATTCGCCTGGCACCACGAGGACCGGCTGGGCTGAGGCTGAAACGACTCGAAGGGTGACGTCATCCAGTCCGAAGATCGACCGGGTCTCCGGGCCGTGGCTGCCCAGAACAATAAGATCGAAGCGCCCTTCCCGGGCCTGATTCAGGATACCCTCCTCGGGTTTCGAAGCACGCAAGATAACCGACTCCGCCTGAATTTCCAGGGACTTCAGGGTGGCGAGGGCGCGGTCGAGGTGCGACTGGACGGTCGGTTCTGTCTCGTTACCTGATCTGGCCACATAGACCAGCGTCACGGCCGCCCCCAAACGCCGGGCTATCCAGCCACCGACCCGAACGTCGTTTTTTCCTGGCTCGCCGGCCGCTGTCGCGATCAGGATCCGACTGAGCGAATTACAGGCTTCTTTAACCACCAGCACGGGCACGCTCGCCTGCCGGAGGACGGCTGAAACCTGTGATCCGAGGCGCCCGCTCTCAGGCGAGGGCTGATCGCTTCGCGCCATGATCATCATTGTGTAAATCTGGCCCGCCTGCTCGCTCACGATCTGTTCGGCGGCTTTGCCATAGCGGACGAGGACATCGGCCTCGCCCAGACCGTTGGCGTGAAGCTCTTCGTGGAGGCTGGTGCTCACACGCTCGCCCTGTTCGGACGAGCTTGTCACGCACAGCACTCTCACGGCGGCGCCCAGCCGATCACGGAACAGGCGGACTGTCGGGAGGAGACTTGCAGCCCCCGCTCCCGAATGGCAGAAGAGGATCTTCAGGCTCGGCTGACCCAGGATGTGCCACGATTTCAGCCCGACGTAAACGTTCTCGGGGGGCAATTCCAAATCCGCCGGAACCAGTGCTTCAACCACAGTCCCTTCTTCTCCGAAAGGGAGATAGGGAGCAATCTGCCGAACCGCCGGCAAGCGCGCCAGCCGCACGCGTACGCGCTTGTGCGATCCCGTAAAGGTCTGATCAATGACCGAGCCCCGGCCAAGAATTTCGGACTGGGAACGCGGAGGCGTTGGGCTGATCCAGACCTCTTCGGGCCTGAACAGTACCTGTACCGACGCTCCTTTATCGTGGAAGCGTTCGGGAGGGATCGGAAGGCTCAGGCCGCCGAGACGGACATGGCCCTCCCGCTCGCGTCCCACCAGCACCGTCCCGCTCCCCACAAAAGTAGCCGCGAACAGCGATTTGGGCCGCGAGTACAGCTCGCCCGGTTCCCCTATCTCGAGCAGATGGCCTCGTTCTATGACCCCGATGCGGTCGGCCAGCTCAAAGGCTTCTTCCTGATCATGCGTGACGAGGATCGTCATCACTTTCAGACGCTTGACAATCTCGCGAAGACTGCGGCGCAACTGCGTGCGCGTCTTCACGTCGAGCGCGCCGAAGGGCTCGTCGAGCAGGAGAATGGCCGGCTCAAAAGCCAGGGCTCGGGCAAGCGCCACCCGCTGCAGTTGCCCGCCGGACAGCTGGTGCGCCAGACGATTACCAAGACCTGCCAGATCCACGAGATCCAGCAGTCGGTTTCGACGTCGGACTCGCTCGGACTCCTTGACCCCCCGTATCTTCAGGCCAAACTCGATGTTGGCGGCCGCCGTCATATGGCGGAAGATTGAGTAGTTCTGAAACACGAATCCGACCCCCCGTCGCTGGGGAGGAAGGTAGGTGATGTCTCGTCCTTCCAACAAGATCCGGCCGCTGTCGGGTCGGAGCAGGCCGGCAATAAGGCGCAAGACAGTGCTCTTCCCGCTTCCGCTTGAACCGAGAAGGACGAAAAGCTCTCCGTCCTTGACTTCCAAAGAGAACTGTTTGACGACGGGCTGTCGCCCGAAGGATTTGGACAAAGCATCAAGGACGATGGGCATATGTCAACCGGAGTCTAACACGGATGGCGCGGAAGTGAACGTTCGCTCGAGATCAGGTCACGCAGTCGCCTATTTCTCGGCCGCGCGCACCAGAGTCGCCTGGCCGATCAGCTGGCCGATCGATGTCTCCAGATCGACCCTGATCCTCTTGGGCTCCCAGCCTTCCCGGATGGTCAAAGGGGACCAGTAGCGGTATCCGTCTTTTCGGCCTCCCCGGAACTCGTGCTCGGGACTGATCCGAACCAGCTTGCCGTCAAGGTACCAGGCGTGCCTTACTTTGGCTCTCAAGCCGAACGGGGCCTTGATCGGCGTCAGCGCCACCAGACGTCCGTAGTAGTGGGGAGGCAGCTCCAGCATCGGATCGAGCACCTGCAGGCTTCTGACCGCGACCCCAAACGCGGCGCTCCCCATTGAAACCATCACGGGAGGAATGAAAGGGGCGCTGAGGTGGACGAAGAATACCAGGAAACAAGCCGTAGCAACCGTTATTATCCGGAGCCACCGGCCTCGAAGCCCGGCAAACCGATAGAGCATGGAAACAAATATGGCTACCGCGAATCCTGCACTCAAATAGAGTGCGATTTCGGTTCTGATGGTGAACATCACCAGCAGCATGACGTTGACGGAAGCAAAGGCGTTGAACGCCAGAAATCCCGCCGTCAGAGGCCAGGCGACCGAGAGGTAGCGATCATAAACGACATCCAGCGTCGAGAGAATCGCGGAGAAAACCAGGATGGCCAGGAAGACCATGTTGCGGGACGGAAACGTCGTGCTCGCGTAATAGACCGGGATCACGAAGAAAAGCAGTTGCTGGTAGAAGTTCTTGTTGAAGTAGTTAACCACCAGACGCAGGCGTTCAGCCCAAACCGGAGAGAGCCTCGGCCACTGCTGCAGAACCGGCAAGAAAAGGCTCGTGGCCCAGATGAAACCTATGTGAAAGATGATGATCCGGGCGTAAGTCGGCTTCCTGGCGCCCAAAACCATGACCCCTACGCCGAAAAGGAACGACCAGACACTATGGCACCACCAAAGCAGCGTCTCGCGCTCCTGCAGGCAGCGTGTGATCCTCGCGACAAGACCAGGCTTCAGGCTGCCCGCGGGCGATCCGGTCAGCTCCGCTGTCTTCTCCAGAGGCGCAGGGGGGTTGGGCAAGGACACGGGGAAGAATTATAGCGGAAGTCCGGGAGTCCGGCTCTCCTGAACCGGTCGAGCACGATTCGAGCGCGATTGTGTTCGATGTGTTCGAGCGCGATTGTTGTTTATTTCCGGCCTTGGGGCTACACTACCACCGCGTTTTTTCGAGATCCGGTCTCCCGACCGCACAGCAGGAGGAGGGAGAGAATTGGTCAAGGATAGATTCGCAAGGCTTGTCTGCTGCGTGCTCTTATTCCTGGCGCTCGACTCGTCGGTCAGGACCGTCCAAGGCCAGCCCAGCCGTCGAGTCCTGCTTCTCCACTCCTACCACGCCGGCATGACCTGGGTGGATGATATCAATGCAGGCGTATCGGAGGTCTTCAGGAAAGACCAGGCGAACGTCTATTTCCAGGTCGAGTACATGGACACCAAGCACAATGCGGGCGCCGAGTACGAGGAAATGCTGCACCAGTTGTTCCGGGCCAAGTATGCCCGGCTGAAGTTCGATGTCGTGGTGACCGCGGACGACGCGGCCTTTCATTTCCTGCTCGAGCACCGCCAGGAGCTTTTCCACGGCGCTCCGGTTGTCTTTTGCGGCCTGAACGATTACTCGCCGGAATTAGTGGAAGGCCAGGAAGACGTCACAGGCGTCGTGGAGCAGGCCGACGTGAAAAGCACCCTGCAGCTTGCTCTTCGGCTCCATCCGCGCGCCCGCCAGCTGGCCGTGATCACCGACAGTTCCGAGACCGGCCGGACCGTCAAGGCGCAGGTCGAAAGCGCCCGGCCGAGGCTCAACCGCCAGGTGCAGGTGATTTTTCTCGATAATCTGCCCCTCACGGTGATTGCGGACCGGTTGTCGCTGCTCTCCGCCGACTCGGTAGTCTACCTTGGCCCGTGCACCGTGGACTTTTCCGGCGAGGGAATCGATCCGGCCTCGGTTGCGCGGACGTTGAGACTCGACCGTTTCCCGCTCCCTGTCTACACCACCAACCGGTCCTTTTTGGGGAGGGGGCCGGTCGGCGGGTACGTCGTTTCCGGAGTCACCCATGGCAAGACTGCCGCGGGCCTGGCGATGAGGATTCTGAATGGAGAAAAGGCCAGCTCGGTCCCGGTTCTGATCCAGACGCCCGAATTGCCGATGTTCGATTATCCGGTGCTGGAGCGCTTCTCCATCGCATCATCACAGCTTCCTTCCGGCAGCATTGTTATGCGCCAGCCTCGTTCCTTTTACAGCCAGTTCCGGTATTGGATCTGGCTGGGGCTGATTTTTCTCAGCTGCCAGAGCGTGCTCATCGTCTTCCTCACTCTCAATATCCGGAAGCGCAAGAGGGCGGAAGCGAGCTTGAGAGCAAGCGAAAGAAAGTATCGCGTCCTGACCAGCAGCCTGCCCGAGATTGTGCTCGAGCTGGACCAGAATGGACGGATCACCTTCATGAACCAGCCGGGACTGCTGCGGCTGCAGTACCAGCCTGAGGACATAAAGGACAAGCTCTCTTTCTTCGATATCGTCGCTCCCACTGATCGGGAACGGGCGCGCGAGTACCTTTCGGCTAGCGTCGATGAGAAAGGAGACAGCTTCGAGCTGTCGATGGCCGCTCGCGACGGATACACTTTCCCGGCCATCATGCGCATGAATCCTCTCATTGAAAACGAGCACCGGATCGGCTATCGCGGCCTGTGCTTTGACATTTCCGAGAGGAAGCGGGCAGAGGAAGAGCTTCAGAAGCTGCATGACGAACTGGAAAAGCGTGTCCAGGACCGCACGTGTGAGCTGGCGCGCGCCAATTCAGAGCTCAGGATCGAGATCGAGGAGAAACGGCGGACAGAGCAGGAGTTGCTCGAGTCACGGAAGGACCTGCGCCGCATAGCGGCTCACCTGGAGACGATCCGGGAGGAGGAAAATCGGCGCATCGCCCGCGAGATACACGACCAGCTCGGGACTTCGCTGACGGCCGCAAAGGTCGAATTGAGCTCCCTCGAGAAAGCTTCAAAGCCGGTGGAGATGAAACCCCGGATCCAGGCCTTGAAGAAGCTGCTGAACACGCTATCAGAGGACATTCGTCGTATATCCCGTAATCTGCGGCCCTCGCTTCTCGAAGATTTCGGCCTGAAAGCCGCCGTCGAATGGTTTTGTACGGATTTTCGCCACCGAACCGGCATTCGCTGTACCTTGTCTTTGCCGGACACTCTGGATTGCGGCGACGCCACGGCTACGGCGCTGTTCCGGATCCTGCAGGAAGCTCTCACCAACGTAACCCGCCACGCCAATGCGACCCAGGTCGATGTCAAGATCAGGACCGAAGAGGAGACCATTCTGCTTGAGATCCGCGACAACGGCGTCGGGATCGAGCCCGATGGAATGTGCCGGGACACTCTCGGCATCATCGGAATGCAGGAACGGGCCGTCCGCCTGGGCGGCTTCTTCTCGGTGACAAGAATCGCCGAGGGAGGCACGATGGTCGCTGTCCGCGTGCCTCATAAGAAGCTCTGACAGGCTGGAGTGGCTCGACCGGTAGCCAGGCCCGTACTAACTCGGCCGGAAATGCGGTGCCCGGTTCCTGGAGTTCCCGGCCCGCTTGAGGTGAACCGGCCTTCTGCCCTATCCTTCTTGGAGTGCAAAGGGAAGCAGTTTTGCCGACGGGGCCCTGGTCCCCGACATCATGGCAGTCAAAGCCGGTGGCCCAGCAGCCGGAATACACCGATCGCGAAGCGCTGAACCGCATTCTGTGTGACCTGGCCAAACTCCCTCCCCTCGTGACCAGCTGGGAGATCGAGAATCTGAAAAAACAGCTGGCCGATGCTGAGCGCGGCCATCGGTTTGTGCTCCAGGGCGGCGATTGTTCGGAGGCGTTTGAAGACTGCGAATCGGACGCCATAGCGAAGAAGCTGAAGATCCTGCTCCAGATGAGCCTGGTTCTGGTCCAAGGAGGCGGGAAGCGAATTGTCCGGGTGGGAAGGTTTGCAGGACAATACGCCAAACCCCGCTCCGCCGCCACCGAGACCCACCAGGGGGTGACCCTGCCGTGCTACCGGGGAGACATGATCAACCGTCCGGGGTTCAACCTGGCCGATCGCACCCCTAACCCGGAATTGCTCCTTCGGGCCTACGAACGTGCGGCGCTGACGATTAACTTTATCCGGGCGCTCATTGACGGCGGCTTTGCGGACTTTCACCATCCGGAATACTGGGACCTCGGCTTTGTGTCGAAGTCGCCGCTTTCAGCCGAATACATGCGGATGGCTGAATCGCTCGGCGAGTCTCTGCGTTTCCTGGAGAACCTGACGGGCCACACTCCCTCGGAGATTAACCGGGTGGATTTTTTCACCAGTCATGAGGGGCTCCACCTCTACTACGAGCAGGCCCAGACCCGGCAAGTTCCGCGTCGTCCCGGGTGGTACAACCTCTCGACCCATTTCCCTTGGATCGGAGAACGCACTCGGGCCCTGGACGGCGGACATATCGAGTATTTCCGCGGAATTTCAAACCCCATCGGCGTGAAAATCGGACCGTCGGTTTCGCCCGCTGAGGCTCTGCGTTTGTGCGAGGCGCTTAACCCCGACAACGAGCCCGGGCGGCTGACGTTGATCCATCGTCTGGGAGCCGATCGCGTCGAGCAGTGTCTGGCACCCATGGCTGAGGCCCTTACCAAGGCCGGGAAAAGGGTGCTGTGGTGTTGCGATCCGATGCACGGCAATACGGAAACAACACGCAGCGGCATCAAGACGCGGCGGTTCGAACGGGTCCTGTCAGAGCTGGAGCAGTCGTTCCGAATCCTGAAGGCCTGCGGAACGCACCTCGGCGGCGTCCACTTCGAGCTGACCGGCGACAATGTCACGGAATGCCTGGGCGGCGCCAGCGGCGTCACCGAGGCTGACCTGAAGCGCGACTATCGAACCCGCGTGGATCCTCGGTTGAACTACGAGCAGGCGATGGAAATGGCATTCCTGCTGGCCAGGCTGATGCGGCAAAATGGACATTAGCGCCGGACGAAGTGGACTAAACGGACGAAGTGGACAAGGGATTCAGGTCCATTTCGTCCATTTTGTCCATTTCGTTCACTTTCCCACTACCGCCCCCTACGGCTGCTTGTAGATTTTCCCGTCCTTCATGATGAACTTTACCTGGGCTGCCAGTGAGATGTCGTCTAGCGGATTGCCCGGGACCCCGATCAAGTCGGCGAAGAGGCCTGGGCGGATTTGCCCGATTCGATCCGCCATCTTCAGCACGCGGGCATTGACCGAGGTCGCGGCCAGCAGGGCCTGAACTGGGGTCATGCCGCCCTTGACCATCCACTCCAGCTCACGGTAATTGTCGCCGTGCGTGAAGACCCCCACGTCACTGCCAAGGCCGATGATTACTCGGCTCCGCAACGCGGCCTTGAAGGCCTGCAAGGCCTGTTCCATGTCTTCGGTGTACGGCTGAGACCCGCGTTTGTAGTCCTCAAAGTACTCGCTGTAAGCTTCGACCGCGGTCAGAGTCGGAAAGTAGGCGATGCCTTTCTGGGCCATCATGTGGAATACCCTCTCGGTCCCCTGATTGCCGTGTTCGATCGTGTCCACGCCTGCCTCGATCGCCCGCCGCATTCCTTCGGCGCCGGTTGCGTGAGCCGCCACGGGACAACCGGCACTGTGCGCCTCCTCGACCGCTGCTCGCAGCTCCTCGATCGAGAAAGTGGGCACGAGTGTCCTTCCCGGTCCCCTCCTGAAGTCGGCGTAAAGCTTCACCCACTGGGCGCCGCCCGCAATCTGCTCGCGAACCGCCCTGAGTATTTCCGCAGTACCGCTCGCTTCCTGGGCGCCCTTGGGCAGGACGATCTCCGGTGCATATTCCGGCGGACCGGGCGCGTAGGAGCCGGTGGCAACGATCGCTTTGCTTGCAACGATCAAGCGGGGTCCGGGGATCAGCCCCTCCCTGATCGCCCTTTCCAGCGAGGCGTCGGCGAATCCGGCGCCTTCGGTTCCAAGATCACGGAGGGTAGTAAATCCGGCCATCAGCGTGTTGTGACAGTGCCGGGTGGCGCGGATCACCCGGTAGGCGAACGGCTCTTTCAGGACCTGGTCATCCCACAACGTCTCATTGTAGGGATGCAGAAAAATGTGGGAGTGGGCGTCAATGAGGCCGGGGAGCAGAGTCAGGCCCGGCAACTCGATGGTTTGCGTGCCGGGTGGCGCCGCCAGCGCCGCCGGCTGGCCAATCGCCTGGACCTTGTTCCCCACGACCAGCACGGCCCAGCCTTCCCGCATCTCCTCGCTCGTCGCGTCGAAAACGCGGGCCGGGCGGAGCAGGAACGAAGTGGTGTCTCGAGCCGTCTTGCTTCTCGTGGTGGGTATCTGGGCTGATGCAGGTGACAGAATTGCGAGCAGGAACACGCCGATCAGGAGTCTGGTGGCCGTCATAGGGTTCTCTCTCCTGATCTTGGATAGCGCAATCGTCAGGTTTTGGCAAGTAGTGCCGCGGATCAGCGCGGATCTGGCGCGGATCGACGCGGTGCCGCGGATCAACGCGGATTGGCGCTCCAGGCTCTGATCGGTATAGGGGGCAGCGGCTGGACCTCCGCCGGAAAAGGCTGCGCTTATACACCCGGCGGGTAATCCGCGTCGATCCGCGGTAATCCGCGGTATTCCGCGTCGATCCGCGGTAGTTCTATAATTCAAACCTGCTAAACCAGGAAGGATGGGTCATGAGCAAAAGCGCATTGAGCCTGTTGATTACCGTTGTTCTGATTTTTCCGGGCTGGCGTGTTCTCGGCGGTACGCCGGATGAAGGGACGAAAGCCGCACGCCAGCTGCCGATTCACGATTGGAGCCGGCCGCAACCGCCGATCGTCGATCCCGGAACCGCCAGCACACCTCAGCAACCCGGCAGGCCGCCCGCCGACGCGGTCATCCTTTTTGACGGCAAAGACCTTTCCAATTGGCGAGCCATGGACGGCAGCCCTGCCAAATGGGTGATCAAGGACGGAGTGATGGAATCAGTCAAAGGGAGCGGGTACGTGCGCACTCTCCAGGCTTTCGGAGATTGCCAGCTGCACGTCGAATGGGCCACTCCGACCAAAGTTGAAGGGAAAAGCCAGGGACGAGGCAACAGCGGGGTGTTCCTCATGAACACGTACGAGGTCCAGGTTCTCGATTCCTACAACAACCAGACCTATCCGGACGGACAGGCCTCGGCGGTCTACGGTCAATATCCTCCACAGGTGAACGCCAGTCGCGGCCCGGGGGAGTGGCAGACCTACGACATTATCTTCCACCGGCCCCACTTTGACGAGGAGGGCAAGTTAACCGAGCCCGCTCGCATCACTGTTTTCCATAACGGAGTTCTGACGCAGGATAACGTCCAGATTCTCGGGCCTACGACTTGGATGAACCGGCCGCCTTATCGCCCTCATGCTGACAAGCTGCCCCTGGCCCTTCAAGATCACGGGAATCCAGTCCGCTTCCGCAATATCTGGGTGCGAGAACTGCCGGCTCGCCCGGCGGCTGAACGGGATAAGTACAAAGAAATCTACCTCGGCGGGACCCGACTCGAGCAGTATGTCGGCGAATACAGGGGAGAAGAGACCCCGGTTATTACGATTACTCGCAATCAAGATCAGCTTTTCGCGACCTTTGCCGGCAATCCTCAGCGGCCGATCTACGCCCGCTCCGAGAACGAGTTCTTTTCCAAGTCCGTCGGCATCGAGTTCGAATTTCAGCGGGGCGCTAACGGTCAGGTCGAGGGTTTGATCATCAAGCACGGCGACGACCGGATCGGGCCGGCGAAAAGAGTGACAAGGTGACAAGGTGACCTGGTGACAAGGTGACAAGGAGGAAATCATGGACAACCTGCACATCGGCTGCTGTCCGCATGTGACGCGGCGCGGGTTTCTGGGAGGTGTGGGCATGGTCATCGGCGGTTCCGCTCTTGGCCATCTCTCCTGGCCCGCGCTCGCCGCCGGTCTGGATGAAATGGCGCCGGGCCGCGCGCCCCTGGTCGTGAAACCGATCCTGGTCTACGAGGTTCCCCAACGCCGGCCCCAGACGAGTTGGCGAAGTTGGGGAGGTATCCAGACTGAGGAGCAGGCCCGGGAAGAAGTCGCGCGCATTCAGACCGAGCTGACCCAAGTCGAAAGGAAAGCCGATTTCCCCATCCGATTCCTGCCCGTCTCGCACCTGAAGAAGAGCGAAGAGTTGGAAGGGCTCCAGAACGACATGGCCGCCTGCCAGGCGATGATCGTCTATGGGGCCGGCGGCTCCAAAGCGGTGTACGACAAGATCGGACAATCGGGGAAGGACGTCGTGCTGTTCGTTCGTCACAAATCCGGCCCCGTGTACCTCTGGTACGAGATCATCAGCCCTCGCTACTTGCGCCAGCACCAGGACAGGCTGGCGGTGGCCGGGATTGATTTCGACGATGTGGTGGTCGACAACCAGGAGGAGCTGTTGTGGCGGCTCCGGGCGTTATGCGGACTGCACAATACCAAGGGGAGCCGGATTGTGGCCATCGGGGGCGCCGGGGCGTGGGCGCAACCGGAAGGCGTGGTTCCCGACCTGGTCCGCCGGCTGTGGAAGCTCGACATTCAGGAGGTCACCTATCCGGAGCTCGGCAGGCTGATCGAACAGGCCCGGGGCGATCAGGCTGCGGTGCAGCGAGCCAGACAACGGGCGAGCGAATACCTGCGTCTACCGGGTACCCGGCTCGAGACCCGGAAGGAGTTCGTTGAAAACGCCTTTCTGCTTGAAGATGTTTTCATGGGGCTGATGAAACGGGCCGAATCACGCGCCATCACCGTGAATTCTTGTATGGGCACCATCATGCCCATCGCTCAAACCACCGCCTGTCTCGTGCTCAGCCTCCTGAACGATGCCGGCTACCTGGCTTTTTGCGAATCGGATTTTGTTGTCATCCCGTCGGGCCTGCTGCTCGGCAACATCTCCGGCAAACCGGTCTTTCTGAACGATCCTGCCTACCCACATGACGGCCTGATCACGCTGGCCCACTGTACGGCGCCGCGTAAAAACGACGGCAAAACGCTTGATCCTGCGCGCATCATGACGCATTTCGAGTCTGATTACGGGGCCGCGCCCAAAGTGGCGATGAAGATCGGGCAAGTGGTGACCAATATCATCCCCGACTTCAAGTCCGAACGCTGGGTCGGGCTGCTCGCGGAAGTCGTCGAAAACCCGGACATGGATGTCTGCCGCTCTCAAATCGATGTCCGGTTTGCGTGTGACTCGGGCCTCGTCGCCCGCAACATGCCCGGTTTCCACTGGATGACCGGTTATGGTGACTATAGCCGCGAGCTGGGCTACACCCTGAAGAAGGTTCCGATCAAGTGGGAGCTGTTGGACTGACCCTTGCCAGGAAGCAGATCACGATCTGAATCGCCCGCAATCAATCCCGTACTTGGCGATCTTGTAACCGATGATCCGCTCCGTCGTGGACAACAGAAACAGCCTGGCGGCCTTCGCCCGGTTGCCCCTTGCGCTTTTCAAGGCGTCCTGGATCAAGTCTTTCTCAAAGCCCGCGACAGAGTCGGCCAGCGACATCCGAACCGTAGTCCCTGACGCTTCGGCGGTCTGCAGCGTGGGAGGCAGGTGATGACCGTGAATCACCTGGCCCTCACAGACCAGCACCGCCCGTTCGATCGTGTTCTCGACCTCCCGCACATTCCCCGGCCAGTGGTAAGCCATCAACATGTCGATGGCGGGCGTTGAAATCCGCTTGATGTTCTTGTGGTGCTCGCTCGAAAACTTCTCCAGGAAGTGATCGGCAAGCAGAAGAATGTCGGGTTTGCGCTCCCTCAGGGGCGGCACGAAGATCGTGAACACGTTCAGCCTGTAGTAAAGATCCTCCCGGAACGTAACCCCTCAGTTTTCGGTTCGGGGGGTCCGTAGGATCTGGTCCGTAGGATCGGCA
>JBHGBF010000081.1:0-19460 GCA_041946865.1 Acidobacteriota bacterium | reverse complement strand
AAGCGCTTGGCGCGCAGGGGGCAGAACACGGGCTGAGCGTGCAAGAACAAATTTACCGTAAGGGTCGTCCGTGTCGTCCCTCCCTTCTTCTGTTGTAATATCGAACGCGTTGGGAAAGCTATTCAAAACGCTTCTTTTAACCTGTCTGGCCTCCGTCACCGTCGAAGGCGCGGATTTGCTGGTTGCCGCCTCGGCCAACACCAGTTACATGATCAAGGAGGTGTCGGCCGCCTTCGAGCGGCGGACGGGTCATCGTGTGAGAGTCTCGACGGGCGCCTCCGGGAGTATCTACTCTCAAATACTCAACGGCGCGCCGTTTGATCTCTTTCTCTCCGCCGATGCCGACTACCCGCGCAGACTCGAACAACAAGGATTCGCAAGGCCGGGGAGCTTAACCATTTACGCGGTTGGCCACCTGGTGCTTTGGACCAGGTCGCCATCCGACGTTGACGTCGTACGGCTTCAGTTAAAGGCGCTGACGACCCGGAAGGTCCGAAAAGTAGCGATCGCAAATCCGAGCTGTGCACCGTACGGGCAGGCTGCGCTCGAAGTCCTGCGCCGTTTCGGCCTGGAGCAAGCCGTCAGGCCGAAATTGGTTCTGGGAGAAAGTGCCTCACAGGCGCTCCATTTTGTCTCGACGGGAGCGGCCCAGGTCGGGCTTCTCCCGCTGTCGCTGATCCTGGCGCCAACCGCCCCCAAGGACGGCCGGTACTGGCTCATTCCTGACAACGCTCACTCCAGGCTCGAACAGGCTGCCGTGATTCTGAAGGGCGGGCGGGCGGCCCCCGCCGTGGCATCCCAGTTTCTTGGCTTCCTGAAGAGCGGCGAAGGGAAGCAGTTGCTCAGGAAATACGGCTACTTGCTGCCCGAAGATCATGGAGGAAACCAGCCGTGAACTGGGACGCGGTTTTGATCAGCCTGAAGCTGGCTTTTCTGACCACGGGCGTGCTGGCGGTCCTGGGCCTGCCGCTCGCCTCCTGGCTGGCTTTCTCAAAATGGCGCTGGAAGTTCTTGCTGGAGTCGGTCGTGGCCCTCCCGCTGGTCCTTCCGCCGACGGTGCTGGGGTTCTATGTCCTGACGGCAATGGGACCGCGCAGTCCGCTGGGCCACTGGTACGACCGGTTGTTCGGCAGCCCTTTGCCGTTTACTTTTGAGGGCCTGGTTGTCGCCTCGGTTCTGTACAGCCTGCCGTTTGCCGTGCAGCCTATGGCCAGCTCGTTCGCGGGTGTGGACAGGAATCTGGTCGAAGTGTCGTGGACGCTAGGTGTTTCGCGCATCGCGACGTTCTTCAGGCTTATCCTGCCCTCGGCTCGAAACGGAGTCGTTACGGCGCTGGTGCTGACCTTCGCCCACACGGTCGGCGAGTTCGGGGTGGTCTTAATGGTGGGAGGCAACATCGAAGGCGTAACTCGCACGGTCTCCATCGACATTTATGACCAGGTGCAGGAGCTGAACTATGCCGCGGCGTCACGCACCTCCCTGGTGCTCTTGATTTTCTCTTTTGTGGTGCTGGCCCTGGTTTACTGGTTGAACCGCAGTGCGAGCCTGTGGCCGCCATCGGGCAGACGAGGATGAACGAGGGAAGAGGTCTCCAGGTCGCTATCAAGCGAGAGTTCGGAGGCGGATTCTGCCTGGATGTGGCTTTTGAAATCGAGACCCGGCCAGGGCATGTTCTGGTGGTGTTCGGGCCTTCCGGATCGGGCAAGACCAGCCTGCTTCGATGCCTGGCCGGACTGGAGACGGTTGACAAGGGAGTCATCCGGTTTAACGAAACCGTCTGGTGTGATACAGGGAACCGGTTGCTGATCGGTCCTCAGCGGCGCAGTATCGGTTATGTGCCCCAGGATTACGGACTTTTTCCCCATCTTTCCATTCGCCGCAACATTGAATATGGGATCCCGCGCTCGGCCAGGCAGAGTGAAGCAGGATGGGTCGACCGGTTGATTTCGGTGCTGGGATTGCGGGATTTCCAGGATTATCTTCCGCGGGATATTTCAGGCGGGCAGCGCCAGCGCGTGGCGCTCGCTCGCGCCTTGGCCAGGCGGCCCCAGCTTCTGTTGCTCGATGAACCGCTTTCAGCCCTTGACGCTCCCACCCGGGCGTCGCTCCGTCTGGAGCTGAGGCGAAGTCTGAAAGAGCTTGCTGTACCGGCCGTCCTGGTGACGCACGACTGGGAAGACACTCTGACTTTGGGAGACCAGATGATCCTGCTGGCTGACGGCAAGCTCCTGCAGTCCGGAGCGCCTCTGGATATCCTGACGCGGCCCGAAAGCCTCACTGTCGCATCGGTGGTTGGTATTGAGACGATTATCCCGGCACGATGCGTGCGCCGGGAACGGGGGATTGTGGAGCTGGAGGTTGCCGGTGCCAGGCTCTGGGCCGTCGACCTCGATTTCCCGGAGGACGAGGTCTATGTCTGCATCCGGGCGGAGAATGTGACACTGGAAATAGGATCGGGCACACAAAGCAGCGCGCGCAACCATCTTCCTGGCGCCGTCGTTTCAGTGACTGCTGCAGGTCCGCTGGTCAGGGTGACCGTGGATGTGGGGTTTAGGGTGCAGGCGCTGGTTTCGCGGCAGGCGCTCGAAGACCTGGGCCTGAATCGGGGAAGTCCGGTCATCGTGGGCATCAAAGCCACGGCAATCCATCTGGTGCCCAGATAACGCGCGGGGGTGCCGTTCGTTGGCTGCCGCTGTTGGCCGGAAAATGCGAGGAAATCGGATTGGAGCTGTTCGAAGCCACAGGCATGATGGCCCTCATCATCACGATTCTCATCCTGGTTGTCGCGCTGCGCCTCGGCCGGGCCCTCTTTTCGCTGCTCGCCTCGAAGGACGCGAGCGATCAGTTTGACACCCTCTTATTCTCGATCGGCCTGGGGCTCGGGTTGATATCGCTTGCCACGTTCGTGCTCGGAGCGGTCGGGCTGCTTTATCGTCCGGTTTTCGGCGGCATTCTGGTAGTCGCTTTGGCTGTTTCGATCCCGGGATTGATCAGGGAATTCAGAACGCTGCGAGGCAAGGCCGGCGGCCGTGCTTCGTCCTGGCTTTCCTACCCGGTCCTCGGGCTTCTGGTGGGGATTGGCGCCGTTTGCCTGCTGGCTGCCTTGGCCCCCGAAACCGGCTTCGACGCGCTCAATTACCACCTGGGGACGCCCCGTCTCTACATGGCGCACCACCGTATCGTGGAGACGGTGAATCTGGCCGGCTATTCTCACCCGCTCGCGATTGACATGCTTTACCTGTTCGCCTGGCTGATCCATTCGTCCCTGGCGGCCAGGTTGATCCACCTGGCGTTCGGGCTCTTGACGGCTGCCGGGTGTCTTGTTTTTTGCCGGCGATACGCGGCGCCTGGTTCGGGCTCGCTGGCGGCTCTGCTGTTCCTGGCCTCGCCGGTTGTGATGTATCTCTGCCAGACCGCCTATGTGGACCTGGGACTGGCCTTCTTCGCTCTGTCGGCCCTGTTTGCGGTCTTCCGGTGGCTCGAGTCGGGATCCAGGCACTGGATACTGTTGGCCGGAGTCTACTCGGGTCTCAGCCTCGGGGCAAAGTACATGGGGGCGGCTGTCGTTGTCATGACGCTGGCGATTGCCTTGGCGGGGGTGGCGGGGAAGACGAATCGGCGCCGGATGGTCGTTGACCTTTGTTTATACGGCGCGGTGACTTTCCTGGTTTTTGCCCCCTGGATCATCAAGAACTGGATTACGAGCGGGAACCCGTTTTCACCCGCGCTAAGCGACGTAATCCCGACCGAAGGCTTTTCATCTCCCGATTACGAACGCCTGGTCCAACTCACCAGGAGCTGGCACGGTTACTCAGGGGGCCTCCTCGACTGGATCCTGATCCCCTGGCGCCAGACATTTCGTCCCGACATCTTTCACGGCAGTCCGGGCCTGGCTTACCTGGCGCTGTTTCCGATCGCCGCGGTTCTGTCCTGGAGAGACCGCTGGTTGAGGCTGGCGGCCGTTGGGGTGGGCGCCGGGTATGTGTTCCTGGCGCTTGGCACAGCCACGACCCGTTTCTTTGTTCTGGTTTTTCCGGTGATCAGCGTTCTCATTGCGGGTACCTTGTGGCCCCGGCCGGGGAAGCGAAGAGACTGGGGCAGGCAGCTTCTCGTCGTGCTGGCGCTCGCTCTGGTTGTCGCAAAACTGCCTTGGTCTTCGACTTTCTGGGCGACGCCGGAGCCTCTGATTCTCGATACGGCGAAAGTCAGAGTTTTTGGCACGGCGCAGGAACGGGAGGAGTTTCAGGAAGCCAAAGCCCTGGGTCCGGGCGGGAATCAATTTTACGAATATCTGCAAGACTTGCCGAGAGGCACCCGCATTCTCGCTCTGACCCCGGTCTACCAGGCGCTGACGGATCACGAGGTCTTCATGCCCCCTAACTCTACTCCCAGCAGCGAGATGTCTTCGGCCGCCATCGATCTGGCCAGGTCCGGGATGAGTATGGAAGATGTCGAGCTGAACCTTGACCGTCCGGATGTGACGGGACGGTATTGGAAGGTTCAGCTGAACGCCTCCTGGTCGTTGACACCGGATGAGACTCATCCGCGGTTGTTCTACATCGAGAACGGCATTCCCATGGAGATTGCGGTTTACGGCATCAGCCTTCGCTCGCCTGCCCAGGGGATTCAGGAAGTGGTTGCTGATTTGGGAGCGCCTTGCCGGGTGGAGCGAGTCACGTTGCTCCGGCGCGTCTCGCCGGTGGCGCCGGCCTATCGAGTGTTCGGATCGCCGGGCTGGTCCGAGAGCGACTGGAAGCAGGTTCCGACAAGCTTAGCCGTTGGTCGGCCGCAGTCTTCGAGCCGGCGCCTCTTGGAACTGCTGGCGCGCAATCGTATCACGCATGTAGTGCTGGGCCATCATGCCGGGGCGAATTTTCTTCCCGAGTTCTACGTGAAGCGTCGAGGCGTCTCGGCCCTCATTCCGGTGAGGACGTTCGGGAACTACGAGGTTCTGAAAGTGGACCTGTCTTCAGGACGGCCGGCGTCCTTTTCCGCTTGCCCGGAACCTCTTCGCACCGTTGTACAATGAGACAGCTCTATGGTCTCCAGTCAGACGCAGGTCGTTACTGATCTTCGTTCCTCTGTGGCGGCGCTTCTCGAGGGGAGAACCGAAAAGGAAGCGGCGATTATCGGTGACGTCTGCACCCTGGCTTTCGGCTCCGGCCTGCCTGAAAGTGCTTCGTCGGGGGTTCCCTCGTTGCAGAGAGCGATGTCAATCGCGGGGATTCTCGGCAGTCTGAAGCTTGACCATGAGACCATCGCCGCGGCCATCTTGCGGGACCTGGTCGAAGGCCGATGCAAGACCCTTCACGACGTGGAGAGCGCTTTCGGGCCTTCCATTGCAGGCCTCGTCGGCGGGCTGGAGAAGCTGGACCTGATCCAAGCCGTGGCGCCGCCCAGTGATGGGGAGAAGGTCGAGAAAGGCAAGAAAGACAAGGGACAGACTGAGACGCTACGCAAGATGCTTCTGGCCATGTCTGAAGACCTGCGGGCCGTCTTGATCAAACTGACGGAACAGCTTTACTACATGCGCATTCTCAAGTCGTTCCCGGAAGAGCGGCGGATCGCGCTCGCCCGTGAGAGCCTGGATGTGTTTGCGCCTCTGGCCAATCGCCTGGGCATCGGTCGTGTCCGGTGGGAGCTCGAGGACCTCTCCTTCCATTATCTTGACCCCGAGACTTACAAGAAAATCGCGCGTTTGTTGGACGAGCGGCGCGTCGATCGTGAGGCGAATGTCAATGCCGTGGTCGAACGCTTGAAATCGGAGTTGCGGCGGGCAGACATCGAGGGCGAGGTAACGGGACGCGCCAAGCACATTTACAGCATCTGGCGGAAGATGACGCGTAAAGGCGTTGATTTCGAGCAGGTCTTCGACGTGACTGCCGTCCGCGTGCTGGTTCATGACGTTGCCTCCTGTTACGCGACGCTCGGCGTGGTCCACACGCTGTGGGACCACATCCGGGGCGAGTTCGACGACTACATTGCCACCCCCAAGGAGAATGGATACCAGGCCCTTCACACGGCGGTGATCGGGCCCAACGGCAAGAACCTCGAGGTTCAGATCCGCACTTTCGAGATGCACAAGGAAGCCGAGCTGGGTGTGGCGGCGCATTGGAGCTACAAAGAAGGCTCTCGCCAGAAGGCCGATTTTCAGAAGAAGATTGCCTGGTTGCGCCAGGTCCTGGAAGCCAAGGAAATCGAAGGGGTTGATTTCATCAGCCGCTTCAAGTCGGAGATGTTCCAGGACAGGGTGTATGTGCTGACTCCGAAGGGAGAGGTGGTCGACCTGCCGAAGGGCGCCACTCCGCTCGACTTTGCTTATCACATCCACAGCGAGGTCGGGCACCGCTGCCGAGGCGCCAAGGTGGACGGCAAAATCGTGCCGCTTGCCTACGAGCTGAAGAGCGGAGAGCGTGTCGAGATCATGACCGGAAAACAGCCGGCGCCGAGCCGGGAATGGCTCAATCCGCATCTCGGCTACCTCAAGACGCAGCGCGCCAGGGCAAAGGTCCGACAGTGGTTTCGGATTCAGGATTACGACAAAAACGTCAGCACCGGCCGTGCCTTGCTGGAGCGGGAACTGCAACGCCTGGGCGTCACCGGCGCGAATCTCGAGAAGCTTGCGCAACGCTTCGGCAAGAATAAGCTCGAGGATTTCCTCGAAGCGATCGGCCGTGGGGACATCACCATGACCCAGCTGAGCGCGGCATTCGCGGACGCGGTGGCGCCGGCACCCCAGGAGACGCAGCCGGAAAAGCCGGCCGCGCTTCAAGCCCCGCGGGCCGAGGGGGCCATGGGCGGGGTTCGCATACTGGGAGTCGGGAACCTCCTGACCGCCGCCGCCGGCTGCTGCCAGCCGCTGCCCGAAGACCCGGTCATCGGCTACGTGACGCGCGGTCGGGGCCTCATGATCCACCGAGAAGACTGCCCCAATTTTCTCCGCCTCAAGAGGGACAATCCCGAGCGCGTGATCAAGGTGGATTGGGCCAGCCGGGAAAAAGACCTGTTCAAGGCGCACATTCAGGTGGCTGCCGGGAACCGCACCGGCATCGTCAAAGACGTGACTGCTGTTTTTGGCGAGGAGAAGGTCCCGGTGATTTCGGTAAAAAGCAACGTGGATGCGAAAAGCGGGATTGTCAACATAAGCTATATCGTCGAGGTGACCAATCTCGGCCAGCTCGCCCGGATGCTGAGCGAAATCAGCCAGGTTCCCGGGGTCATCGAAGCCGCGCGGAAGACCTCGTAAACAGTAAAGAACCAGGGAGGCGTGCCGGCCGGCATGCCTTCTCGTGAGCAATCCCGGTCCGGCGGGTCCCTGTCCTTCTGAGCGTTTCCGAACTGTTCGTCCCAAAACCGGACACCTCTCGCTTCCTGCGATCCCCGATTTTGGTGGCTAAAACCCAGGATCTGTAAGAGAATCCGGCGACAGCCTAAAGGTGGCACAGAGGTTGCTACCGACGATGGCGATTATGGATATACCACGCAGCGCCTCAGTCAAACGGAACAAGTTGATCAGGCGGATTATCTATGTGGTTCTGCTGTGTGTTGCCGGCCTGGTCACCACGCTGGGTCTATCGCGGCTGAAACCTGCAGCCCCTCCGATCGACGCCTCGACCGTCTGGCCGGACACGGTCAAGCGCGGCCCGATGGTGCGGCAGGTGCGTGGCTTGGGCACGCTGATGCCGAAGGATGTCCTCTGGATCCCCGCGGTCACGTCTGGTCGAGTGGAGCGTATCCTGATGAAACCCGGCGCCAAGGTGGCGCCGGACACGGTCCTGCTGATCCTCAGCAACCCGGAGCTGGAGCTTCAGGCTCTGGACGCCGAGTACCAGGTCAAAGCGGCGGAAGCCGAATACGCGGATCTGGAGGTGCGGTTGGAGAGCCAGAGGCTGACGCAGCAGGCTGAAGTGGCCCGGATCCACTCGGATTATCAGCAATCGAAGCTCAAGGCAGATCGGGACGAATTGCTGGCAAAAGAAGGGCTGGCGGCCGATCTTGACCTGCGGCTCTCGAAGTCAACCACTGAACAGCTGGGCCAGCGCCATACGATCGAAAAGAAGCGTCTCGAGATCCAGGCCAAGTCCAATGAAGCTCAACTTGCTGTCCAGCGCGCCCAGATCGACAAGTTGGCGGCGCTCGCTAAACTCCGCAGGAATGAGGTCGAGGCCCTGAAGGTTCGGGCGGGAGCGAGAGGCGTGCTCCAGGAACTGCCGGTGCAAGTCGGCCAGCAGCTGGCGGCCGGCAGCATAATCGCTAAGGTCGCGCAGCCGGAACGTCTGCAAGCCGAGCTGAAGGTGCCGGAGACCCAGGTGAAAGACGTCGCCATCGGGCAGCCCGTCCAAGTCGACACCCGCAACGGAATCATCCCCGGCACCGTGGCCCGGATTGATCCGGCCGTCAGGGAAGGGACCGTCACTGTCGATGTGGACCTCGAGGGCCCCCTGCCCCCAGGCGCGCGGCCTGACCTGAGTGTAGAAGGCATCATCGAGATCGAGCGACTGGCAGACGTCGTCTATGTGGGCAGGCCCGCCTTCGGGCAGCCGAACTCGACTGTGGGGATGTTCCGTATAGAAAAAGATGGAAAGACGGCAGTCAGAGTGACGGTGAAGCTCGGACGGAGCTCGGTCAACACCATCGAGGTCGTCGAGGGTCTCAAACCGGGTGATCGGGTGATCCTGTCCGATACCTCGTCTTACGACTCATACGATCGAATTGAGTTACGGTAATTCACGATAACGGAAATGGAGAGGAACAAATGATCGACCCGGAACAGAAACCTCTTATTAGCCTTGAAGGCGTTACCAAGGTCTTCCTGACGGACGAAGTCGAGACGCATGCCCTGTCGGGCATCAACCTCGAGGTGAGACGAGGCGAATTCCTATCGATTGCGGGCCCTTCCGGCTGTGGCAAGTCCACCCTGCTCTCGATTCTGGGCCTGCTCGATTCACCGAGCGAGGGTCGCTACACGCTGAACGATCGGGCGGTCGAGAATCTGACGGCGTCGGAGCGGGCTCGGATTCGTAACCGGGAGATCGGCTTCATCTTCCAGGCCTTCAATCTGATCGGCGATCTCAATGTGTATGAGAACGTGGAGCTGCCGCTGACTTACCGGGGGATGCCGTCTTCGGAGCGAAAGAAGCGGGTCCAGGATGCGCTCGAGAAAGTCGGGATGTCTCACCGGATGAAGCACTATCCTGCCCAGCTTTCGGGCGGCCAGCAGCAGCGTGTCGCCGTGGCCAGGGCCTTGGCCGGTGATCCCTCGATCCTCCTGGCTGATGAGCCGACCGGAAACCTCGACTCGAAAAACGGCGAAGCGGTCATGGACCTGCTGGTCGAGCTGCACAAGCAGGGAGCAACGATCTGCATGGTGACCCATGATCCTCGCTACACCGCTTACGCCGACCGGACGGTCCATCTGTTTGACGGACTGATTGTTGACGAGGTCCTGAACGGCCAGCACCGTCCTGGGCACGAAACCACTCATATCGCCTAACCTGAGGTCGGCATGATCAAGCTGGTTGACATAGAGAAATACTACCCGGTGGGCAACGGCCGTTTTTACGTGCTGCGGCGTATCAACCTGGAAGTCCCCGAAGGCCAGTTCATCACCATCATGGGTCCCTCCGGAGCAGGAAAATCAACGCTCCTCAGTATCCTGGGCATGCTGGATCACGACTGGTCCGGCGAGTATCACTTGCTCGACCATCCCGTACATAAGCTCACCGCCAGGCAAAGGATGGAATTGAACCGGAAGCACATCGGCTTCGTCTTTCAGAGCTATCACCTCCTGGACGATCTGACTGTCTACGAAAACCTGGACCTCCCGCTCTCGTACCGCAACATGAGAGCCTCCGATCGGGCGGCGCGCGTGTGCGACACTCTGGACAGGTTTCAGATCGTGGGAAAGAAGGATTTGTATCCTGGTCAGCTCTCCGGCGGCCAGCAGCAAATCGTGGCGGTCGCCCGGGCCGTCATCGCCAATCCCAAACTGATCCTCGCCGATGAACCGACCGGAAACCTGCACTCTTCTCAAGCGCAGGAGATCATGGAGCTTTTCACCAGGCTGAATCGCGAAGGGACCACCATCATCCAGGTCACCCATTCGGAGAAAAACGCTTCCTACGGCCATCGGGTCGTTTCCCTCCAGGACGGCTGGATGACAGGGGACCAAAAGACTATGCCGCCGGCGACCGCTGAAGGCGTGACACGGTGACACGGTGACAAGGGTGATGAGGTGACCGGACGTTGGAAGGCTCACACCAGCGTCGGTCGTCAAACTACTCCTCCTTCCATCACCCCATCACCCCGATCACCGTGTCACCCCATCACCTTGTCACCCTGTCACGCCTTCGGCGCCTGGTTTATCATAGTGGTGCCTTATGAATACGCGTCCAAGGATTCTGATAGCAGACGATCAACCGGATGTTCTCGAGGCGTTGCGCCTCCTGCTGAAAGCCGAGAAGTACGAAAGCGAGTCAGCCTCCTCGCCGGCCGGGATCATTGCGCTTCTGGAGAATCGCGAGTTTGACCTGGTCATCATGGACCTGAATTACTCGCGCGACACGACCTCCGGCGCGGAAGGCCTCGAGCTGGTCACGCGTATTCAAGCGATGGACAACTGTCTGCCCATTGTGGTCATGACCGCCTGGGGCAGCATTGAGCTGGCGGTGGAAGCCATGCGGCGGGGGGCGCGGGACTTTATTCAAAAGCCCTGGGAAAACGCCCGGCTGCTGGCCATAGTGAAGACGCAGATTGAGCTGCGGCGGGCCTTGCTGCGGGGTCAGCAGCTTGAAGCGGAGAATCTGTTGTTGAGGGGCGGTGAGGGCAAACCGCAGATTGTTGCCGAGGCGCCCGCGATGCGCCACGTCCTTGACATGATCGAGCGGGTGGGTCCTTCCGACGCGAACGTCCTGGTGACGGGCGAAAGCGGGGTTGGAAAAGGAGTGGTCGCCCAGGCGATTCATGCCGTGTGCGGCCGCTCGGGCAAGCCCCTGACTGTAGTGAATACCGGCGGCCTGTCGGAAGGGGTTTTCGAGAGCGAGCTCTTTGGACACGTGAAGGGGGCTTTCACGGACGCCAAGACGGACAGAGTTGGGCGGTTTGAGCTGGCCGACGGCGGCACCCTGTTCCTTGACGAGATCGCCAACGTGCCTCTCACTCAGCAGTCGAAGCTGCTGCGCGTTCTGGAGACGGGCGAATTCGAGCGGGTCGGGTCCTCTCGGACTCTGAAAGTCGATGTCCGGGTGATCTCGGCGACCAACGCCGATTTGCGTGAGGAAGTGGACGCGGGCCGGTTCCGGGAGGATCTCCTGTTCCGGCTGAACACGGTCGAGATCCCGGTTCCCCCGTTGCGCGAGCGGCGGGAGGACATCCCGCCGCTGGCGGCCCGTTTCCTGTGCCAGCATTCAATCAGATATCGGAAGCAGCTCAAAGGCTTCGAGCCGGCTGCCATGCAGGCGCTCCTGAGCCACACCTGGCCGGGGAATGTGCGGGAACTGGATCACGCGGTTGAGAGGGCCGTTCTGATGGCGCGGGGAGACAGCATCGAGGCGTCAGACCTGGCGCTTCGTCCCGCGAAAGAGACCCATGCCAGGTTTGAAGAGATGAGCCTGGAGGAGGTCGAAGGGTTGCTCATTCGTAAGGCGCTGGCCCGCTTCGGGGGGAATGTCAGCCAGGCCGCTCAGGCACTCGGTCTCAGCCGCAGCGCCCTCTACCGTCGGCTCCAGCGCCACGGTCTATGACGGGAAATCGGATCAGGAATCTTTTCAGGCTGGGCTATGAGCAGCGCCTCTTTGTGCTGACTCTCGCAGGCGGCTTTCCTGCCCTGACCGTAGCTCTTATCATCCTCTGGTTCGGTGATTACAGCGCCCGCGTGCAGTGGACCCTGACGCTCGTTCTGGCCGGCTGCTGGCTGGGCCTTGCCGCTGCCGTTTTCAACCGCGTCGTCTATCCGTTGCAGACACTGTCGAACCTGCTGGCCGCCTTGCGCGAAGGAGACTATTCCATTCGCGGCCGGCGGGGTCGCGTTGACGATGCTCTCGGGGAGGTCTTTCACGAGGTCAATCTTCTCGGCATGACCCTGCGCGGTCAGCGGCTGAGCGCCTTGGAGGCGGGCGCGCTCCTGCGAGCAGTGATGACCGAGATTGACGTGGCGGTCCTCGCTTTTGACGGGGAGCAGCGATTGAAGCTCGCCAATCGAGCCGGCGAGCGTCTCCTGGCGCCGTCCGGTGAGCTGATTATCGGACGAACCGCGGCCGAGCTGGGCCTGGCCGAGTGCCTGGAGGGCGAAAGCTCCAAGACTGCTGACTTGACCTTTCCGGGAGGTTCCGGCCGCTGGGGTATTCGGGTGTCTACCTTCTGGGAGCAGGGCCTGCCTCGGCGCCTGCTCGTCCTGGCTGACCTCACCCAGGCGCTGCGCCGCGAAGAGCTGCAGGTGTGGAAGCGCCTGGTAAGGGTCATCGGGCACGAACTGAACAACTCGCTGACGCCGATCAAGTCGATTGCCTGCAGCCTGACCAGCCTGGTATCCGGCGATCCGCTTCCCGACGACTGGCGCGCCGACGCGAACCACGGTCTGAATGTGATTGCCAATCGCGTAGAAGCGCTCCTGCGTTTCATGGAGGCTTATGCCCGCCTCGCGAAATTGCCTCCGCCTAAGAAACGGCGCATGGAAGTCGAGCCTTGGGTAAAACGGATCGCAGGCCTTGAAACACGACTTGCTGTCAGGCTGCACCCGGGGCCTAAGATGACGGTTCTGGGAGACGGTGATCAGCTGGATCAGCTTCTGATCAACATCGTCAGAAATGGAGTCGATGCGGCCCTCCAAACCAACGGTGGGGTAGACGTGGGCTGGCGGATAGCCGACAACGCCTTGGAAGTGTGGGTGCGAGATGAAGGGCCGGGCCTGGCCGGAAAGACCGATCTGTTTGTGCCCTTCTTTACGACCAAGCCCGGCGGATCCGGCATCGGGCTTGTCCTCAGCCGGCAGATTGCCGAGAGTCACGGCGGCAGCTTGACTCTGGAAAACCGTAAACCGGGCCCCGGCTGTGAGGCGCTGCTGAGGCTGCCGCTGTAGTTCCTGCCGCCATTAAAGCCCCTCCTGCCACTTCAAGGCCGTCTTCGCCGGCGAGCGTCTCTGACACCGCAATAGAAGCGCGAGGCAGCTTCAACTTCCGGCCAAACCAGAATACAATCTGGTAAACATTTAATTATGAGGAGATAACCCATGTCGGACGCATTGAAAGGTTTGCAGCCAGCGCTGGTTTGGAAATACTTCGGCGAGATCGCCCGCATTCCCCGCTGCTCCAAAAGCGAGGGGCAGGTGGCAGCCCATGTGATGCAGACTGCTCGGAAGCTCGGCTTGGAGGCCAGACAGGACGCCGCCGGGAACGTACTGGTCCGAAAACCGGCTTCGGCCGGCCGGGAGGGCGCCAAGACGGTCGTTCTTCAGGGGCATTTGGACATGGTGTGTGAGAAGAACGCGGGAACTGTCCATGATTTCACCAAAGACCCGATCGAGTTGGTGCGCAAGGGCGAGGTGCTCATGGCGAACGGGACCACCCTGGGCGCAGACAATGGAATTGCGGTGGCGACCAACCTGGCCATCATGGAAGACCGCAGCCTGGAGCATGGCCCGCTCGAGCTCCTGTTCACGATTGATGAAGAGACGGGCCTCACCGGCGCGGCCAATCTTCAGCCCGGATTCCTGACCGGGAAGACACTCCTCAACTTGGATTCGGAAGAAGACTGGGCGATTTATGTCGGATGCGCCGGGGGCGGGGATACCATCGGCACGTGGAGCGTGGTGTTTGAGGATGTCCCGAGGAGCTTTGTTCCCTTGACCCTCACGGTCAAAGGGCTGAAAGGCGGGCATTCGGGGCTCGAGATCAACGCCGGACGTGGCAATGCCATCAAGATCCTGAACCGCGTCCTGCTGCGGCTCCACGACTTGGGTACACGGGTCTCCACCATCGCCGGCGGAAACAAGCGCAACGCGATTCCCCGGGAGGCGTCGGCAACCGTGTGGGTGCCGGCCGGGAAGGAAGCTGAGGCGCGCCGGATCGTCAACGAAATGAACGACACGATTCGGGCCGAGTACCTGGTTGTGGATCCCGATCTGCGGATCAGCGCCGGCCAGTCGGCAGAAGGCGGCCGCCGGGTCGTGCCGAAAGAGCAGCAGGAGAAAATACTGCGGGGCATTGCCGCGCTGCCGCACGGAGTGATCAAGATGAGCGCCGATGTCCCGGGGCTGGTCGAGACCTCCACCAACGTGGCTGTGATCAGCACGACCCCCGACGGAAAAATCGCCCTGGCGACCAGCCAGCGAAGCTCGGTCGCTTCTGAGAAGCAGGAGATCAGCGAGATGGTGGCATCGGTCTTCCTGCTCAGCGGTGCAGGGGTGGAGCAGGGGAGCGGCTACCCAGGCTGGAAGCCGAACCTCAATTCCCCCGCGCTCAAGCTGGCCACCCAAATCTACCGGGAGCTGTTCGGCAAGGAGTGCGAGGTGAAGGCCGTTCACGCCGGACTTGAGTGTGGAATCATCGGCGAAAGGTACCCCGGCATGGACATGATCTCGTTCGGACCGACCCTTGAAGGCGTTCACTCGCCCGATGAGAAGATCTACATCGCTTCCGTGGAGAAGTTCTGGAAGTTTCTGCTCGAAATCCTGCGGAGACTTAGCTGAGGCGCGCCTGGCGGCGCGCACAGCACGCCGGAGGGGGTGTTGAAAAAGGCTGGAGGATCGTCCCCCCGATCCGTTCGTAGTTGCGGCCGTTACGGCCGGGCGTAAAGGTCGATAACGCGCTCGATGGCCCTCCTGCAGACCGGGCAGAAACCGACCTCGTTCCTTGAGAACATGATGCAGTCGGTCTGCGGCCGGTACAGCCCTTTGGCTTCGTAAGACGCGCCTTCGAAGGCCCCGACCCGGTTCGCGAATTCGCCGCTGTGCAGAAGCTCGGTCTCGCGCTTCTGTTCTTCACGGAAGAGCTTCTCCATCTCCTCCTCGCTTGCGCCAGTGGCCCGGAGTCGATGCCGTTCCTTCTGATAGGCCCCGGAGGCCTTCTCGAACTCGGCTTTGGCCCAGGGAGTCGGGAGGGGCGTGCCCGGTAAGACAAGGTCTTTCCATTTCAGCTCGGCCGGATTATGGAGCGCCGTGACATTCGGTTCCCAGGGCTCGGGGTGTTCGGCGCCGCCCGTCTCGTACGCGACATCCGATGTGTAGTACTCATCGGCCAGGCCCGCGAAATGGTGGCCGAGCTCGTGGACGAAAATATAGTCGGCAAATGCCGTGTCGGCGGCGCAGGTGGCATATAGGTTGAAGATTCCGCCCCCGCCGTAGGTCCTCTCGTTGACGACGATGGTGATGATCTCGTAGGGCGCGGCGGAAGCGACGTCCCGCACGGTACGGTTATCGTACGTGAGCACGTAGCGTTCGGAGTCGAAACTGCTGTAGTGAGTCGACAGCGGAGAGCGGCGGAAGATGCCGGCGTGAGGCCGGCTGACCCCGCTTTCGGCTGACACCACGTCCATCGCCCGAACGTTGAAATCCGCTTTTCGGCTCTTGAACGGTTCATGGTTGAACAGGTTGGCGACGAGTCTCTTGACGTCAGATCGGAACTTGTCCATCTGGTTGCCGGTGTAGCCGTCGCCCAGGATCAGAAAGTCGACCTTGTCGCTGGCCGGCCCGTTTTCGAAGACAGTCCACACTGTCCCTTTGGGCTCGACGTCTGCCCGCACCACAAAGCGGGAGTCGGGATCTACGGTGGTCGTCCAGATCTCGACGAAAGCGTTCTCGCGGTTTCGCTCCTTGATCGTGACCTGTACGGGTGCTTTCGGCCACGGAAACCGAAGTGATTCATGGAATGTCCGCCAGATCTGCCGCGCCTCAGGCGTGGTCTCCCATTCGCCGTAAATCGAGGCAAAACCGCGAGAGTAAATGGGAAGGTTGCTACTCCGGTCGATCACCTCGAAGAAATACTTCCCGAGGTTCGTCTGGTCGAGAAGCTTTGTCCGGCTCCCTGGCCAGGCCCCGTCCCGAACAACGCGATCAGGCGAAAAATGTTCCTCGGTTGCTGTCCCGGAATGGAAATAGTCCAGGCGCATCGTTTGATCGGTGAAGTAGTCGGCGAACTGCTGTGTCGTCGAGTTAGCCGGGACGAGGGCCAGAACAGCCAGCGGTAGAAGGAGTGTCAGACGTCTCATGCCGTTACCTTTTACCACAAAGCAGGTTTCGCGGGTGATCGCGCAGTTGCGGTATCATGACTTCGTGACAGAGCTATACAGCCAATACGTCGACACGCCAGTCGGGCGGATCCTGGTGGCCGCGACGCCGGCAGGCGTTTGTCGGGTTTGCTTTCCCGGCAAGCCGCCTGAACATTGGTACCTCTGGTTCAACCGTTACTTTCTCACTCTGCCCGTGGAGCAGCCGCATCCGCTGGTTGACCAGGCGGTCCTGGAAATCGAAGAGTATTTCCGCCGGGACAGACAGTCGTTTGAGGTCCCGGTCGACCTGCGGGGAACTGAATTCCAGCTGCGGGTCTGGACCGAGCTTACGAAAGTGCCGTTTGGAGTGACCACCAGTTACGGCGAGCTGGCTCGGCGCGTGGGAAAACCGGGTGCGGCCCGGGCGGTAGGCCACGCGCTCAACAGTAATCCCGTGCCGATCATCGTACCGTGCCATCGAGTCATCGGCCACGACCAATGCCTGGTCGGTTTCGGGGGCGGGCTGTCGGTAAAAGAACAGCTGCTCGAGCTCGAGCAGGCCAGGATTTCGTTCCTGTTTCAGTGAAGAACGGCCTTTGCCTTAAAATAACCCGATATGGCTTCGGTGAGCGGCGTGGTCCGCAAGGTCCTGAAAGGAGCTCGAATTACTCCCGAGGAAGCGCTCGTCCTGCTCCAGTCCAGAGAGCTCCAGAAGGTCGGTCAGGCGGCCGACCACGTCCGCCGGCTCAAGCATTCTGATTCGGTGGTCTCCTTCCTGATCGATCGCAACATCAACTACACGAATGTCTGCGTCGCCCGCTGCAACTTCTGCAACTTTTACCGCCGTCCGAAAGCAGCCGACGGTTATGTGCTGGCATTGGACGAGATTTTCGGGAAAATCGACGAAGCGATCGAGCTGGGGGCAACCGGGATCCTCATGCAGGGAGGGATGAATCCCGCGCTCAAGATCGACTTTTATGAGGACATGCTGAGGGCGATCCGGCGCCGCTACAGCATTGATCTGCACTGCTTTTCGCCACCTGAAATCGTCGTTCTGGCCAGGCTGAGCAAGCTCTCGCTTGCCGAGACCATCCGCCGCCTGCGTGCGGCAGGACTGGACTCGATCCCCGGCGGAGGGGCTGAAATCCTGGTGGATCGGGTACGGAAAGCCAACAGCCCCGGGAAGTGCAGTGCCGGCCAGTGGCTGGAAGTCATGCGAACGGCACACCATCAGGGGATGCTGACGACTGCAACTATGATGATCGGAGGGGGCGAAACGCTCGAGGAGCGTGTCGAGCACCTGGACAGGCTGCGCCGGCTGCAGGACGAGACAGGTGGGTTTGTCGCCTTCATCCCCTGGAACGTGCAGCTCGAGGACACGCGCATGCAGGCCTTCATCAAAAAGGAAGTTGCGCCGGTAGAATACCTGATGCTGCTAGCCGTCAGCCGGATCTACCTGGACAATTTCAAGAACATTCAGGTGTCGTGGCTGACTCAAGGACTGCAGGTTGCCCAGGTTGCGCTGCATTTCGGGGCCAATGACGTGGGCAGCATCATGATCGAAGAGAACGTCATCAGCACAGCGGGAGCTCATTACAGTGCCACGCGGGAAGACCTCCTGCAGCTCATCCGGCACGCCGGGTTCATTCCCGCCCAGCGGGATACGCTTTATCGCACGTTTCGCAAGCTCGCCTGACGGTGGGGCCGGGGCTTTTGCCGTGTGTTGCCTTGGGAGGGTTGGATCCTGCGATTAACCCTGGGTTTGGAGTGCCGGCGCGCCTTGCAGCCTGACTGCCAGGCGCTTTGTGCTTCGCAGCCTGCCCCTGCGCGCGGCCTGTAAGAAAGGATTCGGCGGATGCCTGCGCTTGAGGCGAATCCTGGCGCCTGTGCTTGGCGTCTTTGCTCCTAAAACATCACAGGAGACCACCTGATATGACCCGAAACATTGCAGCCTGGCTGTTTGTCATGGCCTTTTGTGTTTTGTTCGTTCCCGTGCAGGCGACCGCGGCTGTCGCTATCGGAGAGAAGGTCACGGATTTTTCTCTCGTCGACGTGCGGACAGGCAAGGAAGTCGCCCTGAATCAGATCAGCGGCCGTTCCGGCGTGGCTTTGATTTTCGTTGCCACGCAGTGCCCTTACTCCAATGCCTTTAACAAGGTCATGTCGGACGTGGCCAAGGAATACCGGGCACACGGAATCACGGTTGTAGGGATCAATTCGAACAAGACGGAGCCGGTCGAAGAAGTCAGGCGGCATGCCGAGGGCCAAGGCCTGGATTTCGTGGTTCTGAAAGACGAGGGGAGGATTGCCGAGCAGTTCGGGGCCACGCGCACGCCTGAAGTTTTCCTCCTGGACAAGCAGATGATTGTCCGCTACCACGGGGCCATCGGGAACAGCAAAATGCCGACGACCAACCCAGCCCAGACGAAGGCCGACGATTTGCGTCCGGCCTTGGACGCCGTGGCCAAGGGCGCCCCTGTTCAGGTAGCAGAGACCAAGGCCTTCGGCTGCACCATCAAGCGCTAAAAAGGACCGGTTCATGACTGCTTCCGTTTTGTTGTTCGCAATGCTGCTCTCCTCGGCCCTTCCCACTGTGGGCGAGGACGTTGTGCAAAAGGTGGTGCTGCCGCACCGGGGACGGGTCGTCATCGTGAATCTCTGGGCCACCTGGTGCGGCCCCTGTCGCGAAGAGTTTCCGGATCTGGTGCGGCTGTACCGGGAGAATAAGGAGTCTGTCGTTCTCGTGGCTGTCTCAATGGATGAGCCCGAGGACGCCGGCAAGGCCCTCGAATACATCAAGCAGCAGAAATCGGATTTTCCTGCCTATATTCGCGGTTTCAAGGACTTTGAGGCGTTCTCAAACGCGATTGACCCCAAGTGGATGGGCGCCATTCCTGCCACCTTTGTTTTCGACAAGTCGGGCAAGCGGGTTTTCAGCCACGAAGGCAAGGTCAGCTACAATCAGCTGAAGAAAGTCATTGTCCGCTTGAATCGTTAGCTTGCCTCCCCTAATCCGTGGACAAGGGAGGGGTGCAGACACCGTGATCGCGCGCAGACGGGTTTGCAAGGCGTAAAGTCGATGCCATCGCCTCTTCGCAGTCCCAAGCGCCATGCGGCTTGATACCGAAAATCGGGTCTGCAAATCCGTGGATAAGCACAGGGCCTCCAACCATTGTGCCAATCAACCGAACAGAGCCTGGGGCGCAGCGCTTTCCAGCGGAGCGACCCGGCCCTTGCTCTGGAGCGCTAACCTTTGGATT
>JBHGBF010000080.1:0-19662 GCA_041946865.1 Acidobacteriota bacterium | reverse complement strand
GATCCCATGGCGATGGAGCAGAAACGAGCGAGCTCGGCATCCCCGCTGCGTCCGCATCCTTTGGCCACGTTCGCCGGGATGGATGAGCTGGACCGCCGCAACTGGCTGGTCAAGCCATACAGCTCCGCCCTTCACTACGCGGACCTCTGCTTCAACTTATCGAAATCCCGGCCAACCGCAACACCGAACTTTCACTACGCGAACCTCGACTCCAACCCCGAGTGTGCACGCTGAAGCTGATAGCTGAATGCTGACAGCTCGCCCTGATGCCAGCGCTATCGTGCTGCATGATGCTAAAATCTGAGGGACAAATCCTCAGAACAGCGGCGCTAGCCCGCTAAGTGAGCTCTCCGGGGCGAGGAACTCATCGGCGGGGACGTAGAATTGATTCTGCACCAGGACGTTCCGATGCAACGCTAAGGGATGGCACTCTATTCCGCCCAGAAAAAGGTTCGATCCTGGGACTTGTCGAATATCGTAAGCGCACATGACGACGACGGGCAGTCGTCGGGCCGCGTTGGTCAGGCGGGCTTCCAGCCGCAGGATCTCCCGATCGGCCGGCCAGCCCGGCCTGCCCCATCCCAGGTTCCCCAGGATCCGAACGAGCGGCGCCCCTCGATCTACGGCCAAACTGATCAGTTCGCGGATTTCGTCGAAGAGAGCGTCGGCGGATTCCTTTCCCGGCACGAGACGCAGCCGGTCCCCCTCCTGAAGGGCGACGGCATCAAGTCCGGTACAGGCGATCGCCGATCTGAGGCGTTCGTTGGCTTCGTCGTGACCGAGGAGGATGCAAGTTTCGCCCTGCGTCGCTCCGGCCGCTACGAAACGCGTCATGGCCGCCAAATCCTGTTCCGACTCCCAAAAGTAAACCAGGTGATCTCCCGGTGCGGCCAACTGATTGCCGGAACCAAGGGGAACCCGGGGCTTGGGTCGCCCCGGAAGGTGGAACCCATGCTCCCGGAACAGAGCGGTCAGCCGCTCTTTCTCTGCACGGCTCGGACCGGTCGAACGATCCTCCAGATTTGCCAGCCAGCCGACCAAGGTATGCGATTGTTCGACTCGGCGTCGACAGGACAGGCAGACGCGGCAGTGGTTCTCGAACCGGTCACGCTCGCGTCCGGTCAGCGCACCTTCCAGATACGAAGTGACATCCTGCGCGACCTCGGCACACGTGATTCCCTCATAGGGCGTCGTCACGTCAATCCTCCCGAAAATAGTCTGCCACCATCTCCCGCACCCTGGATCGGGCGCGGTGCAGAATGACCCGCTGATTGGTCTCGCTGATACTGAGAACGTTACAAACCTCCTCACTTGAACAACCTTCGACGTCCCTCATCGTGATCACGATTCGTTGGTTGGCGGGAAGAGAATCTATGGCAGCCCGAATCTGAAGGCGTGCCTCGTCGCTCAAAAGGCGGGCCTCCGGAGAGGGGCGCCGATCGGGCATCGCAAGATCTTGCCTTTGAGGGACCTCTGTTGGGTCAGCTCCGTTCATCTCAAAATCAGCAAAGGGAATCATTCGCCCTTCTCGAACAGCCCGCGTCTTGGCTTGATTAATCAGGATCCGCAGAATCCAGGTCTTAAGAGATGAGCGTCCCTCGAAGGCCCACACGCCCTGGATCACCGCAAGCCAGGTGTCCTGGATCACGTCCTCTGCCGCCGTCTGGCTCGGCACGTACAGCCGGGCGATACGGCGCAGGGTTCCGTGGTACTGGTCCACCAGGCGGGTAAATGTTTCCTCGTCTCCCCGGCGCAACGCTTCGACAATCGCAGCTTCCGAAGCCGACATCTCGAAGGGCGCGGTTGGCGCATCGGTTGGGGAGGAAAGACGTGCGGGACCAACTCCCTTGTCCTCCTGACTCATGCTGGGGGTTCTCCAGTGGGGTTTTGCTGCGTTGCCTGCATTATACAACCCACCGGCGTGTAACGGGCAGTCCCGTTGGCGAGACGAATGACTGGGGCGGCAAACGGCCGCGGACCGACAAGAGAGACCGTGCCGGTCTTGCGGACCTCCGGAAAGTCAGCCTGTTTCCCGAACAACCGGCCAGTCAGGTCAGACTGTCTGGCCGACAGGCGTGTGATTTCCACGCTTGAAATACCCTGCGCGCCCGAGCAGGCTGTGGATTCGTTCCACAGGAACGCCGAGTCGGTAGGCAGAGAGCGCAAACGCGTGCAGCGTCATCACCCTCAGGGGCCCCACTTGCTGCCAAAGTCTCGCTGACGTGACCGCCGCCTCTTTCAGGATGCGGACTCGGCCGCGTTTTCTCAGCCGGCGCACGAACTCCACGTCTTCCATTACGGGGTACAACGGGAAGCCGCCCATTTCGCGGAAAGTGCTGGCGCGCAAAAACAGCGCCTGATCCCCGAAAGGAAGCCTCAGCCAGCGAGAGCGCGCGTTTGCGCCGATCTCGGTCAGGCGTAACAGGGGGCTTCGCGCGTCCAGTCGAAAACTGAATGCCCCTCCCGCCACCCGAGCATCTGCGAGGACCTCCGTCAACAGGCGGGCGTATCCAAGCGGAAGAATCGTATCCGCGTGAAGAAAGATCAGCACTTTGCCTGACGCGATCCTGGCGCCTGCATTCATCTGCTGCCCCCGGCCTGGAGATGAGTCGACGACTCGAGCGCCCCGGTCGTGGGCGATTCTGCGTGTCCCATCCCTGCTGCCTCCGTCAACCACGATCGCGTCGACGCCCGGTTGGGATAAGACCCGGTCGAGCACGGCGCCGATTCGATCTGCCTCGTTCAAGGCAGGAATGACGACACTAATCGAAGTCGTGTCGCCCTTTTCTGCAGTCGGCATTCCTTTACCTCAGCGGCGCCAGGCAAAGATCCTCTCGAGCAAACGCCTGCGTGCTGGAGTCAGGCGTTTTCGGTTGTACAGGTCCGCCGCTTTCCGGATGACTTCCGCCTGAGTTGGATACGGATGGATCACCTGGCTCATTGCCCCGAATCTGACCCCGCTGGTTATCGCTAGAGTCAGCTCGGTAATGATTTCCCCCGCATGCCGCGCCATCAATGTGGCGCCGAGAAGCCGGCCCTTGCGGGAATCCACGTGCGCCTTCAGAAATCCCTCGTCTTGCCCGTCGAGGACCGCCCGGTCAATATCCTGGAGCGGTACCTGTATGGTCTCGAAAGCGATTCCAGCCTTTTCGAGATCTGCAGCGCGAGCGCCGACATGGGCGATCTCGGGGTCGGTATAGGTGCACCAGGGAATGACGAGATCGGAGAACTTCTTCTTCCTGGGCAGGAAGGGAAAAAGCGCGTTCTGAGTCGCGATTCGTGCAGCGAAATCGGCCGTGTGCGTGAACTTGAAAGACGAACAGACATCACCGGCCGCGAAAATGTGCCGATTGCTGGTTCGCAGTGAATCGTCGACCTTGATCCCTGCTCTACCGTACTCGACACCCGCTGCCTCGAGGTTCAGTCCCTCGACGTTCGGCGACCGGCCGACTCCTACCAGGATCTGGTCCGCAGCGAGGACTTCAAACCGGCGCTCGCGCGCGATTTCCACTTGCCGGCGCGCGGTTCCCTCGCGAGCGACCTGCACGATTTCAGTTTCGAGCAGCAGTCTGATCGCCTCACGCTTGAGAACCTCAGCCAACAACGAGGCGGCTTCCGGGTCTTCACGCGGCAGCACTCTTTGTCCGTTCGTCACGAGAGTCACCACTGAGCCGAGTCGGGCGAAAGCCTGCGCCAGCTCACACCCGATCGGGCCGGCGCCGATCACCAGGAGCTCCCGAGGCAACTCGGTCAGCGAGAAGACCGTTTCGTTCGTGAGATAACCGGCCTCAGCGAGCCCCGGAATTGGAGGCGCAGTTGGCCTGGCGCCGGTCGCGACGATCGCCTTATTGAAGTGAAGGGGAGTCCCGTCGACCTCGACGCTGTTCCTGCCTGTAAATCGGGCCTGGCCTAGATAGACGTCAACACCGAGGTCGGAAAAGCGAGGCGCTGAATCGTTCTTGCTGAGGTGGCTGCGCAGTCTCCGCATGCGCTCCATCACAGCCGCGAAATGGGCGCGGGCGTCACCGCCGTTGATGATTCCGTAGTCGGACGCGCGGCGCAGTTCAGCCATGACCCGCGAGGAACGGATGAGCGCCTTCGACGGGACACAGCCCACGTTCAGGCAATCACCTCCCATCAGGTAGCGCTCGATCAGCGCGACGCGTGCGCCAAGCGCCGCCCCGATGGCGGCAGAAACCAGTCCGGCGGTCCCGGCCCCGACAACGACGAGGTTGTAGCGGCCGGCGGGCTTGGGATTCCGCCAATTCGGCGGATGGACGTTCTGAGTCAGCTTCTGGTTGTACTGGTCCATCGGTTCTACGCGAACCGCGCCGGCAGAAACGCCGGGAGTGTGCACTACGCCTGGCGCCGGAATCATAGAAGTTTCTCCTCGGTCCTTGATGCCGGCGCCGCCGGTCCGAGGGATCGGCGTGCTGTCCGGGTGATGACAATGGTGACCACTATGGTCGCAACCAGTCCGAGGATCTTGATGGCTTGCTGAGGCGCGCCGCCTTGCAGGTCACCGTAGAAGATCTGCGCCAGGTCCTTGGCGGTCGAGCCGAGGTAGACGTAGAGGACCGTGCCCGGCATCATGCCGATCCAGGAAGCCAGGATATAACGGCGAAAGGTCACCGCTGTCAGACCAAAGGCGTAATTGAGCAGGTTGTAAGGGAAGACCGGCGTCAGGCGTGTCAGCAAGACGATCTTGAAGCCCTCCCGCCCCACCGCCTGGTCAATCGCGCGGAACTTCGAATTTGAGGCAAGCTTCCTCTCGATTCTCGAACGGGCCAGATAGCGGCCGATCAAGAACGCCGCTCCCGCTCCCAGCGTGGCGCCTATGGAAACCACGACTGAGCCGACCAGGACCCCGAACAGAAAACCGGCGGCCAGGGTCAGCAGCGACCCCGGCAGGAAAAACACGGCCGCGACCACGTAGACGCCTATCAACACAAGGTAACCCCAGAGACCAAGCGCCTGGGTCGCGTCGAGCAGGACCTGCACATAGTGGCGGAGCGGCAAAAAGGCCAGAACCAGGACTCCCGCCAGCAGCAAGATGGCTGCGAGCGACCAGCGTAGCCACGAGAGCCGCGACCGGTCGATGGCCAAGGTGCGATCACTCATGTTACTTCTCCTCATTGAGCGACCAGTCGTAGTCCAGATACTCGACCGCATACCGCTGATTCTTCAGGTACTGTCCATCCGCCGCACTCACATGACGGGCCGCGAAATTCAGGACGGGACGCAGGTCAGAACTGACCTGCTGGAATTCGCCGGTGGCGTAAGCTCGGCCGAAATCCGAGCCAAACCACTTGAAAATGCTGGACAGGTAGACTGTCTCGTTGTTGCGGTCGATCCGAAACTTACGCGGGTCCGAGAAAAGCCTTCGCGCCTGGTCGTTCAACTGGCCATCCAGGCGGACGCCACTGTATGGCTCACTCCGAAGCGGAGGGCAACCCATGGCGGCACAAACAAGCGCCATGTGGATGCGCGGCTCGCTGAATTCCTTGCGCAGGATCTCGTGCTCGATCTGATCAAGAGTCATAGGATTGCCCATGACCGCGTTCGTGATCTCGTCCCAGACCCCGGGGATCTGCCGGATACTGCTCTCCGGGAACCGGAGGCTGCTGATCAAGCCTCCTTTCCTGATCGGATAATGATCGACGACGATCTTGAGGGTCAGCCCATTGTAGGCGTTGACCCAGAAGGCAATCTTTTCCGGATTGGTCCAAGCCGCGTAGGACTTCGGATCCAACCCGGAGAGTGATCTGACGTAACGGTCAAGCTCGTGGCGGTCGGCTTTCAGCCCCCTGTAATCGACCTGGCCTTCTGAATTCACCCGCTCTGACAGCACTGCGCGGTAGGCCTCCTGATCCGGCGCTTTCAGATTTGTCGTTACCGAATCGACCGCGGACGCGACTCGTTGTTCCGTGCACGCCTGAAGAACGATGAGGAGGAGCAGGATGCCGCTCTTCGCTGCAATAATTCGATGCCATCGTGCTGCGCCCATTATTTACAAGGTCCTCTCGAAACCTGCTGCCCGTCAGCCTTTCACCAACGCACCGCCGCAGGAGGACCCGCAGCCGGCCGTGCAGCCGAAGCAGTATGAGGCGGTTGCGATCCGGCGCCGGATGAGCCGTTCCGGATCAAAGTCCCGGATATGCGCGGGCGCCCCGTGATCGACAGGCAGGCGTGTTGCCAGGTTGAAGTCGCAATCGTAGAGCGCCCCCGTCCAATCTACGCTGATTTGGTGGCGGCACATCAACCCTTGCAGCGTCTGAGGATTGAAAGTGTTTTGGAGCAGCGACTGGTATTCTCGATCTCTCTTCTCCCGGCGCAGCATCACTCTGAACCGCCCGATCGGCATATTGGCGAGCACATGCAACCGGGTGAAATGGATGCCGAACCTGCTCAACAGCTCCCGTCGGTAATCCTCTTCGAGCTGTCGCTCGGCAGGAGGAAGGACTGGTCCCAGAGGGTTGTATACCAGGTTGAGGGGGAGACTTTCCGTTACCCCGTAACCATGGCTGTTCAATACTTGAATGGCTCGGATACTGCTGTTGTAGACACCCTCGCCCCTCTGGGCGTCCACATTCCGCTCGAGATAACAGGGAAGGGAGGCTACGAGTTTAACCTTCAGCCTGGCCATGAAAGGAATCAGGTCCTCAAAGCCGGGCTCGAGCAGTATCGTGAGGTTCGTCCTGACCTGGACCGGGAAGTTCTCGTCCCGCAGGGCGGCCACGAACTGGCGGAAGTGCGGGTTCATCTCGGGAGCTCCGCCGGTAATATCGACGAGCTGAGGACGAACTTTTCGCGCGGCGTCCAACACCAGTTCCATTGTCTCCCATGTCATCTGCTCCTTTCGGGCCGGGCTGGACGACACGTGGCAGTGCACGCATTTAAGGTTACAGGTGAGGCCGATGTTGACCTGGATGGTGGTGAGATCCAGCGCCTCGAGCGGCCTGTTCTCATGGTTTACGACCTGTTCGTCGAACAAGTTGAGCCGGTCTGTTGTTTCTTGTTGTTTCATGCCGGATTGTTCGCCTGCTTCCTGCCTCTGTAGTCGAACGAATGGAGGGAACGTTACAGCGAGTATGTCATTTCGGGTGTCGCTTCCTCAAGTGCTAATGTCCTGAGTCGCTGCCTCATTCTGCCTTCGCTTGCGGTTTCGGCTCTTCGAACAGGCGGGAGTATTCGCCGTAACCCTCTTTAGCGAGGTCCTCCTTAGGTATGAAACGCAACGCCGCGGAGTTCATGCAATAGCGCAGGCCCGTTGGCTTCGGGCCGTCGGGAAAGACGTGACCCAGATGTGAGTCAGCGTGCTTGCTTCGCACTTCTGTTCGGCGCCCGAGCAGGCTCCAATCTGCCTTTTCCACAATATTCGCCTTCTCGAGAGGCCTGGTGAAACTGGGCCAGCCGGTCCCGGAGTCGTACTTATCGAGCGAGCTGAAGAGAGGCTCGCCGCTCACTACGTCGACGTAAATGCCTTCTTTCTTGTTGTTCCAGTATTCGTTATGGAACGCGGGCTCCGTTCCTTCCTTTTGCGTGACCTTGTACTGGATCGAGGTCAACTCTCGACGGAGCTCCTTGTCGTCCGGTTTTCTGTAGTTAGCCCACGCTTTGCTATGGGTGGTTGCCATCTGGTCCTCCTTCAAGTTCTGTGAAAATTGAAATTGGCGGCCATTCCATGTCTTTTTGAGGAACTGATCGCGGCCGGAACCAACCCTGTAGCTGTAGTAGCGGTCTGAGTGGTTCTTGTAGAAGTCCTGGTGGTACTTCTCAGCCTCATAGAACTTCTTGAAGGGAACTATCTGGGTTACGATCGGCTTGCGGAAAACGCCGGATTTTTCGAGTTCGGTCTTTGAGGCCTCAGCCAGCCTGCGCTCGGCCTCATTCCGATAGAAGATGGCGCTCCGATACTGGTTCCCGCGATCGACAAACTGGCCGCCTTTATCCGTCGGATCGATGTGCGTCCAGAAGACTTCAAGCAGACGGGAATAGCGGATTTTCTCAGGATCATAGATCACCTTCACGGACTCAGCGTGTCCGGTGCGGCCCGAGGACACTTCGTGGTACGTCGCATTGTCCTTTTCTCCCCCCGCAAAACCCGATATGACCTCGGCCACTCCGTCCACTTTTTCGAAGTCTGCCTCGACACACCAGAAACAGCCGCCCGCGAAGTAGGCGGTTTCGAAGCGCTCCCCAGAGGTTCTCCCGGCAGACGGCGCCGGGCGAGCAATCGTGGTAAGGCCGATGACCACCACCAGGGAAACCAGGAGCGCACACAAAATCAAATACTTGCGTTTCATAGTTTTCCTTCCTTCGGTGGTTCCTTCGTCTTGGGAAACGTCTAAGGAACCGGGAACGGCGCCAGGCGTCCGGACGCCGCTTAACTGAGGATTAGTCGGTGATGACCCGCGAACGTTACACCCTGACGGGGCCGTGTCTGGAATATTTGATTTTGCTGAAAAGTCCCGATCACTGCCGAAAATCGGCTCAACGTGGCGGCACGGGCACCCTGACAGCGCGGCGGGCGCATGGGGCGGGGAACTGTGTGCCGGGATCCGAGGGAGGCGCAACAGAGCCGCAAGCGCAGCGCTTTTCAGCGGAGCGCGTCGGATGCGTGGAAGGGGGCGTCAGCGGACAGGAGAGCAGCGCGGCGGGCGCATGGGGCGGGGAAACGCCACAAGAGGTGGGACGAAAGGTCAAAGGACAGCGGGGCCAGAGAACCTGCAGCCCGCAACGTCGCGTCGCATCTCCGATCCGATTTCGGAGTGCGGCGGCCATGCGGGTGCCATGCCGGCGGCGTTTACAATGTCCGCCGGCTCAGTTGCAGGCGCAGCGCAGGATGGTGTCTTTCGCGGATTGGGTGGGGGGCATGAAGGTGCGGCGGCGGATGTCGGGCCACTCGCGAACGACTTTGGCTTTCTCGCCGTAATTCGCTTCCCAGATCGGATTCCCGGGATAAGGGGCGTACCAGGACGAGGTCCATTCTCCGAAGCCCTTTTCAGCGACGACTCCGGGCTGCTGCAAAGCCGTCTCCCACTCGAATTCCGTGGGCAGGCGCTTGCCCAGCTTCCGGCAGTGAGCCTCGGCTGCATCATAAGTCAGCTCCGGCAGCATTATCGGCCTGGAGTCGATCCAGAAAGCATCCAGACGGACTTGAAAGCGCGGCCGCTGGTTGAAGAACTTCGCTTCTTTGTCGATCCCGATCCAGTAAATCCCTGACGGAATCATGACCATCCCGTCATGCTTTCGCTTCTGGGCGACGGCCGCTTCCAGCTCCGGTCCCAGCGGATCACCCGGCTGAGCGGACAGGATCGCCGCAACCAGGGGCCCTGCCTCATCGAGCTTCCCGGCGGCAATCAGCTTCTGGGCCCTGGAACGGTCTTTTTCAAGCCGCCCCTGCTGTTCCCGCTTCGCGATCTTGGCGCGGGCCTTCTGCTCGGCCTGCTGCGCCCTGGGCAGCATGCTTCCGATCCGCTCGAGGTATCGCAAGGCGGTCTCCGGCTGGTCCTCGTCTATCCGCAGGTTGGCGATCCTCAAGAGCGTGTCGCTCGAGAACCGGTCTTCCGGCACCAGGAACTCGATCGAATACCCGGGCTTGACAGCCAAGGGGTCGGAAACCTTGACAATCGCTTCAAAATCGTTTGCGGTCAGAACCTCTACTCGACCCACCGTGATTCGCCTCGGCTTGGCGCCGCTGACGGTGAGCGTATAGAAGACCGTCCCTTCGTCTCCCAATCGCAGTCCGTCGATGAGACCCTTGTCGATCTTCGCGGTCTGCCCGCTGAGCGACAGGATGATCGTCAGTACGACTACCAGGTTCATTCCCTGTTCCCGGGCTCTCCTTTGTTCTCAAACTTCTTGTTCCCGGACTCCCTGTTCTCGGACCCCCGAAGGCTAACGAGAAGCTGGTTGAAATCCCTGCGGTCTTGGGCGGTTGTCAAGGCCACAGGCCGCGGTCGATGTCCGTCCTCGCGCCTGCGGATGGTTGCGCTCCCGTCATACCGGTAAAAGCGGCGCCGGCACTGGCTGCACCGGAAAGGCCGCACGCGAATGAGCCTGAGAATCTTGTCCTCGAAATAGCCTTCACTCCGGGTGCGATAAGCTTTCCCGGCGCACTTTGGGCAGATCATTCGTAACACCTCACTTCCAGAGAGACGGAGAAAACCTGGAGAGAACGTCCGGCGCCTTTCTGATTTGGATGTTGTCTACCCAAAGCTTGCCGGAGATCAGGTTGTCGATCTTCCAGCTGGTTGGCCGCCGAAGCCGCAGGCGCATGGCCCTGGTGGCGGCCTCGGTCCGGAATTCACCCGTTACAGTCGTCCAGGGAGTCGTCCCGAGACTGCCCTGGCTCGCGTAAAGAATCTTCCCTTCCTGATCGGTGACTTCCAGGTGAGGACCCTGGTCGGTCGTAATGCCCTCGCTCCTGATGCGGAAGGAAATCCGCCACAGCTGCGAGGGCTCGATCGGAATGACCTGCTCCACCGCCGAGAACGCGGTATTCTCGCGGCCGAAAAACTCCAATTCGAGGCAGTCGGTGACGCTGACGCGGAAGTTCCTGCCTTTCGAAGGCAGGCGCCAGTCGAGCCCCTGGCCCGAGCAAGGCAGCTCGAAACCCCCGTTCCAGACGGCGTTGCCCCCCATCTCGAAATCGCGATCTTCAAGGCCGTTGGCTTTGCAGAGCTCCAGCCAACGCCCGCGCGTAACGTCCGGGGCAACCGATTCACGCAACTGGTTGATGTAGAAAGAGGCCTGCGCGAGAGTAGGGGGCGGGTCTTCCCTGAGCGCCCGCGACCACAGCTCGGCTTGCAGGTGCGGCGCCTCGAGCCCGAAGTGCCGCAGCAGCATGAGGGCCGAGTCGCCGTCCGGCGGCCAGACGGCAAGCAGTTGCCCGGGCGTGGCGCCGGCCCCGGAAAGCAGAACCAGCGCGGCCTGGCGGTAAGAGGCATCCAGGCCAAGCGCCTTCTTGAAATCCGGGAGAGCAGCCGCCAGGCCGGCTGTGCGTAGCTCGAAGTTCGCCAGCCGCCACCGGTATAACCCCGACCGGGGATTGAGCCGGATCGAATCGCGGTAGCATCGCTCGGCCTCGGCGTCGTTGCCGGCCAGCTCATACCCGCGGCCCAGCTCCTGAAGGTAATCCCACCGGTACGGGTTCAGCTCGACGGCCTCTTTCAGATTTCCGACGGCCGCCTCCAAATCCTGGTATTCAGGCTTGTCGCGTTGCAGCAGACCCAGTTGAAAGTAGAAATCCGGCCGCTGCGGGTCCCAGGAGATCGCCTCCCGGTTTCCCTCCAGGCCGCCCACCACCTGGCTGATCTGGACCGGCATCAGCTGCTGCCCAACCCGCCACGACGAAAGCAGAATAACGACCGTGACAACGAGCCGAATCGAGGCCGAGTAAAGCCGGGGCCGTGAATCAGACGGGCGAAGGCGCAAAGGGCCGAAGGACAGCGCGAGGATCACGCAAAAGACGGCCCAGTTGCCCGGGATCTGCAGATTGAAATCGACGGCGCTATGCAACAGGATGCCGAAAATCGCCCCGGCGCAGCCAAGCGCCAGGCCCGCGGACCACGAATCGCGTGACTGCAGAAACAGCCGAGCAGAGGCAAACATCCGCCACAACACAAAAGCCCAGAACAGGAGGGCCAGCGGAATTCCCCATTCCGCCGCCGTCTGCAGGTAATCGTTGTGGGCATAGTCGTACCAGTAGTGGAGCTCCTCGGTCTGATACGGCCTGAAGCGCCACAGGTACATCCCTGGCCCGACACCCGCCAGCGGGTGATCGGCGATCATCCGGACAGTCGCTTCATACACGGCCGCGCGGCCCCCTCCGGACGCCTCCAGCCGAAGAAACCGGTCCGCGAGCGTGTCCAACCCGACCCAGAGACCGAGGCCCAGGACGGTGAAGAGCAGGATCGCGGCGTAGCTGCCGGGAAGGGAAGCGCCGCGCGCCTGCCGGCGCTTCAGCGGCAAAAGCAGCCCCAGAAAAAGCAGGGTCGAGACCAGCGTGATCGCGCCGGCGCGGGACAGCGAAAGGAGCACCGCGAGTCCCATCAGGCCGCAGCTCAGCACAATGATCCAGCTCCAGGCGTACACCTCCGCGCGCAGCCGCGCATTGCGCGCGCGGTTAACGAAACTCGCGTAAAGCGCCCCGATCGCAAGCGCGATCGTCATGTTCATGAGCCCGGCGAAGTGGTTGCGATTGACCAGCGTTCCGGCCACCATGTGGCGTCCGTCCTGGAACTCACCGAGCAGGAACTGAAAGAAGGCGTACAGGCCTTCAAGCGCGCCCAGCGCAATGAGCAGCAGAAAGACCGCCGGCTTTGTTCTCAGCCCGCCCCCATCGTCTTGAGGCACACGGCCCTGAACCGCAATAAAAAACGCCATCGCGCCGATCGCGACCGTGACGAAGCCTGCGCTGTAGAGCGTCGGAAGGTACACGACGGCCCCCAGCAGACAGGCCAGCAGAATCACGCCCGCGCGGGCGGGCCAGGCCGAAGTGGTTTTCCAGGAGGCGAACAGGCAGGGAATGAGGAGCAGAAGGAAGAGTCGGTAGGTATTGTGGATTTCGGTCGCGCCGTAAATGAATGTCCCCCAGACGATGGCGGCGCCGAAAAGGAAGGTTGTCAGTTTTGCCAGCACAAGTGAAGTCTTAGCGCAGCCCCGCTTTCATTCAGACTGCGGCGGCAAGGCCGGTGGTGTTTAACACTCTTGATCCTCTAAACCCCTCCGGCAAGACCGGCGCGCAGGAAGCGGACGGCAAGGCCGCCGCACTTCAAAAAAAGCGGCAAGCGCGGAATACAGGGGCCCCTGCGCCCGCAGCCCTACCGGATCGGGCCGTAAATAACGGCGCCCTGCACGGTCCCCGGAATCGTGCCCAGCAACCCGTAACCGAGCGTCTTGATCTTGCTCCCCGGAATGAACACCACGTCGCTGGGCTTGATCTCGACATCCGGCTGCTTCCCCTTGATGATGTCCGTGAAGTTGATCGCCATTTCGCGGCGCTGGCCGTTTTCATATCGCACCAGCAGTCCCTTGTCCGCCTTGGCGGTCTTCTGGGTGCCTCCTGCCCAGGCCAGCGCCTGGCTCAAAAGCAGCTGCTGATTCCGGGGGAGCGCGAACGCTCCCGGCCGGTTCACTTCGCCGACCACGTAAAAGAGGTCGTCAACCCGCTCCGGGATCTGAATCACGTCTCCCGGCAGCAGCGGCACATTCAGCGTGGCCACGCTGTTGTCCAGCAGGTCCTTCAGGCTGATCTTGATCGCCTCGGGCTGGGAGCTCCCGGTCGCCTCGTCGATCCGGCTTCTTTGAATTACAGCCTGGTCGGCCGCCTTTTCGAGTTTCAACCCGCCCGCCATGGCGATGGCGTCAATCAGCCGCAGCTGGCGCGACATCTGGTACTCGCCCGGCCTTTCCACCGCCCCCAAGACGAAAACCGGCTGGGAACGGTATTCCTTCACGAAAACCGAGACCTGGGGGTTGTGAATGACGACGCCGTCCAGCCTGGTCTCGAGTTGCTCCTCCAACTCCAAGGCCGTCATGGCGTTGACGTTAATGGCGTCCAGAAACGGGAGCGTGATCGTGCCGGAAGAGGAGACCCGCAGCGTCCGGCTCAGCTTCTCCTCGCCGAAGACCGCGATCTCGAGAAGGTCACCCGGGCCGATCCGGTAGTCGTCAACGGGAGGCTTGCCCAGGCGGCTCAGCGTCTGTATCCGGTCATTCCAGCTTTGGGAAAAGACGGATGACGAAAGACTGAGAAAAAGAAGTAAGTGAGTTGGCCTCATCGAAAAAACCTTTTTTCGGCCGCCGGTCACAGGTCACTCGTTGCCGGCCGCCGGCCGCCGGCAACGGCTCGCGGGACGGGGGTAGCGCATTTACGCGCCCTTCCCACTCTTCTCCTCGTAGCCGTAATATCGGCTGTCGTAAACGGTGCCGTGTCTAAACAATTTAGTTTTCATGTGCCGTCGTTCGGTGTGCTCTGCCTTGTTTCAGTCCGACTGCCGAGGCGGCCAGTGGCTGTGGCGTGCAACCGATTCGAAACGGCTGACTTGTAGCGCTGGTACTGGGTTTTGAGGTCGATGAATTCCATGGGAAAGACCGTTAGCCACAGAGAAAAACAGAGAAAGGCAGAGAAAAACAGAGAAAAACACTAGCCGTTCACGGCCTGAAGGAAATCCTGGAAGTTTCGCAGTTGTTTGCGGATGTCTTCGAGTGTCGCAGGCAGATCGCCCAACAGTTCTCGGCAAAGCTCCCAGCGCAGCTCGAAACCGTAAAGGTGACGGAAGACGTGTCGAAAACGAAGATACTCCCCGAGCCTCTCCGCCAACTCCTCAGTGATAACGGGTGGTCGGCGTTGTTCAATCCCGATTGTCATCCTCAAAAGGAGGTCCGAATGCCAGTCTGGCCCTGCCGGCAAGCCTCCATCCAGTTCGATGGCGATTCGCTGGAAGACCTTTTCAACACCCGTGTAGAAGTCGTGCAGGATGCTCCCGGCCGCCCGCCTCTCAATCGGGCTGCTTCCACCCGATTCAAGCAAGCCGCGGGCTTCTTCCTCGAGCTTGCTCAAAGCGTCTGATTGGCGCTGAATGTCGGCTGTCAATGCCGGGAATCGACTTGACATGTCTCGCTAAGCTCCAGCCAGCAGCCTACCTTCTGAGAGAATGCGTGAGGAAAGTGCTGGCGACGCCTCCTCCAGCGGGACTAGATCAATGCTCATGCCCCTGGGTAGCTGATGCCACAAATCGTCTAATGCGTGCCAGTATGTCCGATCGGCCGGCAATCCCTCAGATGCCAGGTCAATGTCAGAAGCATCGTGAAACCGTGCAGGGTCGAGCACGGAGCCGAATACATAGACTCGTCTTACCTTGAATCGCCCAACCAGGATTTCGGCGCAACGCCGTGCCGCTTCGAGCGCCTCGCGTCGCCGCTGCTCACGGCGGCGGGCTGCTTCTTCCTCGCGATGCAACCAAGCCTCCCTGTAGGCCCTATACGGTTGGCTTTCCAAGGGTTTCGCCATAACGCTATTCTATCACCACGAAGAAAAAGCTTTAGCCACAGAGAAAGACAGAGAAAACAGAGAGTTATTGGAGGAGATGGTTCAACACCGTCTCGCCCCGCGCGGCCCGACACCGTCTTTCTCTGCCTTTTTCTGTCTTTCTCTGTGGCTAAAGCTTTTTTGTTCGGCCCGAGAAAAGCCAGGCAGGCTGGCGGCGCTTTCAGGACGCCTATGGTGCGGGAATTTCATGGCCCTCACGGCGGGCAACTTCGATGATCGTGCTCGTGTCATCCAGGAGCCACTGACGCTCGCCGACCGCAATAGGCTCAATGCGACTGTCGGTTTGCGCTCGCAGGCGCCACAGCAGGTCGATCCGGCTTTGGTCACACGGTTGATCAAACTCAGGCGCTACAACGAGGATATCTACGTCGCTGTCGGGACCAGCTTCACCCCGGGCATAGGACCCGAACAGTACCGCGCGGCTTGCGCGCACTCCCGATCGACTCAGCGCCTTCAGATAGTCTTGAATTGCCTTTACAATCGACGGGTCAACCACGTGAACATCTCCTCCGCCTGACTCAATTCCACTCGCGCCACCTCCAGGCTTGCGGGAGCGGGCAGCGAATCAGGATAACGCCCCTCGATCTGATACCTGTCAAACCGAGCTAGAAACTCCCGTTGTTCGTCAGCAAGGATCAGGTCCGTCCGCTCGGCCAGGCGCAACAAGTTGTGCAGGCGAGGCGCCAGATCCTGTGTGGTGCGGCAGACATGCGCTTTCAGCAACTTTTCCAGCGCCAGATGGGCAAAGAACAAACCATGACGCGACCGTCCGCCGTTAACCAGCTCGCAGGCTACCTGCAAGTCTTCGATCGCTGTCTCCCTCCAATAGTCAATTTGCTTCTGGGTGTCTACCATCGTGTCCCGGACTTATTTGCTCACCAGAATCGTCCGGCTCATAACTCGAGTCGTTTCATCACCGGCTCCGCACCGCAGGTCTGTGGATCGCGAATAAGGATAGCATGGTGTTAGCGGATCATAAAACCCTAGCCACAGAGAACGACAGAGAGACATTTAGCTGTCCGAAAGCAATTGAGGCACCTCGGTGTCACCTCCGGATATGCAGGATGCAATCACTGGTAGGATAGGCCGCCCCGTGAAAGAAAAAGCTTTAGCCACAGAGAAAGACAGAGAAAAACAGAGAGTTATTGGAGGAGATGGTTCAACACCCTCTCGCCCGCGCGGCCGGCGCCGCAAAAGTCGGGCCAGGCCGGGGGAGGAGTCGGGGCGGCCAGTGCTCCGGCGATGCGGCCGGCATCCGAGCCCACGAGCTTGTTCCAGTTAGTCTGGACGGTTTCCACCCACTCGGTCTGATCGCGCAGCGTGACACAGGGCTTGCGCAGAAAATAGGCCTCTTTTTGCATCCCGCCGGAGAGGTGGTCGGTCAGCACCCGGTTCTGCTCTTCGGGCATGGCCTTCCAGTAACTTCGCAGTCCGGCCTCCACGTGAGCCACCGGGACGTTCAGCTTGGCGGCGGCCAGGGCCCCGGCAAGGGTTGAGTTCGTGTCACCGTAAACGAGGACGAGGTCCGGTTGGTTCTCGAGGATCGCTTTTTCGATCCCGATGAGCATCTCGGCCGTCATGCGGGCGTGAGAGGCTGAGCCCACGTTCAGGTTGAGATCGGGTTCGGGGATCTCCAGCTGGCGGAAGAAGACGGCGGAGAGGTTGTCATCGTAGTGCTGCCCCGTATGGAGGAGAGTCTCGTGAAAAGCGTCCCGATACTTTTCGGAGCGAATCAGGCGACTCAGGGCTGCCGCCTTGATGAATTGGGGTCTGGCGCCGACGACTGTCAGGATCTTCACCATTGTTCACTTCGTCCTGTGGATCTTGAAGCTCCTGTAGCTCTTGGCGCCGGCGCGTAGTTCCTCGGGTAGAGGCGAATTCTCGTCGAGGTCCAGGCACCTGAGCAGGCCCGGGGACACTTCTTGATAGCGAAAACCGCTTTCTGGACAGGTCATGATTCCTGACTCGTCAGTCATGAGCCGGTGGCCGTGCCGGCTCATCCACCCGTGCCGGCTGGCGGGGTTTCCGAGCATCGGGACGTAGTCCGGAACGTCCTTCGTCACCACCGCGCCCGCGCCGATGAAAGCGTAACGCCCAATCCTCAGGCCGCAGACGATGGTCGCGTTGGCGCCTATGCTTGCCCCTCGCTTTATCACCGTCTTTTCATAGAGGGAGTGTCGGTTGACCTGCGAACGCGGGTTGCTCACATTGGTCAGCACGCAGGACGGGCCAAGGAAAACATCGTCTTCGATTTCGAGGCCGCTGTAGATAGAGACGTTATTTTGGACCTTGACGTTGTTTCCGATGATCACTCCGCCATCGACGTTGACGTTTTGTCCGAACACACAACGCTCGCCGATCTTCGCTCCCTTCATGATATGGCTGAAGTGCCAGATCTTTGTCCCCGCCCCGATTTCGGCGCCGTCGTCGACCACCGCCGTGGGATGGACGAAGTAACTCGGCCGGGCAGGGGCGAAAGCCGCAGGCGTGACGGTCTCGCCGTCCTTTTCAAGGCTTTGCTGGGCCATTTCGAGGAGACGTAGGACGCGGAGGCCCTCTTCTCCGTCGGTTTTCGGCGTCGTGCGGCTCTCGCAGCAGGACAGGAAGTGCAGGCATTCCTGGCGAAGCGGCTCTTCTCCGGTGACGCACAACTTTTCGGCCCCGTGTTTGTTGGCGGTCGGAAACTGGCCGTTGGTCCAAGTGACCGGCTGGCGGTGCAGAAGGAGCTTTTCGCCCCAGGGGCTGGTGTCGTCGAAAACGACCATGCCGAGCGAGCCGACGACGGTCAGCTTCTGCTCCTTGAAAGGATTCAACCAGCTGACGTACACGTGCGCGCGGACCCCCGCCGAAAAGCTCATCGAGGTCAGGGTCGTGTCGGGGATGCCGTTGTTGAGATAGGCGCCGCCTACGCATTGGACGCGAGACGGGAGTTGGTTCCCGGTCAGTGACAAGATAACCGACAGGTCATGGGGGGCGAAACTCCAGAGGGCGTTCTCCTCGCGCCTGATCTTGCCCAGGTTGAGGCGGTTCGACGTGATGTACTCCAGCTTGCCGAGGTCTCCATTTGCCAGGAGCTTGTGCAACTCGAGGATGCACGGGTGATACTGGAGCAGGTGCCCGACCATCAGGATTCGCCCGCGCGATTTGGCCAGGGCGACCAGCTCTTCACCTTCGGTGACATGAAGGCAGAGCGGCTTCTCGACGAAGACGTCCTTGCCGGCTCGCAGCGCTGCCTTCACGAGGTCGGCGTGCCTCGAGGCGGGGGTGGCGATGGCCACTCTGCTGATCGCAGGTTCGGCCAAAACCTCGTCGATATTGGTCGTCTTGCGGACCGCGGCGTACTCCTGCCCGCAATACGATTGGAGGACGTCGGGGCTCTGATCGCAGATCGCGCTCAGGACCCCGAGTTGGTTAAAGTTGCGGGCAAGGTTCTTGCCCCAATATCCGGCGCCTATCAGTGCGAGAGTCATACGTGTCGCTGGAGACCTGTATGTTGAAGTAACTCGGCGCGCCGACGGCCGACAAAACCCTGTTCAGGACGTCGATCTTGAGTCACTGGTTGTTCGGAGCTCGCTCGTTGCTTCTACGTCATTACGTCTCAAGCCCAATCCCGATGGAAGTTGTACCATCCGGTCAGCTGATCGATGGTCAGCCAGAGACGTTCGCGCGCGCCAACCCAGGAGAGTCTCCGCTTTGGAAATGCTCGCCCAGGTCGCGCACGTCGGTCCGTCGAGCTGACTTCGACCGCACGGCTCGCTGCGCAGGACGCTTGACGGCACTGCCACACCTCGTTCTGTAAAGGCGTAAGGTAGGTGTCCGCCGGAGCTTTTCCTGGAGGGTATCACCTTTTGTGATACCAAGAAGCCTGCAAAGGCCTATCCAGGGCTGTCGGTTCCAAAGAAACAGAGCTACGGCCGAGATCCAGCAGCCCTTCTAGAGCGCGCCTCAGATAAGATTCCGCAGCCGCCGCGGTCCTCTCATCCTCAAGGAATGCCGCCGGATCGGATGTGGGTAGCCGGCGAAGCGCGTCCAGCATGCCGCGGGTCCAGGCAATACGCTCCAGCACCACCTGGGCCCTGATCCTGGTCGGGGTCAAGGCGGAGGCTTCAAGCTGCGGGGCTCCGAGCCGTCTGCGAACCGTTCGCGAGCGTTGGCCGCAGCCTGTGCGAAGACTTCCACGTCCGCCTGGATCTCGGCCTTCAGGGTTGCAATGCCTGGTTTGTCGAAAGCTCACCCTCTCGGACGATTTTGTCACGGAATCGGCACTCCTCAAGCACCACGAGATCGACCGGCCGGCGCACGTATTCCTCGAGGCGCGCCTGCATCTGGAACCTTGAAAAGGCCCTTGGTTCTTCGGCGAAAGCCAGGTCGATGTCCGAGCGATCATGAAACTCACGCTCACGCACAATCGAGCCGAAGAGGAGGACGGGCTCGCTGGGCGCCTCATCCGCTCGTCTTCAATCTCCTGAAGGAGGCCATACGGGTATTATGACTCATTCAGGTCGCCCGCTGACTACTCAATACGAAATTGAGCGTAACCCCTCCGTTTTTTGTTGGGAGTGTGGCAGCAACGAGGAGAGAGGCCGGTGCTTTACCAAGCCTCG
>JBHGBF010000008.1:0-61703 GCA_041946865.1 Acidobacteriota bacterium | reverse complement strand
TCTCCACCGAGGGACGACGAGGACGAAAACTGAAAATTGAAGCTCTGACACCCCTTCACTGACACCCCTTCAGAAACATACATGATTGATCAGGAGCTTCCGGCACAAGAGTATCGAGCGCTTCTTCAAAGGGTTCGCTGCTGCTCACTTGTGAGCAACCTGCAAAGCATCGCTGTCACGTCCTTCGGAACGGGTACCCGAGCTCGAAACTCGGGAAACAGCACAATAGGCGGATCGGCGATCAACTCCGGGGCCAACCGGAAATTCGAGCTCGTGTCACACAGAAACTTCCGCTCTGTGCAACAAGCCAGTCGATTAACGAGGCACTGACGACGTTGCCAGGGATCCGTGAAGCGGCAAGTTCTACCCAGATAGTCGCCTTCCTCAACAACGAACACATCCGAGCCCAGCCGGCCGCGGGCAATCTCGCCGGACAGCCGTCGAGCCGCTTTCGCCAGGCGCCTCAGATCGGTCCGGGGTTTCACCGTAACCAGGAAATCGATGTCTTTCGGCTTCTTCTTCTCAGTAGTCATTGAACCAATCAGTGCAGTCTGCTGGACTTCCTCGAGCCTGGCGGCCAAGCCGAGGAAGACCCGCCCAGCGTGAAGCAGGGCCCCGCGATCTGTATTGCGGTCTGCCTCGACGCTTTCTCGCTCTGATTGGGACACCCTGCCGACGAGCTCTGGCGGGATCTTTGCCCGTAATGAAGAAAGATCTCCGAGAAGTACCTCGTTTCCCGGACGGGCCGTCAGATTGGCGAGCTTGCGTCTTAGCTCCTCCAGATAAGGACCCTTCACGCAAGCAATCGGGACGACTTGCTTGAACTCTCCAAGGAGCAGCCCGAAAAGGGGCTCACGAACGCCGCTCGGATTGGGAATCGTTTCTTCGTCATAGAAGAGCTTGACCGGGACGCTTTGCAGCATCAGTTGAACAACAAGTATGAGTGCGTGACAAAGCGCCGCGATGCCCGGTTCTTCAGCGACCTCCCGAATATAACTCTCGCTGGCACGAATAGCTTTCTGCTGGCCGGTTGAGGACGCTTTGACGTGAATCCCAATCAGTCGGCCGGAGCGTGAAACCGTGAGCGCCAATTCTTGGATGTTTTGCAGGCCGCCAAAGTGGTTGCGGATTCGCCGCCGTTTGGTGCTGAGTGTCTTTAGGGCCTTCTCGGAATCCGGAAGGAGAAACGGGCGGACGCCGCTTTTCGGCGGGTGGTACCAGTCTTTCAGCTCTGTCGGCGGCGCGTTCTGAAGCACGGTAACCGGTTTCGCACCCTTGTGCCAGGCGCGACTAAATCCGCCATCGGGCGTGACTAAAAAGGAGGTTGCTTTCTTTTTCAGCGCAGCGTTATGAAGCTGGCGGTCTGAGGTGAGAAGGACATCTTCGGGCCGCAGAAGATGGCGGAGAATTTCGCTGTCGGGAATGCCCGAGTTTTGCTCCCGGATCGCGATCACTTCAGTCCATCGCAACTCTGCGAAATGGCGCTTCGTAAATTCGTGGACGGCCTGGTCTGAAACCGATTCATCGATAATCAGGCGCCCCACCTCCCGACCACGCTCTTCTTTCATGGCAAGATGCATCTTACCAGAAACCGGTCGCCGATCAGCCTTGGAGATGGCCGCAAATGCAGGTGCTCCAGAGGCCCGGCGGGGTTCGATACAGCCGCGCTACAAGACGGTGCGCCACTCAACCGCCGCGTGGAAGCCCCTTCTCCCACCCTCCATCAAGGTCTTGCGAGCGCAGCGGCAGGGCAGTGCGAGCAGTTGGGGGTTCTTGCGGAAGACCTTACGGCGGATTGCGAGCGCGTCACCTAATTGAGGGTGCCCCCGGTTTCCTGTGATATCCTTCGGTGACTGAGAGGTGGAAAGTGGAGCGGAGCGCGGACTGGATGGACCAGGCAATCGGTGACCTGGAACACGCCAAGAGCGATCTGGAGCGAGGTTTTTTCGACTGGGCTTGTTTCTCCGCCCAACAAGCGGCGGAGAAGGCTGTGAAAGCCGTATTTCAGAAGATGGGCGCCGAGGCCTGGGGACATTCCGTAGCGGATCTCCTCGAGGAGCTCGGGCGCTCGCAGCTTGTGCCGGAAGCTCTAAAAGATATAGCCTTGGAGTTGGACAAGGTTTACATTCCGACCCGCTACCCCGATGCCCACCCGTCTGGCTCGCCACGAAGGCGGTACATACGCACCGAGGCACAGCGGATGGTGACCCATGCCGAGCAAATCATCCAGTTCAGTGAAGGTCTTTTATCGTCCCTATAGCCAATCAGAGTTGCTCGCTCTAATCCGCGCGGGTTTGCTCGCACTGAAGGAGCGGCTTCCGCTCAAACGCGTTGTCCTGTTTGGCTCGTATGCGAAGGACCGCCAGACGGCAGGCAGTGATATTGATTTGTTGGTGATCTACTCCGGCCCCCCACTGCCCGATGCTTTTAGCATCGTGAAACGAACGCTGAAAGTCCCACGACTCGAGCCTCATGTTTATTCCGAAGAAGAGTACGAACAGGTCCGCCCGACAGTCGAACGGATGATCGACGATGCTATTCCCCTGGAAGTGGATTGACGGACTCGTTTATCAGCCGACAACCGCGCCGGGCGCGTCTTCACCTTCAAGGCATGAAGAATGCCGTCATCGGCGGCTTCAATTAGGCAAGTATGCCCCGCGCTCTCTGGACCAGAACGACGGCGCCAAGCACTGAAGAATCGTAACCGGGAGCGCCGTAACCGGGCCGTGTCCAAAGTTTTGATTTCGCTGAAAAACCCCCTTAGCCGATATCGGTTATTCCGGCGGCGGTTCTTCTGTCATTGCCGGGGACGGAGCGGTGGCTCGGGGGGTCGGACAGAGGCGTCGCAGGCAGAGCGTGTCCTTATCCGTGAAAGTCCATGGACCTCCTCACCACGCTGCAATCCAATGGCCGCGGCGAGCGGCAGCGGCACGAAGACATAAAAGCGGTCAGTTCTTCCTTTGGAGCGGATCGTCTGGATTTTGACGGGATACTTTGGCGTCATGCGTGCGAAAAGACCTGCACTGACGAAATCTGCGAGCTGAAGGACGGCCTTGACGTTTGTTGTCATTCGAGGCTCACAATTTGTGCTCTTTTATCAGGCTCCAGTGATATTCTCACAAGCCATGAACGGCCAGTCGCGCGAAGTCCTGATGATAATTGTTTGCTGCAACAATAAGAAAAGCGGCGGGGTCAGCACGTACGATCGGGAAGCCTCAATCGTAAACGTCCTGCGGCGAGAGGTTGCGGATGAGCTGGTGAAGGCCAGAAGCCAGATATTCGACTGGATCTCCAAGGGGGGGAAGACCTGTTCCGGCGAAACAATGTGCGACCTGCCGAGGAACCAGGGTCTGGTCAAAGGCCCCGACTTCGGGGGAGAAGCGAACGACGCCAGGTACCTGAGGGCGGCCGAGAGATACCAGGGGGCGTTTTACTCGGAACTGGGAGACCACGGTCCGGTGCTTTTGACCGAGGGCGCCGCGTCGGTTCTCATCCTTTCCGGCTTATACGGTATTCTGCGGCCCGCAGAGTCAATCCAGGACCATGTCTGCCATTTCAACGACCACCCCTCCATACGCGAGACCCTGACACGCAAGAACTTGCTCACCCGAGCCGTGAATGATTTCATCCGGGCCCGAGGCATCCGGACCGTCCTGGACTTCACCACGCTTCACAGCTATCGTTACCTGCTTGATTGGGATCTGATCGCCCGCGAGCTTCGGGGTGGCATTCTTCACCTCTTTGGAGAACAGACGACCGGCGTGGAGCTGTCAGTCCCGCTCGGGTACGCGGCTGGTTGCCTGCTGCGAAGCAGTCCGGTCGATCTTCAATTCCTGCACCCAGGGAAATTCCTCGAGACTCCCACTGACAGGGTCTACTTCCATAGCGGAGGCACCGTGCCCGCGGACTTGCCCCCTAAGCTCCGGGACGAGCTGGAGCTGTTTGAATCTTGCCACGAAGTCGTCGGCATGGCCCGGTTCATCCGCAGAATCCTGGACGAGCGGGATCCGAGCTCCGAGGATCGGGACGTGGCGCTTCGAATCGGCTCGCTGGAGCACCAGGGAATGATGTCGGCCGATGTCACCCATGCCATGACCGACATCGTACGCTGGTGTAAGCACGTGGAGGCTCACTTTACTTTTGCAGCGCAACAGATCCCGCTCGACTGGCTCCGCAAGCGCTACGATGTGGTCCGGGACTGGGCGGCGGGCAAGTAGGGGCTCGTATCACGGAAAGGGTGGAATACCATATTGAGCGGACACCGCTCGTCCGGGGCCCCCTTTTCTGACACCCTCGCTGTGTGCGGTCCGTAACGCCGGGCCTGTGAAGCTTTTGCCCGGTTACTGCGTGACTTCAATCGCCCAGTCTGCCCGCCCGTTGGCGTTGACTTTCAGCAGGTAGTCGCCTGCCGAAGGCACCTGCAGTTTCTTCGTCTCGTCCACTTTGGCCCCGGTTCCCAGCGCGATGATTCCCTTGTTTTGCGCGGTCCGGCCGTCGTAGAGCTCGGCCACAAACCCTGCTTGTTTGAGATCCGGACAGCTGACTTTGAACGAGGCTGATCCGGCCTTCAACGACACCGGTCCGACTACTTTCAGGCCTCTCCCGCTGTAACTCCGGGGCGGTGTATCAGGCGAAGCCCGCAGAGGGAGTCTGACGAACTCTATTTCAAACGGCTCACTGGCGGTTAGTTGATACTGTTGGTCCGCGGTGCTGTTGAAGCTCGTCAGGTCATCGAACCGGGTCCATCCATCGCTGCCGGGCGACTGGCCGCCCGGTATCATGTTCAAAGTCCCCAGGACCGACTGGACTTCCAGTTTCAGCCCGTAGCCTTTGTATCGATACCTGATCAGGTAACCGCCTTTTTCCGCTGGAACTGTGACGCTGCCGCTCTGCGATCCCGTGACCGTGACACCCGTCTGCGATGTAGCGAGCTTGGGTGCGCCGCCGCCCGCTTGGGCGGGCGCGATTTTAGCGCCGGCCTGCGCCTGGGGCGAAGGCTCTACTCCCGGGCTGGTCTGGTTGTCCGCGCAGCTGTATCCGACCAGCAGGGACAGGCCCGCCGACACTATCCTGACGATTGCCGGTATCCTATTCACGCTGACCTCCTTCCTTACTTCTGACTCCCGACGTCTGACGCCTTACCCCCCTTAGAACTCGCTTCGGATTGCTGATATGATCAACTACGAGTCTTGACATAGCTAGCAAATTCGATTCGGCCGGCGGGTTTTTGGCCAGGGAGGAAACCTGATGGCGGAGTTGAAGTACAAGACGATCGTCCCTGACATGGGGTTCTGGAAGCGGATGGTTCCGTGTCAGGCTGCCTGTCCCGTGCACACGGACGCCGGGAAATACGTGCAGCTCATTGCACAACGGCAGTTGGAACCGGCCTACCTCGTGGCTCGCTCCCCCAATCCGCTCGCTTCCATCTGCGGCCGCGTCTGCGCCGCGCCCTGTGAAGACAGCTGCCGGCGCGGGAAGATCGACGCACCAGTCAGCATTCGGGCGCTCAAGCGCTTTTTGTGTGAGAAGTACGGGGTGGAGTCGATTCTGCCGGACACTCAGGACCCGCTTCTGAGAGGAGTCGCCGATGCCGGCAACCGGGTGTCATGGCATTTGCCTGAGCTGGTCCGTACCAGGGCTCCAGACGGAACGCCTCAAAAGGTAGCCGTCATCGGCGCCGGTCCGGCCGGCGTTTCATGCGCCCATGATCTGGCGCTGATGGGATACCGCGTCATGATCTTTGAAGGCAGTGATTCCCTGGGAGGTATGTTGAGCCACGGGATCCCGGAATTCAGACTGCCGCGCTCCGTGATTGACAAAGAGATTGAGAAGATTGTCGGGCTTGGTGTCGACGTCAAGCTCAACCTTCCTTTGACGAAAGACTTCGGGCTTCGGGAGCTTCAAAACGCCGGGTACGAGGCGATCTTCATTGCGATCGGCACTCAGCGGGGACGCGATCTCACGATCGAAGGCGCCGAATTGGACGGCGTGATCAAAGCCGTGGATTTTCTGCTGAACATCAACCGCGGGTACAGGGCCGACTTGGGAAAGCGGGTGGTGGTCATCGGCGGCGGTTTTGTGGCATTCGATGCTGCCCGGATGGCGCTGCGCGCGGCGCTGGAACCGGATCTCGATCACCAGGGCGGCCTCATGCCGGGCGCTCTCGACGCCGCTCGCGCGGCGCTTCGTTCCGGAGTTGCTGAAGTCCGCATCTGCAGCCTCGAGTCGTTCGAAGAGATGCCTGCTCTGCGAACCGAACAGGGACGGGAGGAGTTTGCAGAGGCCAGGCGCGAAGGCGTCCGGTTCCACCCGCAGCGCGGTCCGTGTCGAATCGCCGGTCGTGACGGCCGCGTGTGCGCGATCGAATTGATCGGTGTGACGCGGACCTACGATCCGGACGGGAGGTTCGATCCGGTCTATGCTCCGGAAATACAGGAGCGACTGGAGGCGGATTCCGTCATCCTGGCGGTCGGCCAGCAGGCGGATCTCTCCTTCCTCAAGCCTTCTGATGGCGTGCAGGTGACGCCCCGGGGAACGATTCAGATCGATCCGAAAACGCTGGCCACGACTGCGCCCGGAGTTTTCGCCGGGGGCGACGTGGCCTTCGGCCCTCGGAACCTGATCGATGCGGTAGCCAACGGCAAGCAAGCGGCCCTTTCCATCGACGACTACCTTCGGAAAAAGCGCCCCGCACCTGCCGTACAGCTCAATATCGAGAAGCTGCCGACCCGGACCTACCGAATGGCGCCCGGCTACGAGAAACGCCCGCGTCAGGCTCCGCCTTCAGTAGATCTCGATCGTCGCACCGGAATATCAGAAGTGGAGAGCGGCTACGCCGAGCTGGAAGCTCGAAGGCAAGCGGAACGTTGTCTTTTTTGTCACATCCAGACCATCTACAACGCCGACGCCTGCGTCCTGTGCAGCCGTTGCGTGGATGTTTGCCCTGAGCGCTGCCTGAAGCTCGTCCCCGTCGAAGAACTTGATCTCGATGTCGAGATCATCCACCCGGCTGCCGGGCTTTCCGGTGCCTCCGAAAACGGCGCGCCCCTGTCGGCAATGATCAAGGATGACGAGAAGTGCATTCGGTGCGGCCTGTGCGCCGTTCGCTGCCCGACCGATGCGATGACCATGGAGGTGTTCAACTATGTCGAGCGATAAGGCGCCGCAGGCGCCGGCAAGCCAACCTCACACTCTATCCGAGCGTCCGGATTCAATTGAGGCCGGGGCCGTAAGTGGCACGGGCCGGCGCACTTTTCTGCGACGGCTGGGAGTGAGCGCCGTGGTCGCGGGCCTGGCCGGACAGACCTACGCTTTCCTGCGCTCTCTGGTTCCCAACGTCCTGTACGAGGAGCCGCCCCGGTTCAAAGTCGGAACACCCGATCAGTTTATGGAAGGCGTGTCCTTTCTGGATGACCGCAGGGTCTTTATCTTCCGCCATAAAAATACTTTCCAGGCGATGTCAGCGGTCTGCACGCATCTTGGCTGCACCGTGAAGCTGCGACGACTGGATCGGGTCCAAACCGTCGAGGCTGGGGGACGGCAGTTGCAGGAAGAGCACGAGTTTCTTTGCCCCTGCCACGGCTCCAGGTACCGCGGGGACGGCACCAATTATTCCGGTCCTGCTCCCCGACCCTTGCCTTTTTTCAAGCTCGAGGTCTCCCCCGACGATGGCCAGCTCATTGTGGACGCTTCGGAAGAAACCGATCGGGAATTCAGGGTGACGGTGTGAAACCGAAAGTCGTCAGGCTGTTGGGACGAAAGGGACGGCGCGAATCGACGACTCGAGTCCGCGTCGTCCACTGTGTCCTTCGTCCACTACTTTGAAACGAGGATGCGCCATGGACACAACCAGCAAACGGACCACCTGGAACAAAATCAGTTGGACATGGAAACCGACCAGCTCACGCGAGGCTGGAGATGCGGTCGTCCGCAATTTCCTGCTGCACTGGTTCCCCGCGAAGGTCTCCAAGCAGAGCCTTTCCTGGCGGTATTCTTTCTGGCTGGGGACGATCTCGGCCGTGCTGTTCGGGATTCTCAGCGTTACCGGCGTGATATTGATGTTTCTGTACGTCCCGTCGGTAGAGCGCGCTTACCTGTCGGTCAAAGATCTGGAGTTCGCGGTTTCCTACGGGTGGTTCCTGCGAGCCGTTCACCGGATTAGCGCTCACCTGATGGTGGCCGCAGTGTTCCTTCACATGGTTCGGGTTTTCCTCACCGGCGCCTACCGGAACACCCAGCCGGGTTTGCAGAACCGGCCGCTCAACTGGATGGTCGGTGTCGCGCTGCTGTTATTGACGCTGCTGCTTTCTTTCACCGGGTATCTGCTCCCCTGGGACCAGCTGGCCTACTGGGCCATCACGGTGGGAACCAACATCGCTCAGGCCGCCCCGGTCTTGGGAGAGCCCTCACGTTTCATTCTCTTGGGCGGAACGACGATCGGCCAGGGGACTCTGATCCGTTTTTATGTCCTGCACTGCTTTTTCCTGCCTCTGGCCGTCCTTCTGCTCGTTTCGTACCATCTCTGGCGGGTCCGCAAAGACGGCGGATTGGCGTGCGTCGACCACCTGGCGCTCGAGCAGAAGTCACGGGAGGTTCCACCGAATCCCCGCAAGACCTATTCGCTTCTTGGGCTTACCGCCGGCGTCACCGTTCAAGTCCGGACTGCTCTGGTCAACGAAGACGAGCATACAGTTGAATCGTCGCCCCATTTGACCCGGCGTCTCGCGCTCGTCACCCTGGCGACTTTTGCCGTCGTGGCACTGCTTGCCCTGCTCTTGCCGGCGCCGCTCGAGGAAGCGGCCAACCCAAGTGTGACGCCCAATCCAGCTAAAGCACCCTGGTATTTCCTGTGGCTGCAGGAACTGGTGACAGACACGACGGTCAATGTCGGTGGGGTGACTATTAACGGCGCCCTTGTCGGCGGAATAATCATCCCCGGGCTGGTCATTCTCGCGCTTCTGGCGGCCCCGTACCTCGACAGATCGCCGGTTCAGGCGGTTGGCCTTTGGTGGGGCCGCGAGCGGCGAAAAGCCAATCTGATCTTCCTGGTCGTCGTCGTTATCGTCCTGCTTCTGACAGTTGTCGGCACTTACCTGCGCGGTCCTTACTGGAACATTTACTGGCCATGGGAAAGCTGGCCCGAGTTGCCACGCAAGTTCTGAGGGAGGCATCCAGTGTTTCGCAAAGACTTCATCTGGCTCTGTGGGTTCGGTGTGGTAATAGCGGTGATCACCGGGTTTCTGATCTGGAGCGCATGGAACTCCGAATGGCGAGCTTACCAGGCTGAGTTCCGGGATTTGATTGCCCGGAGATTCGGTGAAGAACGGGCGGCAGCCGTTCCCCGAGGCCTTCAGCAAATCTGGCTGCGCGATTTGGGCAGGGTCGATCGTTGCACGACCTGCCACCAGGGGATGGAGTGGAAAGGACTGGAGAACGAGCCGAACCCCTATCGCTCTCATCCAGTCGAGGTCGTCCGGGTTCACCCTCTGGCGCGCTTCGGCTGTACCACCTGTCACGGCGGCCAGGGATACGCCGCCAGCTTCGAATCAGCGCACGGCCTTGTCGAGCACTGGGAGGAGCCCCTGCTCGGTAACGAATTGAGCGAGATCTACCTGGTCCGGGACAAAAAGGCCATGTTGCAAATGCGGTGCAACGAGTGCCATCGCTACGAACGCGAAACCAAGGGCGCCGATTTCATCAACCGCGCCAAGCAGTTGGTCCAGGAGAAGGGGTGTCGGGCCTGTCACGTCATCAACGGACGAGGCGGGCAGATCGGCCCCGATCTCACGTTCGTGGGAGACAAATCTCCCGAGCAGTACGATTACTCGAGAATATCGGGAGTCAATTCCGCGTTTGCCTGGCACGTGGCTCATCTGCAGGATCCCAAATCGCTCGTGCCTGAAACCGTGATGCCCCATTTCAACTTCTCGAGCGCCGATGCGCAGGCCCTGACTCTGCTGGTGCTCAGCTGGAAACGGACTGAGCTGCCGGCCCGTTATTTTCCCGGTGTGACTCTCGCCGATCAGCTGACGCCGGAGGAAGTGGAGAAGGAACGCGAGATGATGGAGGGGGAAGGCGCCTTCTTTGTGAAGAAGGGCTGCTTCATCTGCCACTCGGTCAGCACCCTGGGCATCGAATCGGCGGCCAAGATCGGCCCGGACCTGAGCGAAGCCGTGGTGGATGTCCAAAGCCGTTTTGGCAAGACGCTTGAGGACTTCTTGATGAATCCGACCGGGACGATGTCTGTCGTCCTGGCTACGCAGATTCAACTCTCACCTGACGAAAAGCGGGAGGTGATCCAGAAACTGAAGTATGCGTACGAGAAGAAGAGTGCGCAGTTGACCGATAAATCGAGGAATTGAGCTCCTGGGAGCGCTACGGCATCCCGCCTGTGCTCCCAGACTCGCGTCCATTAAGGAGGCCGACATGAAAACCAAGATGAGACGGTTCACCTGGGTTATCGTCGGAGCAGGCTGTATCCTGGCCCTACTGCTGCTCCCGGTGAGCTGTGGAAGCAAGACCCGCGTTCAGCAACGGACAGGCGCTGCAGAAGCCGCAGTCGCGAGCTATGTTGCGCCTGGTGATGTCGATCAGTACTACTTGTTCTACTCCGGTGGACATTCGGGGCAGATTTACGTGGCCGGAGTGCCCTCCATGCGCCATATTTGTACCATCCCGGTCTTTGCCCCCTATCCGGCCACCGGTTATGGATTCGACAAAGAAACGAAGGAAATGCTGGGCGGTTACACCTGGGGCGATGCCCACCACCCCGCTCTCAGCGAAACCAAGGGAGACTACGACGGCCGGTGGCTCTTTATAAATGACAACGCCAACAACCGCGTAGCTCGAATCGATCTGAGGGACTTCAAAACCAGGCAGATCCTTGGTCCCATCCCGAACGTTTCCGGCAACCACGGCTCAACGTTCGTCACGCCCAACACCGAATACATCCTGGCTGCTTCCCGTTTCTCAATCCCGCTGCCCAAAGGAACCGTGGCGCCGCTCGAGAGCTACGCGTCCCAATACAAGGGTGTGGTCGCGGGGATCTCGGTCGATCCGAAGACCGGCCATATGGCCCTGGGCTGGGAGATCCTGATGCCGCCGTTCGATTACGACCTGGGTGACGCGGGCAAGATGGCCAGCGAAGGCTGGGCGTTCTGGACCTGCTATAACGCCGAGCGGGCGACCGGAAAGCTTGAGGTGACGGCCACCCAGAAAGATCGCGACTACATCGCCGCAGTCGACTGGAGGGCGGCGGAAAAGGCAGTCAAAGACGGCAAGACCAAGACGATCGATGGCGTCAAGGTGATTGACCCCAAAGAAGTTCAGGGGGTCGTCTATTTCCTCCCCTGCAGCAAGAGCCCGCACGGAGTCGATATCAGCCCGGACGGGAAGTACATCATCGGCAGCGGGAAGCTACAGTCGATCACGACCGCTTTCAATTTCGAGAAGATAAAGACCGCGATTGCCAAGAAGGACTTCACCGGGCAGGAAGACGGAGTCCCGGTGCTCAGATACGAAAGCATCAGGGATGCAGAGGTCAACGTCGGGCTTGGGCCTCTTCACACCCAATTCGACGACCGAGGTTTTGCCTACACCAGCTTGTTCGTAGAGAGCGCGGTGGCCAAGTGGAAGCTGGGCACCTGGGAAGTGGTCGACAAGATCCCGGTAACCTACAACATCGGTCATTTGACCGCGGCCGAGGGGGACACTGTCGCTCCCGACGGCAAGTACCTGGTGGCGCTTAACAAGCTGTCCCACGGCAGGCATCTGACCGTCGGTCCCTCACAACCCGAATCCTCCCAGTTGATCGATGTTAGCGGCGAGAAGATGAAGATGCTCTACGAAGCGTATACGGAGCCCGAGCCGCACTATGCGCAGATCATCAAGGCGGACAAGATCAAGGCTATCGAGGTGTATCAGAAGGCCGAGAACAAGAACCCGAACGCCATCTGGGATGTCAAGGATGCGCGCGTGGAACGCAAAGGCAATAACGTCAATGTCTTTATGTTGGCGGTCCGCAGCAGCTTCGAGCCGAACAAGATCGAGGTGAAGCAGGGTGACCGCGTGACCATTTATCTGACGAACATCGAACAGACAACTGACGAGCTGCACGGTTTCGGCTTGAACGAGTACAACATCAACGTGGTTGTCGATCCGGGGGAAACCAAAGTCATCGAGTTTGTGGCGAACAAACCGGGTGTCTTCCCGTTCTACTGCACGAATTTCTGCTCGGCCCTCCACCAGGAAATGCAGGGATACCTGCTGGTAGGTGGCGGGAAACCGCCCCAGGGTCAGCTGACAAAAACCGAGCCGTCCAGCGGCGTACGGCAGCTGGCGCTGAAGTAGCCGGTAGATGAAGGTGACAGGGCTGCCACCGGGCTGCCGGATTGACGTTTTTCAATTTCTTTGCCCGCCGGCGGCCCTTTCGCCATTACTAGAGGCCTGATCATGCAAGCGCTCCTGACAAAAACAAACTCGTTCTTCGACCTTTCGTTAACGGCGACCAGCCGGGTGCTGATTGTCCTCGCTGTGCTGGTCCTGATGGTCAGTTATGTTTCTCCCCTCTGGTTCATGGTCTTCTACTCGAACCAGTACACCGACGGCCTGGTCCTGAATATCTACACCTACAAACTGGAAGGAGGAATGTCACCGAACCGGGACGATCTGCGGGAGATCAATTCGCTCAATCACTACATCGGCATGCGCCCGCTGCTGGAAAGCGACTTCGGCGAGTTTACCTGGTTGCCGCTTGTCATCGGCGGGCTGATGCTTCTCGCGCTCCGGGCTGCCGTCCTGGGAAAGATGGCCAACCTGGTGGACGTCCTGGTTCTGTTCGTTTACTTCGGGCTGTTTTCACTCTGGAGCTTCTATAACAGGCTGTATACGTATGGCCACAATCTGGAGCCGACGGCGGCGATCAAGATCGAGCCGTTCACCCCGCCGGTTTTCGGCCAGAAAGTCATCGCGAATTTCACGGTGGAGAGCTATCCGGACGTGGCGGCTTACGCGCTGGTGGCCTTTTCGATCCTGCTCATGCTGGCCGTCTTCTTTTCCTGGCAGTACCCGGCGCCTGTTTCTTCTAGCGTAGGAGACAAGAAGCTTGGGTACGCACCCTAAAAGACGGGAACTCGGGCATCCGGCCGGTACCGGCGGGGTGTTTGTCCTCCCAGGTCTGCTGGTCGCTCTGTGGCTTTTCAGCGTTCTGGCCGCGGCGCCGCTGCCGCGTGTCGAAATTGTGGGTAGTGTGACCCGCTATTCGACCGTTCAGGCTGCGCTCGAGGCCGCTCACCCCGGGGCTGTGGTCCGGATCTATCCAGGCACGTACAACGAAAACCTTCTTCTGAAGAAAACGGTCAAGCTGGAGGGAGTCGGACGACCGATCATCCGGGGAACCGGGCAGGGGAGCACCATTGTGATCAGCGCGGATTCCTGCGAGGTTCGCGGCCTGGTTATCGAGCATTCGGGCGGCGACTTGCAGGCCGAGGATTCGGGGATTCTGGTCAGGTCCCGATCGGCAGTCCTGGAAGACAACCGGCTTCGCGACGTTCTCTTTGGTATCTACCTGTTGCGAGCCAGGGAGACGGTCATCCGCAACAACACCATCAGCGGGCGTCCTCAGCTGGAGCTCGGGGAACGGGGAGCGGGACTTCATTTCTGGGACTCTCCCGACAACATTGTCGAAGACAACACGATCTTCGATGCGAGGGACGGCTTATACATCCAGAGCAGTCCTGGAAATCAAATACGCCGAAACCGCGTCTTTCGCGTCCGCTATGGCGTTCACTACATGTTCTCGGATCGGAACACCTTCGAAGACAACGTTTTCAGTCACGGCATAGCGGGCGCTGCCATCATGTACTCGTCCGATATCCAGTTCCGCCGTAACGCCTTTGTTCACAATCGGGGGTTCAGCTCGTTCGGCATCCTTTTTCAAGATTGCGAACGCTGCCTGGCGGAGCGGAACGTGATCGTCGACAACGCGACCGGCATTTTCATGGAAGCGCTGCGGACGAGCGTGTTTCGGAACAATGTCATCGGCGAGAATGACGTTGCTCTGGAAATGTTCAGCAGCGCCGAGAAAAACCTGTTCGCCGGCAACAACTTCATTCAGAACCTAAGCCCGCTTCAGCTGATCGGTAGCTGGACCTCCACGATATGGGCGGAAGGCGGGAAGGGGAATTACTGGAGCGACTACAGCGGCTATGACCTGGACGCGAACGGGATCGGGGACATCCCGCATCGCGTACAGAACGTGTTCGAGTACATGGAAGGAAATCATCCGCGGCTTCGTCTGTACCTGGAAAGCCCGGCTGCTCAGGGCATCGCGACGGCCGAAACGATCGTCCCGCTGATTCATGGTCCGTCCGTGAGCGACCCGTGCCCCTTGATGAAGCCGGTCCCGATCAGCTTTGAATCACAGGGGCGTCGGGGCGCGGACATCAAGTCGCAATCGCTTCTGGCTGTCATCTCGGCGCTCATGCTCTCGGGAGCCGTACAAACAATCCGTTGGGGGCGCCGGCGATGATCAGGATTACCGGTCTCAGCAAGGCATTCGGCGAATTCCAGGCCATTCGTGATGTGTCGCTCGAGATCCGCGCCGGCGAAACCTTTGCGCTTCTCGGTCCGAATGGAAGCGGGAAGACTACGACTCTGAAATGCCTGGTCGGGCTTTCCGTACCGACTTCAGGGCAGATCCTGATCGACGGCATCGATATTCAGAGGCAACCCCGCGAGGCGCGGCGCCTTCTCAGCTACCTCCCGCAACGTGTCAGCTTTCCGGATAACCTTACCGTGCGGGAAGTGGCGGAATTCTACGGCGCTCTCCGCCGGACCCAGGCGGGACGCTTCTCGCAGGTGGCAGCCGCAACGCACTTCGAGTTCAACGGCCTGGCGGACAAGCCCGTCAGCACCCTTTCCGGAGGTCTGCTGCAGCGGTTGGGACTGCTGGTGGCCTGTCTCCCCGATACTCCTCTCCTGATCCTCGATGAGCCGATGATCAATCTCGATCCGGAAGGGGCGGTGCGCTTTCGCCGCTTTCTGCTCGAGCTCAAAGCCAAGGGGAGAACGATCGTTTTCTCCTCGCACATGCTGGCGGACGTCGAACAGCTGGCTGACCGGGTCGGGATCTTTGTCGGCGGCCGGCTGGCTTCGGTCCAGACCGTCGACGGCCTCAGGGAAAAGCTTAACCGGGAGTCGAAGATGCGAGTGGCCATTCAACATTTGGATTGCAGGCTGGTTGACGTGGCCCGTGCGGCCGGCGCCCAGGACGTGACACTGGAGGGTGAGCGCCTGGTTGTCACGTCAGTGCCGGAGCGACGGCTGAGAATCCTCAAAGCCCTGCAGCAGGCCGGCGCTCAAATTCTGGAATTCACGACGCAGGACCCGTCGCTGGAGGATTTCTACTTGACCTACTTGCGTGGTTTGTAGGCGGAAGGGATCTCTTATGGGCGCTCAGCGCCTCTGGTTGCCGTTGCTGTTCACCATCGTTTTGGGCAGCGCCGGCTGCATTTCCTCGACACTGGAACCGGTCGAGATCTATCCGGAGGACATGTGCAGCCGGTGCAAAATGGCCATCTCCGACAAGCGCTTTGCCGGCGAGATCGTGGTGGAGGCCGGTGTGGCGCGTAAATTCGATGATCTGGGCTGTCTGCTCGCGGATATCAGGGACCGCACGACACGGGACGAGCCCCCCGCTTTTGCAGTGGATTTCGAAAAAAGGGAATGGGTGAACGTCAAAGAGGCGTACTTCCTGCGGAGCAGCGCCATATCAACCCCTATGGCGAGCGGCCTCGTCGCATTCAAAGACCGGTCCGACGCCGAGCGGGCAGCCGCAAGGTACGACGCAAAAGTGTCAAGTTACGCCGATGTAATGAAGAGTATGGCGCACCGATGACGTCTCGCAAACGGCTTCCTTTTCTTAGTGGCACTGACTAGAAGGCCGAGCCATGAACCTGATCTCTGTCCGAACAGTGGCGCGTCTCGAGCTGATGATCAACATCCGCAACCGCTGGATCTTGATCTTTGCCCTGGTGTTCGGCGCCTTGGTGCTGGCCATTTCGTATTTTGGACTGGCGACGGCTGCCGAGCTCGGTTTTCAGGGGTTCACCCGCACTTCTGCAAGCCTGCTCAACCTGGTTTTGTATATCGTCCCGCTCGTCTCCCTGACCATGGGGACATTGAGCCTGACGAGTGAGAGAAGCGCCGGGGAGCTGGTCTTCTCTCAACCCGTAACCCGCACCGAGATCCTGCTGGGGAAGGTCATCGGTCTCTTTGCGGCGGTCCTTGCGGCCAGCTTGCTTGGCTTCGGGGTCGCGGGGCTGGTCATTGCCGCCAAGGCCGGGGCCGAAGGCCTGCTGCGCTATCCCCTCCTGGTCCTGCTCGCGCAGGCTCTCGCAATGGTCTTCCTCAGCCTTTCGGCAGCAGTCGCGTTGGCCTGCAAGCGCAAGCCCGTAGCTTTTGGCGTTGCGTTGTTTGTCTGGTTCTTCTTCGTCCTGTTTTATGACCTGCTCGTCATCGGCGTCACCTTCCTGCTGCCGGAGAGAACAGCCAATACGTTTCTCTTTGCCTCGCTTTTTGGCAACCCGGTTGACCTGGTTCGGGTCGCGAGTCTGATCGTCCTGAACGGGGAACAGATCTTTGGACCGGCAGGGGCCGCTCTGGTCAGGTTCCTGGGAGGGAACGCCGCCAGTGTCGCCCTGCTTCTCCTCGCTCTCGGATTCTGGGCCGTTGCTCCGCTAGTCGTGGCCCGGCGCCTGCTCAGCCGCCAGGACATCTGACCGCGACCCCTCTCGCCCTGAGCCGGCCCGCTATGGCTTCGGCCAACCGCAAATTGTGAGAAATCCGGGCTAAGCCCGCTGAACCGGATGGTATGATGAGAGACATGAAAACCCTTGCCGTCCTGTCAGTTGTCTTTGTCGCTTTAGTCCCTGCGGCGTTCGCTCAAACAGAGGTGGAAGGATTCGTGGGCTTCTATGACCCGGGGAGCGATCTGACGCAGGTCGATTTCGACAACGGAAGCGCGTTCGGGTTTCGGCTCGGGCAGTCATTCTTAGGTGTCCTGGGCACGGAATTCGGCTACACCGCCGCGACCGGCCTGAAGGATAGGCTGGGGACATTCGATGATACGATTCACATGCTGAACGGGAACTTCCTGGTCCAGTTGCCGGTGGCCGGGTTCGTCCCGTTCGCCACTCTGGGATTCGGAGGGATCGTCGGGCAGCGTGATACCACGTTCAGAGTACGCAGTGCCTGGACCTGGAATGCCGGCGGAGGATTGAAAGTCAGGAACATCGCCGGGCCGCTTGGCCTGCGTTTCGATGTCCGTTACTACAACATCCCCGATGGAATAGAGCTGCTTGCTCTGCCTCCCGACCTCAACAAAGAGAACTTTAACATCCTGGAACTAAGCGGCGGTCTGCTTCTGACGTTCTGATCTGCTACCATTCCCTGCAAGGAGGGGAATCGTGACGCTCTGGACTCGCCTGATAAGCCTTGGGTTTTGTTGCCTGACCCTGGATTCCGGATCCGCTCTCGTTGCCGAGAGAGTACGGGTCGTCGTGACCGATGCTGAAACCGGGCAGACGGTCGCCGCCCGCGCGTACCTGAAATGCGGTGGGCAAGCGGTTTTTCCTGCCGGGGCGCCGGCTTACCGGCGCGGCGCCGAAGAGCATTTCCTGCTGAGCGGTGATGATTCCTTCGACTTGCCGTCATCTCCTTGCGAGCTGACCGTGGCTCGCGGACTGGAATACGAACCCGCTCGACTGAACTTCAAGCCGGCGGCCGGCTTGTCCGTGTCTGTTTCCTTGCGGAGATGGGTGTCGATGAACCAGAGCGGCTGGTTCTCGGCGGACATGCATGTTCACCGGGATCCCAGGGAACTGGGCCAGATACTGCCGGCAGAGGATCTCAACTTTGCTCCCACCATTACCTACCATGTCTGGAGCGAAAGAGCGTCGCAGCCGTTTCCGAATGCCGCCGCCTTCCCGGTGATCGTCGATGAGAGCCACTTCTTCACGGCCAACTCTGAAGAGGTGGAGAGGATTCAAGGCGGTCCTGGCGCCGTGGTCCTGATGGCACGCGACTTACCCATACCTTTTCAGGGAGACGAATACTATCCCCCCGCGGCTCACTTCACCCGTCAGGCTCATCGGCAGGGAGGCTATGTAAGCGGAGACAAGCTTTTCTGGCTCGACACTTACGTCAATGTCGCACTCGGCGAAATCGACTTTATCGAAATCAACTGCAATCACTTCCTTCCGCACGATGTCGACACCGATCTGATTCCCTGGTCTCACTGGCCGGTGGAGATGGGGTACTACGGTGACCTGGAATTCGCTCATTGGATGATGGATTTCTATTACCAGATCCTGAACTGCGGCCTGACGCTTCCGCTCTCCGGCGGTTGCGCGAGCGGCGTGAAGGCGACACCGGTCGGATACGACCGCGTGTACGTGTATCTGGAAAAGCAGCCGTTCACGTACGACAACTTCATGCGGGCGCTCAAAGAAGGCCGGAGCTTCTCGACCAACGGGCCGATTATTGATTTCAGGATCAACGGCAAGGTGGCACCGGGTTCCAGGGCTGATCTCCAGAGACGCGAAGTGATCGGCATCGATGCGGTTGTCCGGTCCCGGAAAGGATTGGACCGGGTCGAGCTGATCGTGAATGGCAAGGTCTGGCGTACGTACCCGGCGGCCGGCAAGCTAGAGTTTCGCGCCAGCGAAAAGCTCCAGCCTGAAGTTTCTTCATGGGTCGCGGTCCGCGCTTTCGAGCCGTCAGACGAGACGTTGGTTTTCGCCCACACCAGCCCGGCGTACGTTCTTCTGGATCGCCGACCTGTACGATTCCCGGCAGACGCCCGCGCCATTCTGGCGAAGGTCGATCAACTGATTTGCTACACGGAAACCAAGGCCAAATTCCGCACGCCGGAACAGAAAGCCGAGACGCTCGCGCTTTACCGGGAGGCGCGCGCCGTGTACGAAAAGCTGGCGACCGATCCCAGCGCAAAATGAGTGTCAGCCGCAGGCATTTTCTCCTGCGCGCGAGTGGCATCCGTTTGAGGCCTGTTGATATCATTGACAGCCGTGACCAGACCATCGTCGATTTTGGAAGGCGAAATCAGGGAGCAACCTGCAGTCCTCCATCACCTGCTCGAGTCGCAGACGGAGAAGGTCCTGAAAATTGCCGAAACGCTCAGGAATCGGGACGCAGACCGAGGCGATCGTCCCTATCGCTTTGATTATGTGGTGTTGGCCGCCCGGGGAAGCTCGGACAATGCCGCCCGCTATGCGCAGTATTTGTTCGGGTATCATAACCGCCTGCCGGTAGCCCTGGCGACGGCGTCGCTGTTCACGATGTATCGGCATCCACCCCGCATGGGCAGGTCCCTGGTCATCGGCATCTCACAGTCCGGGCAGTCGCCGGATATCGTGGAAGTTGTGAGTGAGGCCAGGCGGCAGGGGCAAGCGACCGTTGCCATTACCAATGACGCGCAATCCCCTCTGGCAAAGACGTCCGAATGCGTGATCGACCTGAAAGCCGGCCCGGAGCGTTCCATTGCGGCGACCAAGACGTACACCGCTTCCCTTGGAGCGCTGGCGCTGCTTTCCGCTGCTTTGGAGCACGACCGGGGGCGTCTTGACCAGCTGCGCCGGCTTCCGGCCATCATGGAGAGCGCGTTTCCTGCTGTTCTTGGCGCGCTCGACAGGGTAGAGCGGTACCGGTACATGTCCCACTGCGTCGTCATTGGCCGGGGCTTCAACTACGCCACCGCCTTCGAGGTCGCCTTAAAGATCAAGGAGCTGACACGGACCATTACGGAGCCCTACTCGTCGGCTGACTTCCTGCACGGGCCGATCGCCATGGTGCGCAGTGGATTTCCCGTCATGGTGATCGCTCCTTCCGGAGCGGTGATCGACGATATCCGGCACCTTGTCGGCATGCTCAGGAAGCTGGAAGCCGAGCTGCTAATGGTGTCCGACGATTCCGAGCTGCTGGGCATCGGCAACACATCCTGTCCCATCCCTCAGGGGATTCCCGAATGGCTCAGTCCCTTGGTAGCCGTGATTCCGGGACAGTTCTTCGCGATGACGCTGGCCCAGGCGAAAGGCTTGAACCCAGATCATCCGGAGAGCCTCAAGAAGGTAACAGAGACGAAGTAGGTCCACGAACCAACACGAACAGAAACAAAGCCGTTCTGTTCGTATTGGTTCGTGGACCTGCCACGGCATCAGCGCTCTCCTGCCCCGCGCAGCAGATCGAGAGCGGCGGGCTCAGCTTGGGGCTTTTCCGGTTCTTCGGGCTCGGGCACCGACTCCCGTTCCCCCGGATTCACGAAGATATTGGCCTCGATGCCCGCCTGTCGGGTGTACAGTTCAAAGTACCTTCCCCGTGCCCGCAATAACTCGTCGTGACTGCCCCGTTCCACGATGCGCCCCTGCTCCAAGACCAGAATCTGGTCTGCCGATCGAATCGTGCTCAGCCGGTGGGCGATGATGAAGGTCGTACGCCCTTTCATGAGGGCTGCCAGTCCTTCCTGGATAAGAGCTTCGCTTTCGGTGTCGAGGCTCGAAGTGGCTTCATCGAGAATCAGAATGCGGGGATTGGCGAGAATGGCTCGCGCAATCGCAACCCGCTGGCGTTGGCCGCCGGACAGCCGGACACCGCGTTCGCCGATCACGGTGTCGTAACGCTTCTCCATAGCCCCGGCAAACTCGTCGACCCGCGCAATCCGGGCGGCGCGCTCCATCTCCTCGTCGGTTGCCTCCGGGCGGCCGAATAGGATGTTCTCCTTGATTGTCCCGTCAAACAAGAAGTTGTCCTGCAGGACGACTCCCAGTTTTGAACGGTACGAATCGAGGCATACCTTGGACAGGTCTGTACCATCGACGAAGATGTTCCCGCGGGACGGCTTGGCGAAGGCGGCAATCAGGCCGATCAGCGTGCTTTTTCCCGATCCCGACGGCCCGACCAGCGCGGTCGACGTGCCGGGTACCGCCTCGAGCGACACCGAGTGCAGCACGGGTCTGTCCTTTTCGTATTCAAACGAGACATCCTCGAACCGGACATGCCCGGCGATGCCGTCCATGCTGATGGTCCGCTGGGGGTCTACGTCCTCCGGTGTTTCGGAGAGCACTTCATGCATGCGATCCAGGCCGGCGAAAGCTTCTGTGAGCTGGCTTCCGATGTTTACGATCTGGAACACAGGCGCGATCAGCAGTCCGAGATAGAGCGAGAAGGCCACAAAATCGCCCAAGGTCATGTCTCCCTGGACGATCATCCGTCCGCCCATGACCATGACGGTGATGCTCACGATACCCATCAGCAGAGTTCCGGACATGCTCATCAGCGAAGTGGCCAGAAGCGTGCGCCGGACATTATCAAAAAGGCGCAACGCGCCTGCGGCAAAAGTCGACGCCTCCCGCGCCTCGGCGTGAAACCCTTTGACAATCCGCACTCCTCCAAGCGACTCGGTCAGTCGTCCGGACACATCGGCGTGGATCTTGCCGCGCTCGCGGAAGATCGGCCGAATCCACGAAAAAGCCCGCGTCACAAGCAGGCTGAAAACCGTTAGGAAGCCCACGGCGGCAAAGGTGAGAGTCGCGTTGATTCTCAACAGCAGACCGAAAGCCACAATGGCGGTGAGGATCCCGCCCAGCAGCTCGACCAGACCAGTGCCGACCAGATTGCGTATGCCTTCGACATCGGACATGATCCGCGAAACCAGGGCCCCCGTCTTGTTCGCGTCGTAGTAACGAACCGGCAGTCGGCCAATATGCCGCTGGACTTTAATACGCAAGTCGGCAATCAGACGCTGGGCCGTCTTGCTGAGAACCTGCGTCAGCGTGAACGAAGTGATCGCCTGGACCAGGACGGCGGCGCCGCAGATCAGCGCCAACGGAGTCAAGAGCGCGAGGTTACGCTTTTGAACCACATCGTCGATGAGGAATTTGGTGGCCCCCGGGAGCACGAGCCCCGCTAAGCGGTTGATCAGGATGAGGATCAACCCCAAAGCGAGCAGGCCGCGCCGCGGCCAGACCAATTCGCGCGCGTCACGCGCGATGCTCGACAGTTTGATGCGGTCTTTTGCGGGCTTGGTGTCGGCCAAACGGATTCCCCGGTTGTGAAATCCATGCTAGCACACCCCGACGCAGGCGGAATTTTCCCGCCGGACGGTAAGGAGAATCACAGGAGACCCGGATGCCGGGTGATTAGAATAAACTCAGAATTCAGGGAACCTGAGTACGGCGAGAATACAGGGCGCATCCCTTTATCGCGCGCAGTTTTCGAACGGATCCATGCCCTTGGGGAATACACGGCAGGTCCGATGACTTCAGCGCTTCCGGACAGGATGATCCGTATGCTGCTCAGGTTTGATTGCTATGAATTCCGTACGTGCCAGTTTGTTGTTAGTTGACGGCGGACCGGCGAGGAGAAGCTTGCTGGCTCGCCGTTTGCGCCGCCAGGGTTACGAAGTCGGCGAAGTGACCGGAAGCGCACAGGCACTGGATTGGCTTCGCGGTCAGCGAGTGGACCTGGTATTGCTCAACACCTGCCTGCCCCGTTTCAACGGCATTGACGCGTTGCGTGCGATCAGGCGCGATTTCGCAGTGAGCCGATTGCCCATCATTTTGCTCGCCGGGAAAAGGGAGAGCGATATCGCTCTTCAGGCTCTCAAAGAGGGTGCAAACGACTACGTGACCAAGCCCGTCGACCTCCTGGTCGCCATGGCGCGAATTCAAAACCATTTGGCGCTGAAACAGGCGGAGGAGGCGCTGCGCGACAGTGAAGAGCGTTATGCGCTCGCGGCCCGAGGCTCGATTGACGGGCTGTGGCACTGGGACCTGCGCTCCGGCCGCATTCAATACTCCAGTCGTTGGAAAGCGATGTTGGGATGGCAGGAGGGCGAGATCGGTGACAGGCCGGACGAATGGTTCGGCAGGATTCATCCCGAAGACGTCGAGCTCTTGCGTGCCGAGCTTGAGGCACACCTCGCAGGCCGCACCTCGCACGTGGAGCACGAGTACCGGATTCTCCACAAGGACGGGAACTACCGGTGGATGGTGGTGCATGGGCTGGCGGTCCGCGATGCCTTGGGACAAGCCTACCGCGTGGCGGGATCGCAGACGGATATCACGCGGGCGAAAGCCGCAGATGCGCTGACCGGGCTCCCCAACCGGGTCCTGTTCCTCGATCGTCTCGAGCGGCTCATCCAGAAGTTTCGCCACGATCTGACCCGCGGCTTTGCCGTCATCTTCCTCGATGTCGACGACTTCAAACTGATCAATGACACGCTCGGTCACCTGGCCGGTGACGAGCTTTTAATTACGATCGCCCGCCGGCTTGAGCGGTGTCTGCGTGCCGGTGACACCGTGGCCCGCCTCGGAGGCGACGAATTTACCGTGCTGCTCGACGACATCACCGATCCCTCCGACGCCGTAAGGATCGCCCAGCGAATCAGCCTTGAGGTCTCCCGGCCGGTCCTGCTCACCGATCGGGAAGTCGTCGCCACGGTGAGTATGGGGATTTCAATGATCTCCTCCGCGTATCAGACGGCCGAGGACATGCTGCGCGACGCCGACTCCGCAATGTATCGGGCAAAGCTCCTCGGCAAGAATCGGATCGAGCTTTTCGATGACCGACTAGGTACCGCTAATCTCGCAAACTGGTAGCGTCTTGGGGAGGGGTTGTCCAGCCAAAACCTGACAGAGCCGGGAGCGGAGTGTTTTCGCGGAGCCACCCCGCCCTGAGGTCCTGAGACGCCCAGACGTCCCAGGACCTCGGCAGGGGGGCCTTGTCACCACCGCGGAAAAGCGCCGGCGCTCCCGGCTCCTTTCAGGATTAAAGCTGCTTCCGCTTCCTAGAAGTTCACGCGCAAACCGCCCTGAATCACGCGCGGACCTCCGGTTTTTTCCAGCACCATTCCAAAATTCGAATCGTTAATGTCGGTAATCGGGTCGGCTAATCGGACCCGATTGAACAGATTGATCACGTCGATACGAATCTCGAATTCTGTCGTTTCAGTGAAGCCGAGATGAACCCGCTTGAGCAACGAGAAGTCTTCGCTAAACTGACTGAAGCCCCTGATGTTCGGCAAGAAACGCGGACCGTTCCCCAGGCGAGTCGGAATGTTATTCTCCGTTACGGGCAAAGGCGCAAAGGCGTCCTTGTTGAGATACGCGCTTCCCAGCTCGCCATTGAAGCTGCCGAGCTTCTGCTGGTCTTCGGGCAGGAGGACCAGCGGCCGGAAACCAGGGTTGAAAAGCGCCTGGTCTTCGTAACCGCTGGTTGTCACTCCGAGCGGATTGCCCGAGCGGTAATTCTGAATGGCACTCATCGTCCAGCCGCCGATGATGTGAGCCAGAGGCCCACTACGCAAAAACCGCTGGTTCTGACCAAACGGCAGCTGGTAAATCCAGGTCACACGCAGATCGTGCGGGACATGGTACCTGGTCACCGAATAATCAGCCCGGCGGTTGTAGATATCCTGCCCGTATCCGCCATACCAGCCGTAGCCGAGCGCGTTGTCGGCGTTACCGAGGCTCTTCGAGAAAGTGTATGCGACCAGGAAACTGAGCCCGTTGGAAGCATGCTTGGTGGCTGTCGCCTGCACCGAGTGGTAGTTAGACCAGCCCGAAGCCAACCTGTGCGAAGTCACACTCCGGTACTGGGGGAAGGGCCGCAACGCCTGAGCCACTGTGCCTTCGAAACTCGGATACGGTTTCGGAATCTCGGGATGGTCGTTGATATCATCCAGCAGGGTGTCGCCCAACGCCAGGTGCTTCGGGTCGAGCTGGTTTAAGTAACCCAGGTAGACTTCGTTGAGGTGCGTCCCTTTGGTCCCGACATAATTCACTTCGAGCCGCGTCTCCCACGGCAGCTCGCGCTGAATCCCGAAGTTCCAGTTCTGAGTCATGGGGAGGCGGTTGGTCTCGGGGGGATAGAAGGGGACGTTTTCGCCGTTGAGGAGCGCCGGATTGAAATTCGGGAGGGCGCCGACGAATGGCGGGTAAGGCGTGTCCCAATTGTAGCTCGGGTCCTCGAGGAACCGGCTGTTGGTCCGGACATTGATGTTGTTCACGCCGTTAAACCCGTTAAACCAGCCGTAGTTCCAGCCGTCCAGGATGGGAGGCGCGTAATTGATTCCGTAACCTCCGCGCAAGACCGTCTTCTGACCCACCGCCCAGGCGAAGCCCACGCGCGGACCGAATTCCCGCCAGTAGGTCTCGCCGAAAGAGTTGCGGCCATTGCACCCCGGGCAGTCTCCGAGAAACTCGAGCGCTCCCGGGAAGTTGTCCGCGCCTGGGTTGGGCTTGGTCGGGTTCAGGGCCGACATGGCGTCTTTGGCCTCGGTGAACGCCTGCGGGATATCCCAGCGAAGTCCGACGTTCAGGGTGAAATTCGGGCGTACCTTCCAGTCGTCCTGAATGTAAAAGGCAGTCGTCCGTGATCTCACACCATACGTTAACCGGTTCACGCCCACGGTGGCCTGACGGATGACGCCGGTCAGAAAGCTGGCATAGGCGAAGCCCGTCTGTGTGGCAAAGCCGGGCAAAGCGGTATTTTCGTTGTGGAAAACGTATGTGCCCGGGGTATCGACCGATCGATCGTTAATGTAGTAGCGCCGATGTTCACCGCCGAAGCGGATGCTGTGGCTTCCCCTAATCACGCTGACATCGTCCAGAACGATCGTGCTTCCATTGGGCGCATTTCCGGTGGCGTTGTCGATGCCCATGTCCTTGTATTGACCGCTGAGAAGCGGGTCATTACCGGCAAAGTTCAGCTCCGGAAAGCTTGCGCCTCCGACATTCTGCAGGCCCAGTTCCGCCGCCCAGTTCCGGCCGTCCAGGAAGGCGTTGGATTGGTTGGCGTTCCGGAAACGGTTGTATCCGATCGCAAAGTGGTTGAGGGTCGTAGGGTTGAAGTTCCAGTCTTCGCTGATACGGACGATCCAGCCTGGAGTCGCCTGGGTCTTGTCTCCGGTCAGGGGCGAGGCGGGAATCTGAGGTTCAGGCAACTGATAGTGTGAACCGCTACCGTAGCGGAGACGAGACCGGTCATTGTAAACGAAAGCGCCACGCAGCTTGTGCTTCTCATTGACTACGTGGTCGATGTTGGTGCTGTAATTGTCGATGTTCAGGACCGGACAGCATGTCGTGACGCGCGGGGTATTGAGCCGGAGCTGGTCAAGAAAAGGGGCCGGAAGAGCGAACCGCAGCACATTCTGAGTAATACGGCTCAGCTTGTTCGGCGGGATGATGTTGCCAGGGAAGGGGTCACGAATCCAGGTTCCGTCAGGGAGCTGGCGGGAGCTGGTCGGGTCATAAATTTGCCCGAAGATGATGGGCCGCCCGAGAGCGTCCTGGCCCACGACCGTCCCCGAAAGGGGATCCTTGGTGAAGTTGGGGTCGAGCAGTCGAGAGAAGTCTCCGTTGTTGAATGCCGGGATCGGGAGGCTGTCGACAAAACCTCCCAGGTTGTAGTTCGTTTGCCGGTTTCCCTCGTAAGAGAAGAAAAAGTGGGTTTTATCCTTGATCAGTGGTCCTCCAAGACTTGCTCCGAAATTGTGAAGCCGGAAAGGCCGCTTGTCCTCCCCGGCGGCGTTGTTCCCCCAGGAGTTCGCGTTCAACGCTTCGTTCTGATGAAACCAGAACGCGGTCCCGTGAAACTCGTTTGTCCCTCCTTTCAGGGCGAAATTGGTCAAGCCTGTCTGCGAGTTCCCGTACTGCGCGGAAGTTGCGCCTGTCTGCAGCTTGAATTCGCTGACCGCATCGACAGTTGGTGTGAATTCGTTATTGCTGCCGCCATTTATGTCCATTCGCCCGATCGAAATCCCGTCAATCAGGATCTCGTGCGCGAACGATTGTCCACCGTTAATGGAACCCTCCCAGGTGCCTCCTTGCGTCCCCGGCATCGTCCGGAAGACAAAGTCCTGCAGCTGGCGAGTTCCGTCTCCGACCAGGATCGGCCAGGTGTGTACCTCCAGTTCGGTGGCAGCCGTGCCGATCTCCGACGTGGATTTCTCGAGAAGAGGCGCTTCCGTTGAGACCGTGATCTCATCGGTGACACCGCCCACCTGCAGCGAAAAATCCACTGTGACGGTCTGCGCCACCAGGACTGTAACATTCTCCTGAACCGCGGTCCGAAACCCGGCCATCGAGGCGCCGACCCTGTAATTGCCGGGAACAACGTAGGGAATCCGATAGAGACCGACATCGGTGCTGAGGGTCTTTATCGCACTGCCGGTCTCGACGTTGGTGGCCGTAACTTCGGCGCCTGGCACTGCCGCGCCGCTCGCGTCCGTTACGGTCCCCGTTATCGTGCCGCGCGCGCTCTGCGACCACGCGGGCGCGGCTCCCAGAGCCAGGAGGCAACAAAGTGTTGCCAGAAACCTGGAACAACTGCTCGAGCTCATATGCTTCCTCCTCACCAGCGTTTTTGTTTCGCTTTGAACCTGAATTCGCGTGCGGTATAACGGAGCGAGAGGATCGCTGGTTCTGACAAAACGAACCCAAAATGTGCGACCGTGGCCTGGGAAGCCGTTCAAGTGCGGACCCGCGAGAGTCGCGGCCCTCTACTTGAACCAATTATGGTGCCGAGGCCAGGCAACGTCAAATCGGGACCGGTTGCCCGTTGCCGGTTACCGGTTGCCGGTTACCGGTTACCGGTTACCAGTTACCAGTTACCGGTTGCCGGTTTCCAGTTACCGGTTGCCGGTTACCGGTTGCGGTTGCCGGTTGCCGGTTTCCAGTTACCGGTTACCGGTTTCCAGTTACCGGTTACCGGTTTCCAGTTACCGGTTTCCAGTTACCTGTTACCGGTTGCAGTTGCCCGTTGGGCCGCCAATCGCCCCCGGACGACCGCCCCGGACAACCGGCAAAGGGCAACCGGTAACCGGCAACTGGTAACCGGCAACCGGCAGCCGGCAACCGGCAACCGGTAGCCGGCAACCGGCAACCGGTAACCGGCAACTGGTAACCGGCAACCGGCAACGGTAACCGGCAACTGGTAGCCGGCAACCGGTAACCGGTAACCGGCAACTGGTAACCGGCAACCGGCAGCCGGCAACCGGCAACCGGTAACCGGCAACTGGTAGCCGGCAACCGGCAACGGGTAACGGGTAACTGGTAACTGGTAACCGGTAACCGGTAACGGGTAACGGACAAGCGGCAACGGGTAACCGGTAACCGGCAACCGGCAGCCGGCAACCGGTAACCGGCAACCGGCAACGGGTAACGGGTAACTGGTAACTGGTAACCGGTAACGGGTAACGGACAAGCGGCAACGGGTAACCGGCAACCGGCAGCCGGCAACCGGTAACCGGCAACCGGCAGCCGGCAACCGGCAACCGGCAACCGGCAGCCGGTAACCGGCAGCCGGCAACCGGTAACCGGCAACTGGTAGCCGGCAACCGGTAACCGGCAACTGGTAGCCGGCAACCGGTAACTGGTAACTGGTAACTGGTAACCGGTAACGGGTAACTGGTAACTGGTAACGGGTAACGGGTAACGGGTAACCGGTAACGGGCGGGAGCGGGATTGCGACGTAGGATTCAGGAAGTCGAGAAATGGCTTGATCGTCTCTATATCTCGGCCGAGGGCGCCACTTTGCGTGAGGAGGACCGGCGGAAGGCGCTTGAAGTGGCGGGGATTCTCGACGAGATCGATCGCGCGGCCAGGAGACTGCGCCGCCGAGAGCCAATCGTACTGATCGATGCCGCCGCCGGGAAATCCTACGTCGGGCTTCTTGCTGCGCAGCTCGTTTTGGAGCCGCACGGTTTCAATGCCGGCGTGATTGTCCTTGAGAAGAATGAACGGCTGCTGCGGCTGACCCGCGGCGCAATCGACCGTCTCGAAACCCGAATCCCGATCGAATGCCGCGCGGGTGACGTCTCGGATCCGGCTCTTTGGCCGGAATTTCCGGATATTGTCGTCGCCCTTCACGCCTGCGGTCCGGCGTCGGATGCTGTCATCGACCGTGCGATCGCCTGCGGGGCAAAGGTTTTGCTGCTGGCTCCCTGTTGTACCAGCGCTTCAGTGCCGGCGGCTGCGCGCGCCGTCGAGGAGGCGGTTCGTCAAGGGATTCCGCGCCAGGCCCCGGTCCGCCGGCGCTTTATTCAGGCTCTGGTAGACGCGGACCGTACCCGGCGGCTGGAAGCCGCCGGCTACCGGACGGAAGTCGTCGAGTTCGTGGGCGCCACCGTCACGCCGCACAACCTGTTGTGGCGGGCATGCAGGGTCAAGGGGACCCAGTTGCGAACCCGGCCCTGAGCCGAGCGCTTCAAAACGGGTGCCCGAGAGCGCCCTTCAACTTGTTCGTGTTGCTTCGTGGGTGGTCCGAATGACCGGCCGCCCGGCGTCTTTCAGACCGATTCACCGGTCAGACGCTTCGGGAACATCAGTGAGAGGGCCACAGCGCCGCCCACCAACGCGCCAATGATGGCCAACGACCATTCGATCGGAAACTTTCCGCCAAACCACTCGTTCAGCCACGCCATCTTCACGCCTACGAAAATCAACACCAGGGCGAGCGCGTACTTCAGCAGATAGAATTTTTCCACCGCGCCGGCCAGCACAAAGTAGAGTGCCCGCAAGCCCAGGATGGCGAGAACATTCGTCGTGAAGACGATAAGCGGTTCGCGCGTGACCGCGAAAATGGCGGGGACCGAGTCAACGGCAAAAACGATATCGCTCAGCTCGACAAACAGCAGCGCGACGAACAGCGGAGTGGCGTGGACCCGGCCGGCCAGCCGTACCAGGAACTTCTGGCCGTGGAGCTCCGGAGTCACGGGCACCACGCGTCGAAACCACCGGATAATCGGGTTCTTCTCCGGATTAATTCCCGTATCAGGCACCACCAGCATTTTTATGCCAGTCAGGATGAGGAAAACTCCGAACAGGAGGACAACCCAGTGATACTGAATCAAGGCCGCGCCGATGCCGATGAAGATGGCCCGGAACACCAGGGCCCCGATAATCCCGAAGAACAGAACTCGGTGCTGGTACCTGGCCGGTATGGCAAAGAAACTGAAAACCAGCACGAAAACGAAGATATTGTCGACCGAGAGGGCCTTCTCGATCAGGTAGCCGGTCAGAAACTCCAGACCGACCTGTCGTGCCGCCTCGCCGGCCACGAATCCCGGGACGGCATTCAGGCGCGGGTCGCCGGAAAACTTCCACAAGGCGTACTCGTAGAACAGGTAGTTGCAGCTCAGGGCGAGAACCACCCAGACGGCGCTCCAGATGGAGGCTTCTCGCAAGGACACGCGGCGGGCCTGGCGATGGAAGACGCCCAGGTCGAGCGCCAGCAGCAGCATGACAAAGCCGGTAAAGGCCAGATAGAACCACCAGTAATCTTCAAACGGGAACAACCGAACGCCCATGCTGCGTGCCCACCCTTCCCTGTCCTGTTCAAGGTTAGGACGCAGGCCAGAGAACCCCGGTTACACCTTGAAAGAAAGAAAGTCTAAACATGCTATTCGTGTCGCCATGTCGTCCACCTTCTCCCCTGAGTCTCCGTTACAATGGCACAAGGAGGCGTGATAATGAGACGAACGGCTCTGATTCTGGTCGCAATAGGCGGATTGGTTCTGGGCATGAAACCAGCTGCGGGGCCCGGCCGGACGCCGGCGGAGAAGTCTCTTCCCTCGGCGCAGGCCGGCTTTGGATTTAGACTGTTCTCGCAAATCACTGCTGCCGAACGCGCGAAAAACGTTTTTATTTCACCTGCCGGCGTGGCGTTTGCGCTCGCCATGACCTGGAATGGAGCAGCCGGCGAGACTCGGGAGGCCATGAGCCGTGCGCTCGAGCTGCAGGGGATGAACCTCGAGCAGGTGAATCAGGCAAGCCTCGAATTGAAGGAGACGCTGCAGCAAGCCGATCCGGCGGTCCAGCTGCAGATTGCCAACTCTCTCTGGGCAAGACAAGGGCTCAATTTCGAACCGGACTTCATAGACAGGAACCGCCGCTTTTTCAAGGCGGAGGTCGCGGTACTGGATTTCGCCGACCCGGGCGCGCCGGCCAGAATCAACGATTGGGTCGGCCGGAACACGGCCGGCAAAATCCAGAAGATCGTCGACCGGATCGATTCGAACTCGATCCTGTTTCTGCTGAATGCCGTTTACTTCAAGGGAAAATGGACCGCCCAGTTTAAGAAAGAATTAACCGCGCAGCGCCCCTTTATTCCGGCTGCCGGCAATCGGATCCAGGTGCCGATGATGACGCAGTCGGGCAGTTTCCAGTACTGCGAAACTCCCGATTTTCAGGCGATCAGCCTCCCGTACGGAAACCGGCGCTGGAACATGCGCATCTTCCTGCCGAAGCCCGGTCACAGCCTCCCGCAGTTCCTCGAGAGCCTGACTGTTTCCAACTGGGACACCTGGATGCGCTCGTTTCGCAAGCGGGAGGGCGAGATCTCGCTCCCGCGTTTCCGGATCGAGTACGAGAAAGAGCTGAACGATCCGCTGAAGGCCCTGGGGATGGCTTTGGCCTTCGACACGGAGCGGGCGGACTTTTCAGCCATGATTCAGACGTCGGAACGGGCTTACATCAACAAGGTCAAGCACAAGACGTTTGTCGAGGTGAATGAAGAGGGAACGGAAGCCGCGGCCGCGACGTCCGTCGGTGTTTCGGTCACGTCGTTCGAGCCGCCCCAGGAGCGCTTCCGGATGGTGGTGGATCGTCCGTTTTTCTGCGCGATTCGAGACGATCAGACAGGCGCCCTCCTCTTTCTGGGCGCCATCAATGATCCGCGATAGGGCGCCGGGTTGTTTTCCGGGCCAAAGCTTCTGTAAGGATCGAGACAGTCAATAGTCGAGGTCGCGGGGGTCGGCACTCCTGTCGTAGTCACCGTAGTACGCCTGCTCTCTATCCATAGCGTCCAGCATCACCTCGGACCAGAAATGTGAGACGAAGCAGAGCGCAAGAAACTGGCACGGGTCGACTGTTGGAGGCGGCTCCCTGCGTTTCAACGGTTTTTGCGGTTTCTCAATGGACTCCCGCTTGCTTTTGGTTCCGGCAAGCGCCAGCGCAAACTCAAATTCCCGCTGTTTCTGCATAGCCCCTAACGGCGCTTTTTCAAGCCAGTTCATGAAAGCTGCGGCCTCTTCCGGAGACATCCCGGCTTTCCTGAGGGCTTCCTCGTCCTCGGCTCTCCATTGGTCTCGTTTCGCTTTTTCGAGTTGCGTCATCTGGTAGGCGTGGATCCGTGCTTTCTCACCTTCGTTGATGGGCTGTCTGCCCTCCCGGAAGCGCTTGTACAGCTCTTCGTCGCTTCCTATCGGCGAACCGAACCGTCCCCATTCCGGGTCGCCGACTGGAGAACCGGTTGGAGTACCGGACGCCCAGTTGAGAATGCGAGCGAGCCACGACAGCCAGGCCGGTAACAGGACCTTGCCCGTGGGGTCCACGTAGCTCAAGGGGGAATTGGCCGCGTATTGGTACGGATTCAAGAGACTGGGTGAGGCCGTCTGAGGCCAGACCGGATCGCGGCTGACGAAGCGCTGCGTCCGGGCGTCGTAATATCGGGCCCGCATATTGTAGAGCGTGCCTCCAGGAATCTCCTGCCGAATACCCAACTGTCCTACGAAGGTAAACGGCTGAAGGCTGTTCCCTTCATGGGCCAGAAGAACGCCGAAAGGATCATACGCGTACTTGTCAGTCACGGCGCCGGCAGAGCTCGTAAGCGCCAGAGTCGACCCGGTCACGTCAAAATGATAGAAGTAGACTTTGTTTCCGTCGGTTGCGTCGATCATGTACAGCAGACTTCCAGCCGGAGTCCACACGTAGTAGCGCAGGAACTGACCGGCGTCATCCTTTTCCGCCACAACAGGCGCCAGCCCGACAGCGTGATTGTAATAAAAGCGAGTCGTCTGGCCGCCCTGCGTTCGTGTCCGCACCTGTCCCATCCCGTTGCAGGTCAACGTCGCGGAATCGATCTGGACAAGCGCGGAGCTGTTGTCCCAAGCATAGTTGTGCCCGGGCGAGGCCGTCAGGCGTCCTCGTTTGTCATAGACGTACCCGGCGTTACTTATCCGGGACGCGGCATCGTAGGTGAAGGAAGACGTTCCGGCGGCCAGCAGGCTCGCCGGGTCGAGAGGCATTTGCCCCCGGACTTCGGTAATCTGACCGGCGGGGTCGAAGGTATAGTTCAGATCAAGGAAGCTTCCGTCCTGAATCCGGGTGAGGCGGTCGGCTTCATCCCAGGTGATGGTCGCGTTCACACCGTTGGAACGGGTAATCCCGATCAGTCTCCCGTCATTGTCGGCAGCGAAATCGATGCGCGCGTTCGTCAGACTGTCTGTGACCCGGGACAAAAGCCCCGTGACGGCATCGTAGGTGTAAGTGACGGTCAACGCATTATTGTTGTAAGTCGCAGTCTTGAGCCTTCCGCCATCGTCGTAGCCGGCGCCGAAAACCGTCCCCTGGTCCGCAGTCGAGGTAATCCGGCCTGCCTTGTCTCTGATGAAGCTGATGCCGGTGGCGCCCGTCCTCCGGTCCAGTTCGTCATACGTGAACTGCTGATCAGGGCCTCCCGAGTAGGACTTCCGGGTCAGATTGCCCGCACCGTCATAGCTTCGTGTCAGTGTTGATCCATCCGGATAAGTGGTTTGAGACAGTCTTCCGTGGCTGTCATGCGTATGACTCCAGGTGTTGCCTAGAGGATCAGTGTGAGAGTCGAGGCGTCCCATGTCGGTATAGCCAAATTCCCATTTGGCGCCGTTCGGATCGGTCAGCCGGCTGAGCAGACCAAGATCGTTCCTCTCATAGGTGGCCGTCCCGGTGACCGGCTGGCTCGCTTCCGAGAGATCCCCCCGGCTGTCGTATTTGTAGTTCGTGGTTCGGCCTTCCGGATCCGTCATTTCGATGATTCTGTTCAGCTCGTCGCGCTTGATGGCGCCGGCATGCCCCAAGGCATCGGTAACGCCCACGAGCAGCCCGAGCTTATCGGTCTGGAAGCTGGCTGTATGGTTCAAAGGCGTGGTCCGAGTCTTGATCACTCCTTCGTTGTCGTGGCCCCGGCGCCAGGTCTGGCCTCCCCGGGTGATTCGGTTCAGCCAGCCGCGTGGTTCGTAGCCAAGAGTCGTGGTCAAGCCATTCGGGTCGGTGACGGTTCCGAGACGTCCCCGGTTGTCAAAACCGAAAGTAGTCGCCTTGCCGAGAGGGTCGGTCGAACGGATGCGGCGGTCCATCAGGTCATAGTCGTTCTGGCGGAAGTAGCCCTTAGGATTGATTATCCTTTTCAGGTTTCCGTTGGCGTCATACTCGAAGGAATACTGGTGGCCGTTTTCGTCGGTCATCGAGGTAATTCGATCTTGCTCATCGTAGACGATCTGAACGAACTTGCCGTCAGGGCGAGTGATTCTGTTCACTCGACGGAAAGGATCATAGCCGTATGTCGTCGAGCCGGTGTCCGAGTCTTGTGCCGAGGCCACCGTGCCATCGGCGTTATAGGTGTAGCGAAGCTCTCCGCCGGCGGGGTTGACCGACGTGAGGATCTGGCCCCGAGCATTGTAGGTGTATGTCCACACCTTTCCAGCCGGATCAATGCAGGTCAGGAGGTTCCCCTTGCCATCATAGGAGTAGCTCAACTGACTCTTGTCAGGAAACTCGACAGAGGTCAGGTTGTAGAACGTGAAGGAGAAGGGTGTCTGATCGATCGGGCTGGTGAAGTTCTGAGGATAAGCGGTGTAGGTGAACTTCGTCGTCTGGCCGTTGGCGTTGGTGATTGAGGCTAACAGGCCGCTTTGTGGATGATAGGTGAAACCTGTCGCAACACCCGTCCGGTCGGTGAATTTGGTCACCTCGAGATTGGCAAAGTCGTAAGTGTACGAGGCTGTATGCCCCTCGGTGTCGGTGATCCTGAGTGGGTACCTTGCCAGGCCGCTCGCGTAAACAGTCCTCGTGCCATCGGGGAAGTTGGCGGTCAGCTCGTCGTGGGTCGGGTCGAAGCCTATCGTCAGAGTGTTCTGATAGGCGTCTGTCTGGTTGACTACAGACTCCACCTCCCAGCCGATATTGGGGGCCGGCCGCTGCTGCCAGGTCTGATTGAAGGGCGCGTTTCCGGCGGGGAGGATGTAGCGCTTCAGCTTGTCGCCGAAGGAACTGCCTGCGTCGTATTCGAACCGGGTGACACCGCCCGCCGGGTTGGTGAAGGACGCCAGCTTGGAATTCTGGTAGGCAAAAGTGCATGTTCGTCCCTGTCCGTCGGATACGGATTTGAGCCTGCCGTCCTGGTTGTAGCTGAAGACCAGCCGGCGGCCGAGACCGTCTTCGATCAGCGTCGGGTTGTTGTCCGAATTGTACGAGAATCTGAGGCTGTTCCCGTTGCGGTCCATGATGACAACCGCCTCGCCCATCCGCCGGACCAACTGAAATGGACGCTGGGTGTTCTTGACCCGGCTTCGAAAAATGTAAATCAGCTCCGTGACAGGGTCACTCAGGTAATAGTAGTCGCCCAGCCTTTGTATCTGTAGCTTGCGCTCGCCGTCGGGAACAAACTGGCCTCCCCCCTGGTCAAGGAACACAAAGGTGTCGTCTTTTAAGAGAACGTTGATGAACGCCTGTTGTTGACCGCCTCTCTCTTCGAACTCAATGAGACGATACACCGTGTCCGTGGTGAAGCCTCGGATGTAATGCTCCGTCTGGTTGGGCCCGTCACTCGCCACCGTCCGGTTAAAGAGGTCGGGCGCATACAGGAGAGAGACGTGCAGGGGAAGGACGCCCCCCAGCGAAAGAAGCGGCCAGGTATTGCGGTACTCGCCGGTCGCCGACGAGAGGGGGTCTCCGACGAGAGGCGTGCCACCCGGCTTGTATTCATACGGGAAATAGAAACCGGAGTCAGGCTCGATCATCAGGGGAACGGAGCCGCCGCCCCCGCTCACGCTGTTCTTGTGGACCGGTTTCTCCGCGCTTGCCGCGCGGCTGGGGTCTTGCGCCAGGGCCATGCCGAGACCAAGCAGGCACATCACGAAGGTCTCCACCAGGCGCATGCTGCTGGTCCAGGCGGGCTTGCCTGGCGTGGCAGCGAGCCAATACCTGAAGCTGATCCGATCGGTGACGATCCTGGATTTCATGGAGTTTCCTTTCGGTTTCGACCGCGTGTCACAGGTCTTAGTTCACCACGCTCGGCGGAACCGCCGAAAGCATGCTCAAACCGTTTTCTCCAAAGAGTTGCTGCGCGATCAAGGGACGGGTGGAACGTAAGATGATGAACCCCGTGACCTGACCGGCGGTCTCCGGCACAAGTTGCGGGACCAGTTGTGAGAGGCGGCCGCCGGCGGGCAACGGAAAATTCGTGCTGCCGGTCATCGTGCCCGTCGGCGCATAGACCTCAATCGTCACATTCGCGGCCTCGTTGCCCGGGTTGTAAAGCGCCAGTCCGGTAAAGAGTCCCATTCCGTTAGCCACCTGGTTCAGCACCGCCGTGGAGAATTTCTGGACTTGGAGCGGCATCGAGCTGGCGTACTTAAGCGATCCCGGCTCGCCGAAGACCACGTCTCCGATTACCCCAGGTCCGTCGGCCTGCACGTGCAGCGATCCCACTGCCAGCGCGTCGGTGAAGGTGAAGATTTCGCCGGCGTCACGTTCCAAGAAGTCTCCGGGCCCCAGCGCCAGCTGAACCTGGGGCGCCAGGGCCGAGCCGTCATCCCTGATGGCCCGCAGGGTGATCTGGCGCGCCGCCGCGCTGGTGTTGATCAGTTTCAGGCTGGTGAACAGGGTTACGCCCGAGGCCAGTTGGGCCGAGAACAACTCGTTGTTCTCGTTCCCGAGGCCGGCATTGAGCCCGATCAGGGTGGGGACGCCCGTGCACTGGATCAGCTCAAACCCGACGGCCCCCGGGCCGTCGGTGACGTCCACCCGAACGTAACCCTGCGCCACCGCCACTCCAAAAAGGTCGGTGATGTTCCTGTAAAGTACGCCTTTGGCTGCGATGGTCTGGTTCACGGTCGCTCCCAGCTGCACAGCCTGGGTGCCTCCCGGCGCCTGCAAGCCGAAGAGCTTCAGCTGCAGCCCGATCGACGCGTCGTTCGGATTGGCGATGCTGACGAAGGTCGCCGAACCCTGGCCGCGGAACCCGGTCGGACCCTCGCAGGCCCGGGTGAGGTACAGCCTGGTGGCCTGCGTGGGGGTGCCGATCGCGCCGTCCAGCTGGGTCAGCGCGTTGTTCCCAGACTCGAAAAAGGCGCCGATCTGTGGATTGTCTGAGGTGATCTGGATCCACCCGGCCTGGTTGCTCGCCGAATCAACGTTGAAGAGCTGAGCGCCCAGCCTGGCCAGCTGATTGCGTGCTGCTAACGGCACGTTGTAAGGGTTTTGTGGAAAAGGCAGAAGTGCTCCGTTTTCCCCGAAGGCCCGGAACTCAAGGTTAGCGGCGGAGTCGGAATAATTGGCCACCGCCACCCCCAGAAAAGTGGACGGACCCGCCTGGTAGAAGGGCAGGTAAAGCAGCGAGCCGCTCAGAATCACGCTCCTGCTGAGCAGATTCCCCATGGGATCGTACTGATAGACAATCCGCGCCGTGGCCCCGTACTGGGCTTCGACGACGCGGCCCGCGGCGTCATACCGGTACTTGACCGTAGTCTGGTCGCCGAGAAGCAGAAACGAGCTTACGCACAGCAGGACGAGGCACAAACCGGGTAGGAGTCTTCGGTTGAACATGTCACCCTCCCCGCGCAGAAAGAACGCGGTCAAACGTATTCTTCGGATGACCGGATTACAGATTGATTACAGATTCGCCGCCGGGGTGAGGCTGAGGTGCGAACCCAATCAGTTTGCCCATCGTGACGGCTTGACGATTGGCGTGCGTTTAACTTCTCTGCAGGGCGAGCCGATACAGTTGTTCGGTTTCTTCGGACATAGTAACGCCGAGACTGGCGACCAACGTGCGCTGGCAACGCCGGTAGGCAGACAGGGCGTCGGAACGTCGGCCGAGCTCAAGATAGGATCTCATCAGTCCCCGGTAGAATTCCTCGCGGGTCTCATCGACTTCCAGGCCCCGCAAATAGCAGGCCGCCGCGTCCTTCCAGTGTCCTTCCGCCGCCAGCTGCCCGGCCAGCTTCTCCACCACATGCACGAACTTGCCGACAAACCGCTCGCAAGCTGAAACCGTCCAGTTCTTGGCACTGTCCTCGGGCAAAAAAGGACCCCTGTAGATGGCCAGCAACTCCTCCGCCTGGGCTCGTAGCTGCAAAGTTGGGGCCTCCTCCATGGCCTTGGCTATTCTGTCGAAAACCCAGGCATCCACCCAGCAGTACTTCGGATCGAGCGTCACCTTTCCTTCGACAAAGTGAATGACTCGATGGTCACGGAGAAGCTTGCGCAACCGGTGAAGGGTCGTGGCGAATGCCCGGTGAGCAAGGTCACCCTCCGCATCGGGCCACAAGGCGTCGGCGAGTCGCGTTTCAGGCACCTCGGCGCCGCCAAATGCGATGAGCGCTTTGAGCAGATCGAGCGGCTTGTGCTGCACTTTGCCGGCGAACCTCACCGGCCTTCCATCGGCCACCAGCGAGAACCCCCCGAAGGTGCGTATTCTGACCGGATACGGCCAGGCTTCGTTGTTGACCGGCGATTCGGGGATCAGATTGCGCCTTTGGATGAGCGTCCGGACATAGTCGGGCTCGATGCCGTTCTCCAGGGCCTTCAGACACAGATCGGCCATGGCCGAAGGCTGCCAGACGAGGGGGAAATAGTTGCCTTGTTTTCGTCCGGCGCCGAGTCCCTTGCGGAGCAGCGCCAATGCCTTCTCTTCCTCCCCCCGGCGAAACAGGAAGTGAGCGTTCGTAAGCAGACAACCGAATTCCAGGAAATCGGACCCGATCGCTCGGCTAACGTGATGGGCCCGCGAGAGGGATCGAAAAGCGCGGTGAGTCTTACCGCTTTCGTACAGAATCTGGGCCTCAACCAGGCGGGCCATGGCGCTGCTTGTCGGCTGTCCGATATCTTCGAGAAGCCGTACGGCGAGCTCGGTCTGCGCCATCGCTTCCGGTATGGCGCCGCGCTGCAAAGCCTCGGTACCCAGTAAGGTGTGAAAACAGCCGGAAGCGAACTTCCCTGCACCCTCCTGGGCCAATGCCGTTTTCTTGAGCAAATCGCGAGCAGTCTCGAGGTCGTCGGTGTTAAGAGAGCTCAGCACCCCTTGGATGAGGATCAGAAAATCCATGACGTGTATCCCGGTCGAGGCGGACACTTCCAATCCCGTGGACACTGCTTCCAGACAGGCCCGATGCTCTCCCGTAAAAGTCCTAAAGAGCGCTTCGGCGAGCGCCGAGGCAAGCTGGACAAAGGGTGCGGCGCTCGAATGGGCCAGGTCCCGCAGGATGGCAATGACCGATTCGGCTCTCCTCAGATCTCCCTTGCGCAGGGCAAGGTAGATCGCCATGTTTGACAGGATCTGAGTCACGGTCTTGACGTCATGGGTCTCCTGCCGCAGGGCCAGTCCGCGCTCTACCCACTCATCGATGTCGACATCGGATCGAAGATTGGTGGATGCGAAGAATACCGCCGAGGTGACTGCCAGCAAGACCTCCGCCGTAAGCGGTTCCCGAGCCTGCTTCATCAGGGCGTCGAGCTGAAGAAACCGCTCTTCGAGTTTCGCGATATCCTCGAAACTGAGCGACAGCGAAACAACCAGCCCGGCCCAGGATAGAAGCATACCGGGCACATCATGGGCCGCCTCGAAAGCGGGAAAAGCTTTTTCGAACAGCCGGCGGCTGGCGACCGGGTCGAAAGGCATCCGGCAAGCGCCAAGCCAGTAGACGAGCCAGGGCATCCGAGCCGGGAACCCTGCGGGAAGGCTCGCGATCCATTCTTCGACGACTCGACTTCTGCCCTGCGCGGAAAGCTGAGGCGCGGCCAGAAGAACCAGATGCGCCAGGCCGTCCCAGTCGCGTGCCTCGCGCAAAAGGCCCGCCGCAGAGTCATACCGCCCGGCCTCGGCCAGGATTTCGGCAGCAGTCCTCTTGGCCCGGTGCCTTTCTTCTGAGGAAAGCGACTTTGCGGCCGTCGCGAGGAGAAAGTCGCGGAACATCGAGTGGTAGTGATAAAGAGGCTGGACGTCTGAAGTGCTGTAGGTGAAAAAGTGGCTGCGGGTCAGCTTTGACAGGATTTCCGCGGCCGCCTTTGCCCCGGTCAATCGCTCGGCCCAGGCAGCAGTCAGGTCAGGCAGGAAAGCAGTCTTCAGAAGGAACTTTTCAGTCTCCCTGTCAGTCTTCTTCAAGATCTCTGAAGCAAAGTAGTTAAAAATCTCGGCCGGCAGGAAGCTGTCGACAGCTCCCGATTCCCCGGTGCTTGCCATCATCAGGACAATCCCAGCCGCCCAGCCTCCCGTCCTTTCATAAACTCTTCTGAGCGCGCTTTTCGGCAGTGGTTTCTTTCTTTTAGAGGCGGCGATCTTGGCGGCTAGGGCAAAGGATTCGCCGGCGGTGAACCGGATCCGATCCCAGTCCAAAATAAAGACGCCGCCGCCGGCCTGCAGTCGGGACAAGGAGGGAGGAGGGCCCGTCCTGCTCAATACGGCGATGACGGCTCCTTCCGGGACGACCTCCAGGGCATGAGCGATCACGTCGTGGAATCCCGAGTCTTCCCATATCTCCTGGTAGTTGTCGAAAACGATCACAGGCCTGCTCGCATCAACGCGCCGGGGTGAGGCGAGAAGCTTTTCAAAGAAACGTCGAGCGAAGGTCAGAACTCCGAGGGAATATTCGGGCGTCAGGAGGGGAAGTGCAGTCTTCTTGCCGCAGGGGCCCCTCCGTGCTGCAAGACCCAGGTAGTAAAAGAAGGTGGCAACGTCGTCATCTCCAGCATCAATCCTGTACCACAGGCAGGACAGCTTCCTGTAGTCCAGCCAGCTGGCTACGAGAGTTGTCTTTCCGCAGCCGGCCGGCCCCGAAATCCAGAGAAGCGGGTAACGACCCGAGGCATGATCCAGCAGATGAAAGAGTCTCGTCCGCGGGAGTACGCCGATGACCCGCGGCCGGGTGATCTTGGCTAATCGCACATGCCTCCCCGGGCCTTTCCTGAACTGACTCGGGCCCTGGGGCTCCGACGGCTGGCTTCCGAAAGTCACTGACAACGCGCCAGCACAACTAGTGTCGTGTTGCGGGAATCTTCTCCATCACGATCCTGGAGTTACCTTCACCCTGAGGACTGCTGAAATGCCCCTGAACCGTGAGGGTCTTGCCGTCCTCGGACAGGGAGTACCTGTTGGTCATCGTGACCTCAGTCCCCTGCATGTCCATTTTAGTGACGACCACCAGCGCGTCGCCTTCCCAACTCACAGTGCTCTTGCTCTGGCCCATGGTGGAGGTGTTCACGCACTCCTTACCGTCGGTCGTGTAGACGGAATCCGCCGTAAACTCGCCAAACTCGCCCACAAATGTGAAGGAGATTTTAAGCTCGGGTTCGTTGTGAGCGATCTTCTGCTCGAACCTGGTCGGTACGGGCATCCCACCGAAATCGCTCTTGGCGGCGTTCAGCTTCCAGTCCCCGCTGAAGTTCGGCTTCCCAGCGACATACGAGGCGCAAAGCGCCGGCAACAAGATCGCGAGCAAAATCGACTTAACTGCTTTCATTTATGGCCCCCTCCTGCGGCTTGGACTGTAACAGCAAAAGTACCCGCCAAGAATAGCCAGCAGCGGCCTCTGGATGCAAGACCCTGGTTTCGTCCCGCCAGGGTTGATTTGTTCCGAATGATAGCGCGAATCTTTTCCGACAGATGCAGACATTTGCGGAGGGGCAGTTGAGCCTGATAGAGTTCTGAGGGGGCCTTCGGGCTTAAAGCGCCCGCTCCGGTCTGGCTGCGTCGGCGGAGTTGCTTCAGAGATGCGTATCAGGATCAGGGCCATGACCGGCAACGAGAGGCCGGCTAAAGCGTCGGCCTTTCGTTGCCGCCGCGCTCCAAAAGGGGGCCTCGGCCCCGCGCGAGGTTAGGTCAGCCGCTGCTCGAAGTCTGAAACGCCATGCCTTCCAGGCGCATCTGAGACAAAGAAGAACTGCTATGTCTCGCCCACGCAAGTATCCTTACGCCGCAATCGTCTTCCTGGCGTTCCTTTGCGCCGGGACGCCCCCCCTCGCAGGGCAGGACGAGTTTCCGCTAGCGGAACGGATTGTGGCCGTCGGGGATGTGCACGGCGACTTCGAGCGGTTCACGGCCCTGCTGCGGGATGCCGGCGTCATCGACAAGAAACAGAAGTGGATCGCAGGAAAGACCCATCTGGTTCAAACCGGCGACTTGCTGGATCGTGGACCGCAATCCCGCAAGGTCATGGACCTTCTGATGCGGCTGGAGACCGAAGCCCTGAAGGTGGGCGGCCGGGTTCACGTGCTCCTCGGCAATCATGAGGCAATGAACATTTTCGGTGACCTTCGCTACGTGTCTGCCGAGGAGATCGCCGCCTTTCGCTCGCCTCAATCCGAGGAGGTTCGCGAGGCGTATTTCGACAAATACGTTGCTCCCGAATTGGGGAAAGAGGGTACAGGACAGTCCAAGGAGCAGTTTCGTGCCGGGTGGTTCGCTGAGCACCCGCCAGGCTGGGTGGAGCATCGGATTGCTTTCGGACCGAAGGGGCCCTATGGGAAGTGGCTGAGGCAGAAAAACGCTGTTGTCAGAATTGGAGACATCCTTTTCCTCCACGGCGGAATCAGCCCCAAGTACTCCTCCTGGACCATCCGGCAGCTTAACGAAACAGTTAGAAAGGAACTCAGCGATTTCTCGCTCCTTGAAAAGGGAATAGTGACCGATCCGGCGGGCCCGCTCTGGTACCGAGGTCTGGCAGAAGCCCCGGAGGCGGATACGGCAGACGCTGTCAACGACCTGCTCGATCGGTATCGAGTCAGTCACATAGTCATAGGCCATACGCCAACCACGGGCGCCGTGCTGCCACGTTTTGGCGGCAAGGTCATACTGATCGACGTGGGTTTGTCGCAATTTTATGGCGGCCCGAAGGCGTGCCTGATTGTCGAAAAAGACCGGTTCCAGGCTCTCCATCGGGGGACTCGGCTGGATCTGCCGCTGGGTATGGACTGGTCAAGCTACCTGCGAGCCGCAGCTCAGCTTGATCCGCAGCCCTCACCGCTTGAGCCCTTGATTTCCGGCAGCGGCGCCGCCGTCCGTTCGGCCACGGCGCAATGAGCGCCTCGCTCCCGCGCACGCGGCGGTCAGCTTGTATCAGCGGGTCGCGGCGTGCGCCGGGACGTCCCTCCTCAGATTGTACAAGCACGCCTCTCCGAGGGCCTCGAAGTGCCGAACCAGCAGATCACGACGAGCCAGCAGGCCCTTGATCTCGCTTTTGGTCAGGTAATCGCCAAGCTCCGCCTTCAGCTGCTCGGAAGTCAAGACACGAAGCCGGTCAAGAAGCTTCCGGTCGCACTTTTGCAGCTCGCTGGGTTTCCGGAGCTCGGTTCCAGGTCTGAAGGCGCGCGTGTGGTCGATCATCCAGATTTTCCAGTCCTTGGTAATCAAGAGATTCTGCACGTTGCGATCAATGTTGTCGATAAGCTGATCGAAAACCCGCACCAGATGCATCTGCTCGTTCCAGCACCTCGCGTCAGGAGGCGAAATCTTGCGTTTCAGGCGCTCACCCTCGTCCATGACCACATCTTCAATCCACCAGGTGTACGCTCCCTTGGTTCCGTCGTAGCTCCTCTCGACCGAGGGAGGGACATTGTCTATGCCGAGCAGCACGGCCAGCCGGTAGGCGGCGATATTGAATTTGTAGCTGTCTCTGAAGCCGATCTGCAGACCCGCCGGTGTGTTATATGTCGACCGGTAAAAGTCGATCCGCTGAATACTGGCGTCGTTCGTCAGCGTGCCGTCACTCAGCGTCGCTCTTACTGAACCGGTAATCCCCTTCTTGGCTGCCTGGGATCGAATCACTTTGGCATTGCGCAAGAAAGCCTCTTTCTCAGCGAGAGTCAGAAAGCGCCGGGAAGGGGGATCCTCGGAAAAGACCGCAGGCAGAAAAAGGGGACTGACCGTCAGAATCCAGACAAGCCCGCAGAAGCTTCGCCTGGACAGGCCGGAAAAAGCAGGCAACCTCGTCTTCATTTTCTCCTCCTTGGGGAAAACGCTGATCGGGCTGACTCCTGCTTTATCATATGCCTGGCCAGACCGAAAGGTTTCGCTTACTCAGGGAAGCGGCGAGGCCGGCATCTTCTCATCCTTCTCATCCTTCACCCTTCCTCCTTCATCCTTGAGGACCAGAGGCCACCTGGCTGGCGGTCTGGCGGATTTCATCTTTGATCCGCTGGATTTCCTGAATCTTTGCCTCGATCATGTCGAAAAGAGCCTGCCGGGACTGAATGCCGCTCCTCGTGAGCATCGCCACCGCTTCCGAGCGGCTGGAACAGATCCCTGACTCGACCAGCTGATCCACCTTCCGGGCGGAATCATCGTCCAGCCGGACCGACACGACTATCTGGCGTTTGGCGGACTTCGCCTCTTCGTACAGCCGCTCGGCTGTCTGCGCGATCTCGGAGCTCACCTCCGTCGCCATCTGTCTGGCGGAATTGATGAACTCGTACACCGCTTCCTTGGCCTTCTTCTTGTCATCCTTTTTCTGTTCTGTCATATCATCCCTCCCGGGATGTAATACTAGCAGGAAATTACGTGTAATTCAAGAACCTTGTAATGGAGTTACGCCATCCAACCAGGTCGCCTATCGCTCTCGCTGCTTCTGCACGATCGCCTCGGCCAGCCGGCGCCGGGCTTTTTCGTAGTCGTCGCCCTCCTCGGAGAATCCGACCGGGTCGTTCTTCTTCACGTCGGAAAACATGCGGGGAACCGTCGAGTTGATCACTTCGTCGACCAGGTCGTTCAAACCCAGTTTCCTGGCCATGGTCAGGTACTGATGATCCTGGAGACCGCGCCGGAAGTTGGCCAGCTGCACGGTGGAACATGGGCCTGGAATGCCGCGATCCTGTTCCGGGTGCAGCTTCTCCTGGCCGGGGTAGAAAAGCACGCCGTCGCCGTTAGCGAAGCTCTGGTCGTCGATCGGTTTGTTTGGCTGGCCGCGGTTGTCGAAGGTGACGGGTTCCACCCAGACATTCTGAATCCGGTTCCCCGGTTTCTGGAAATTGTGGCGCCAGTGATTGCCGTGCCAGTAGAAGTATACGGGGATGCCGTGCTTAAAGCAGCCCCAGATAGTGGCGCGAGCGTCGGTGGCCGGGGCATCGATGACGATCGCCCCTCCGTAGGGCCGCCCGCCGTTGTAGATCCAATATTCATGGCCCTTGCGCTTCTCCTCAGCCGCTTTCTGGATGAAGTAGCCCTGCGGCCCGGAGCACCAGATGTCGATGGCGCCGTCAAGTTCGGGCGTGTACTGGTGCGTGACCAGGACGGGCAGGCTCTTTCCGGGTCCCGGATTGCTGTGGATGTTCTCGGCGAGCTGCTTGATCCTGGGGAACTGTGAGCGATTCGGCTCGTCCGGCATGTAGACGAAGGTGATGGCGCCGGGAAGCGTCGATTTCAGGAAGGTCATCCAGGAATCGGCCCTGCGCCACGCGGTTTCAGGCTGGTCGAAGTCCCGGCCGGGGCCGTAGAAAGTCAGCGGGACGATGGTGTTCCCGACATTCTCGCCCGGTCCGGCGTAACCCGTCTTGCCGGTGAAGTCGGCGCCGGAGAGCCTCCCCGCGTGTTCCTTGACAGCGGTCTCGTTATACGCTCGGACCAGCTCGATACGGTTCCGATGCGCAAAGCGGTGGTAGGCGCTGTCGAGGTCTTGGCCGTGGTACAGGTCGAACTGGTCACGCTCGTAGTACACCATCGCGTGCATGCTGTTCTGGTCGGGCAATGTGAAATCGAACAGCTCCAGCTCGATCGGAATCTCCTGCTTTATGGAATCGGCCTGGACAGTGACTTTTCCGGCATACCTGCCGGCCGGCAGGTCTCGCGCGGTGTAGATCTCGAACCAGATCGCCTGGACACGGGAGGCGGGCACGGTAAGCGGCATTCCCCCTTTGCCGGGCCGGGCGTTCTCCGGAACAAGCTGCACCGGCTTCAGCCCTTCCGGGTCTTTGGGAGCGGAAGGCTTGTCGCCGAAGTAAATCCAGGTTGCCGCGGTCGGCCGGGTCACGTTCATGTAGTGCACGCTGAACACCTGGATGTCGCGACCCAGGTAATATGTCGGATCGGCCGCCGGCGGAGCATAGCTGATCTTGGCGCCGCCTCCGGCCTGACGAAGCTCAGGCAGGCCGGCTGAAAGAGTCTTGATTCCGTTGGCGTCGGCCTCCACCAGGAGCTGAAACGCGAGCACCTCGTTGCGCGCTCCGAAGAGTCGGACGGTCTTCCCGTCCCAGGCGGCATTGGAAGCTTTCTGGGGATTGCGCAGGTCATCCTGCTCGATCTTGGCGCCGTCATGTACGGCCCAAACGGCGGCGACACCCGCGAAAGAAGCCTCGCCGGCGGCAGCGAGCAGTGCTTCACGCTTTCAGCGTGATACAGCCACACAGCGGCGGTTCCTGTTGATTCATCTGTTACTTTCGCCAAAGTCCAGGGCCTTTCAGGCCGAAAACAGCATCACCGCCTCACGGGTCTTCTCACACCTTCTCAGTCTTCCGTTGGAGGTCCCCAAAAACCTCCAACTCCTCGGCCTGAAAGGCCTGGACTTTGGCGAAAATACACATCCGTGCCGACTGCTTCTACTTGAAAGACCGGACTCCTCGGCCTGGGAGGCCGAGAGTTATTAGCCCAAACCGCAGCGCTTCTTGCGCAGGCCCGGGTTCCAGGGGTCGTTCCCACGACAAGCCCTGAAGGGGCGTAAGACGCCGCAGGAACGTTGGTTCTCACGCCCGCAATGGGTTTGAATCACACCCAGGCCCGACCGCCGCATTGAAATTCGAGAACGTGAGGATAGGAACATTCTGGATCGTGGCGGCTTCACTTCGTTCGACCCGAGAAATGGGCCGCGAGCCTGGCTTCCAGGTCGGTGCCGCGGCTGCCGTAGTGTTCGAGGATCACCTCGCCGACGTCAGGCACCTCCTTCTGGTCGTACAGCCCGTAACCCTGAGGACCGCGAACCAGCCAGAACTCCCCCCACCCTGGTACTGTAAGGGAAAACAGGAAGAACTGATTCCCGAAGAGATCGGCCCCGCCTTCCAGTTTAAGGTCAGGGTTCATGAGGCAGGCCTTGCGGCGAAGGTAAAGCGTAGCTTCCTCGAGAAGGGCCGGCTGATCGAAGTCCAAGATTTGCGAACCTCCCAGAGCGGCGCGAGCAGAAACGATTTTATCGAGTTTTACGATAAGGATACAGGCTGGCGGCTCGCTGGAATCTCGGACCTGTCAGATCTCCACCTCGATCTTCAGGATCTCGCCGGTTCTCTCGAACACGGCTCGGCTGTCTTCGGCGCTCAGGGCCGCTCCCTGCAACTCGGTCGTGCCCGAGGTCTTCGAGATTCGCAAACGCGCCCTGCCCGACCGCTTCAGCACAACCGGGATCTGGCAGTAGGTGTAGGCGAGAGTCCCCTTGGTAAGAGGCAGGGTCCGTTCGGTCCCCTGGGCGTCGATGTAGCTGAAAATAGCGGCTTCCTTAAGCAGTTCCTCGTCTCTGACGAGCGAGCCTTCGAAGTGAATCCGGCCCTGGGTGACCACCAGACCCAGCTCGCGCCAGCGAGCGATAATGTCCTCCTTGACCTGGCCGGTCATTCCCGGCTGTTGGGCGCCGGAACGGCTTGGAGTATGGGAGTAAGGATCGGTTGGGAAGGCCCCGTATTCGGATGGGCTCTTGTTCGCGCCCAGGCCACGGCGCACGTCGAAATACAGCTCCCGTAGTCGGTCGATCACGTTCTGGGCCTCGCCTGCAGAGACGGCGTCCGCCAACACTTCTTCCGCCGCCAGCAGCAGTTTCGACACCATGTGCCAGTAAATGCTGCCTAGCCCTTCGTAGCTGAAGAAGCTTCCCGAGCGCCCGGTGAAGAACCGGTGTTGAAAGAGCTCTTCATAGAGGTCGAGCACAAACTGCCTGTCTTTGGCGACCAACTCACCGTACCTGGCCTTGTCCAACCGTCCCAAGGCCTCGGACAGGACGTTCCCATTTCTGAAGGCGCCGTTGAAGTGGGATACGCCGTTGACATCTTGCTCCACGATGGAGGTGTCGCCGTCACGCAGAAGCCGCTTTAAGAGCTCGGACTTCTCAACGGCTTCACGCGGAATATTGTTCTTGTCAATGAAGGGCGCCACCGGCCGGTCCGGATACAGGATGTAGCTGTACTGGTCCTCCCGGAACAACGTGCTTTTACGCAGCGCTTCGAGCACTTCGATCGAGTCGGCGGCTGAAAGGTATCCCGAGCTCAGCACGGCAACCTGGCCCTCGAGCATCTCGTAGAAATGCGCCACGTCGACGCCATCCGATCCGTCAAGCGCCAGCAGGTTGTAGGAGTGATAAAGACCGTCTGGTCTGCGGTTGGCGGCAATGGACTGGTCCGTGTACTCAAGGGACAGCGAGAAAAGGTCGGTGATGTCGGAGAGCGCCACCGGGATTTGCTCGCCTGAGAAGCCGTGGCGGTAGATGCGACCGCGATACGCCGTCCCGGTTTCTCCCAGCTCGTCGAGCACCCGCTTGCGGCTCTTCGAGTCAAATCCTTTGGCCAGCAAGCCGCGATGCGCGGACAGGACGGCTCTGATTCCGGCCAGCATTTCAGCGACTTCAACCGAGAGTCTCAGCTCCGTCAAGCCGGAATCGCCGAAGAGCCACCGACAGAATTCCAGGTAGCGCCTCAGGTAGCAGAGAGTGACCATCGAGAGTCCGTAACCGGCCAGTGCGTTGTTGGCATCGTTCCATTCAGGCCGCTGGGTGTTCATCCAGATCCCGCCTTCCGGAACGAAGTTCGAGAGCTTTGAGAGCATGGAAACAAGGAGTTTCTCTCCCAGGTTGACCAGGTAAACCTGAGCATCCCGTCCCCAGATCACTTTGCCGTCCGCCCCTCTTTCCCGGATCCGTTCCTGGATCAGTTTCTCGAGATGCTCGTCGTAATCGATTGAATGATACGGGTCTTTAAGGACCGATTCGTAGTCTTTGATCCGATACGGGACGTTGGCGTAAGAGAAAATCGGCCTTGCCAACAGCTCCTGCAGGCGGCCTGGGTGGTATCTTGCTGAGATCTCGAGGAGCTTTAAGAGGTAAATCGTCTGGTGGTCTCCCCAGTAGCCGATAAACGACCATGGATCGTTGGGGTTATGAATCTCCCAGTCGAAGCCGTCCCGTGTGACCCGGTAGGGGTTGTATCCGTCGGCGGTCGAGGCATTCACGAACTTGCTGATCATGCCCTCCACGTAGCCGGGGAAGGACAGGGCCAGCGCTTCCCAGTTTTGGAAAATGTCGCGCCAGTTGCCCTGGTAGTTGAGGGCCTTGGTGCCGTCGTCGTTGCGAGTCTCGATGGAAAAGAGGTTCCACGGCCGGCTCGGGTCACCGTGCCGGCGTCCGAAGGTCAAAGGCATGTATTCGAGGCAGGTTCTCAGCAAAGCCGGGTCTCCGGTCACATGAGCGCGGTCGATCAACTGGCTGTGGGTGACCGGATCGGGAAGGCCGGCCAGCCATTGGCGATACCGGGCATAAACCTGGGAGCTGGCCCGGCGCACGAACTTCTCGAAGTCGGGGCGAGAGACCGCGTACCCGTTGTCGAAGATACCGCCGCGCATGACGTTGAACAGGACATTCGCGAAATGCCGGGCGGTCGAGAGTCGGTCATTCGTCAGCTGCAGGCCGTCTGCGCTGGCCACGATTTTCCTGAGAGCCCGGGTCCCTTCGCCGACGTCGGCCTCGATCTGGGCCGGAATGCCGTCCGTTGAAAGCAGCTTCCGGTTAAGCGCCGCGACGCGTGAGGCCGTCTGATTGACCTCGGCGACCAGGTACCAGGTGTGCCGGCCTTCAGCAGGCAGTGTGCTCTCGATGTTGACGAAGTAAGCGCCTCTTTTACCGCGAATGTCGTGTTCCTCCACGACCGGGTACCCTTTTCGAAACGCCCCGAGTTGGGCCGAGGACAGCAGTCTTCGCCTGATGTCCGCCCCGCAGGACCAGACCGTATTCGCCTTCAGAGACTCGCTTGGCTCGGCCCGGTCCACTGGAATCGAGTTAAGGCGGTAAATGCCGAGCCCGGTTGCCCGCACCAGCTCCGACTTCTTGTAGGCGTCGACCAGGCAGCTCTTGTCCGCCTGCATCATCCGGTCCACGCCGTGAGGCAGGATGTTCTGGAGGCCGTCAAGCAGTTCTATGCCGATCGGTACCCGGGACGAGTTGCGCAGCACGGCTTTGCGGACGAATCCATACTTCTCGCTGGTGGTCCATTCATAGGCGAAAACCAGGTCAAGATCGGAGTTGATCTCTTCAAAGATCAATCTGTTCCCGACAATGTTCTTGTACAGGTTACGTTCGCTCCGGTACAGGCCGGTCAAGGGTTCGGAGAACGGCTCCCAAAGGTAGACTCTGTCACCCCGCTGCACGCGGATGATGGTGTTCGCGCCGGTCACGCCGGCGGAATCGTGGATCTTATCGACCGTGTAGTAGGGAAACAGAGCCAGTTCGGGGTTCTTTCGTCCCGCCGTCAAGGCGCCGTTGCTGGAGATAAACATCCAGTGGTCGGAGGCGCTGACGATGCTCATAAAGAACGGCGCCATCTGCTGGGCGGACCTGATGGCGTAAAACTCTTCACCGTCGATGTCCACGAAGCCGCCCTCCACGGGGGAGGAGGAGAACTTTAGAAGCGTGTCACAGGCGAACAAGGGTATGGAGTGCGTCATGAGAAATTCCTCAAGCTTTGGAAGCGCGAGGCATCCTGGTCGATTGAAACCCGGGGCGGTTGCCGCCTGCCCGGACCGTTTTCGATGTCGATGGCGAAAACGGGCCGGGCAGGCGCGGGCTGCCTGTGCTCCCAGGGATTACCGGCCTACGAAGAACGGTATGTTCCCCGTTCCGCAGTGTCCTTTGCCGTCGCGAGCATAAAAGAAAAGGCGGTAGAAGCCTTCCTTCGCGGGCGCCTTCAGCTCGAGTGTCCCTTTGTCAGTCTTGACGCTGGTCAAGACCGGCGGGGTAGTCTCGAAATCGCCTCCTGTCTTCAGGTCAGTGCTTTCAGGCATGATTTCATAGACGTACTGGATCGTGTCCCCGTCGGGGTCCGCGGCATCGATGACAGCCGAGATCGGCTCTTCCGGCTTTACGCGGACGTTATCGTAAGCGCTCTTGCCGTTGAGCGTGATGCTTTTCACCTGGGGAGTCCGATTGGCCGGGAAGCTTCCGTTCCAGATCTTGTGCATGACATCGACGGTCTCCATTTCCTCCCCGGCCTGCGTGAACATGCCGTACCACGTGGGAGTCCGCTCCTGTTTCTGTCCCCACAGGAAAACATAGGAGCCCAGGCAACGAATGGGATCGGCCATGATGGCTTTTTCGTAACGTTCCGCGAAAGCCTTGGCTTTTTGAGAACTGGTTTCCTCAATCGGCGCCTTCCACTCGGTGGTACGCACCTCCCAATGCCCGGTAGCGCCCCACTCGGTGACCAGGTAGGGCCCGGTCCAGCCCGCCTCGGCGAGGCGCTTCTGCAGGTTGACGATATCGCCGTAGAACTGGACCGTGATGAAGTCCAGTGCGATCGCGCGCTGCTTGATCTCGTCGACCGCTTGCTTGCTGATCCCTGCGAGCGCCGTGGCCGCCGGGTGGTTGGGATCAACCTCATGGATGAACTTCGCGACATCGTTGACCGCGTCCCAGACCTTCGGGTTTTTGTACAGGAGGTTCATCTCGTTGCCGATCAGCCAGCCAAGCAGCGCCGGGTGATCTTTGTACTTCAGCACCTGTTGCTTGATGTCGGCAAACTGGCGCGCCACAGCGGCGTCATCGTTGTAGTCAAACCCTTTCCGCTCCGGGATCAGCTCCAAGCCCATGAGGACGAGCAGTCCGGCCTTTTGAGCCCGATCCAGTACCTGCTGACCGCTCTGCCGGCCGTTTTCGGTCCGCCAGGTGCGGAAGGAGTTGGCGCCATGCTCACCCAGTTTCTCGATGTTTCCGAACTCGCAGCCGGCGCCTCTGACGTAGAACTCCTGGCCGTTAACCCAGAGGCGGTATTTCCCGTCGGTCTGTCTCAGCTCGACTTTGACGGGCGCCGCCGGGAGCTGCGAAAGGGCAAATACGACGATAAAGGAAAGAATTGTGGCGATCTTCATCTTCATCCTCGTCTTTTCTTGTTTATCCACGAACCAGCATTTTCTCAAGTTGTTCCAGCGATTTGCCCTTGGTTTCCGGCACGAATCTGAGCACAAAGAGAATCGTCAGGAAACCGAACAGGGCATAAATAAAGTAGGTCATACTGGAGCCGAGGCGCTCGAGCTCGACCGGGAAGACCGTGGCCACGGAAAAACTGACGATCGAATTCCAGAAGCCGACAATCGAGATCGCGAGACCGCGGATCCGGTTCGGAAAGATTTCCGAGAGCAAAGCCCACATGACCGGGCCGAGCGAGATGGCAAACGAGGCAACGTAGACGACCAGGCCGATAAGAACCAGGGTGGAGTTGATGCTGATACTGTTCTTGACGATCAGCTCCTTGTGCTGATTGTAGTTCGCGGATCCAATCCGCTCCTCGATCGCCCGGAAGAATGGGACCTCTCTGTCGTAGGTCACGCCTGTCATACCGGCTAGTCCGTCCGACACCTGCACGGCATTGCCTTCTCCCGCGGTCTTGGCGATCTCCTGACGAACCACAGCCAGACCGGAATCCGTCAAGGTGTAGGAGCCGTTCCGGAAGGCGGCCCCGGCAAGGACCAGGGCGAGGGTCAGGCCTGAGGCGCCGATGATCAGCAGAGGACGGCGCCCCAGCCGGTCGATCAGGGCCATTGCCACCAGGGTCATGACCAGATTCGTCAGTCCCAGGATCGAAGCCTGCATGAAGGCGGCGTCTTTGCCGCCGCCTGCCATCTCGAAGATCATCGGGGCATAGTAGAAGATGGCGTTGATGCCCGTGATCTGCTGGAAAAAGGCGATTCCGAAGCCGATGATCATGACGGTTTTCATCGGCCTGGAGAACACCTGCGCCACGCTTCCTGAACGTGCGCCGGCAGAGCTTTCGAGACTCGCCTTGATTTCGCTCAACTCACTCTGCGCGTGTTCGTCGCCGCCGACCCGCCGGAGCACGGCCAGCGCATCCGCCTGGCGCTCCCGGCGCACCAGCCACCGCGGGCTTTCCGGTACGACAAACAGCAGGATGAAGTAGAGCAAAGCCGGTATGAGCCCCACACCGAGCATCCAGCGCCAGTTAACGGATGTGTCGGTCACCGTCCGCTGTATGTAATAGTTCGAAAAATAGGCGATGGAGATCCCGAGGACGATGTTGAGCTGATTGAACGTCACCAGCAATCCGCGGAGCCTGCGCGGCGAAGTCTCGGCGATATACATGGGAGCGACCAGGATCGCCATTCCTACGCCGAACCCGCCGACCACGCGCGCGACAATGAAGAAATAGACTCCTTGTGCGAGCGCGCAACCGAGAGCGCAGAACGCGAAGAGAAGGGCGGTGACGATCAGAATCGGCTTGCGTCCGAATCGATCGGCCAGGGGGCCTGCGATGATATTCCCGCCAATGGCGCCAAGGATAATCGCGCTGACCGACAAGCCGATCAGCCCACCGGCCTCTCTCCTCGTTGCTGCCACACTCCGAACAAAAAACTGAGGGGTTACGTCGTGGATCACTTCCAGTGCCGGCCGATGAACGCCTCGACCTCGGGTAAACCGCCCTGCATGATCAGGTAGCCGTTGTGCGGCTCGCGCGGGGTGGTCTCGTGATTGATCGGCGTGGTCAGCATGTGGCGGATGCGCTTGGGATCGTCGGTCTGTCCCAGCACCCAGGCGAGTTTCATGCAGGCGACTTCGGGGAGCATGTTGTCGAGCGGAATGATGCCCAGGTCGAGCAGGTCACGGCCGGTGTCATAAACGTACATCTGGGCGTATCCCCAGAGCGTTTGCACGGTCATGACCACCGTCAAACCCTTTTCAATGGCCCGCCGGATGGCAGGGTACAACGGCTTGTTCACGTGTCCCAAGCCGGTTCCAGCAATCACGATCCCGCGGTATCCGGCGCCGGAAAGGGCGTCGATAATGTCCGGGTTGAAGTTCGGGTAGTAGTACTGGATCGTCACCTTCTCTTCAAACGCGGGCGTGATCAAAGGTTTGCGCGACTTGTTCCGTGGCAGGAAATCGTCGGTCAGGTATTTGAAGTAACGGCCGTCCTCGTAAGGCTTGGGGCTTACCATGGCGAGCGGCGTTGCCCCGATCGTGCGAAAGGTGCTCCGGTAGCTGGAATGCATCTTGCGGCATCGTGTCCCCCGGTGAAGCAGATCGTAATTGTCGGAGGTGGGGCCGAACATGCACAGCACGACTTCTGCGATGTCGCATTCCGCGGCTGTCCGGACGCCGTTCATGAGATTGAGCGCCGCATCCGAGGAGGGCCGGTCCGAGGACCGCTGGCTCCCCACCAGGACGATGGGAACCGGGCTGTTCTGCACCATGAAGCTCAGGATCGCGCCCGTGTGGCTCATCGTGTCGGTGCCGTGGCCGATGACGATCCCGTCGACGCCCTTCTCGATCTCTTCACCGATGGCGATCGCGAGGGCCTTGTACTGTTCCGGACCCATGTTCTCGCTGAAGACGCCAAACAGCTTCTTGGTCGACAAATTGGCGATGTCGGCCAATTCCGGAACCGCCCCGTACAGTTCGCCCGGTGTAAAGGCCGGAATGACGGCGCCTGTGCGGTAATCGAGGCGTGACGCGATGGTGCCCCCCGTACCCAGCAGTGTGACCTGCTTTTTCTTGGGATCGAAGGGGAAGTCTTTCTCGGGGATCTTGTAGACCGCCTTGCGATAGCCCAACTCTCTGGCGGCCACGATGCGGTCGGCGTGCAGGCCGACGTTGTAGCCGTTGGTCAGCTTCACCACCACGTGCAAGGGATCTGCTGTCTCGTTGCGGGGAAGCACTACTCCCGTGAAAACGGACCCCTCGTCGTTTCTCAGCTCCACCTCACTCCACACGCCGATCCTGTATCTTTCGAGCAGCTGGCGGGCCCGGCCCCGGTACCCCTGGAACCGATCGTCCCGCTCCTCGTAGTTGGGCGTCATTGCGTCACCTCTCGTACCAGTTTCTCGCGCAGATAATCGACGACTTCGCGTGCCGGCGCCTTTCCGCGGAGCATCTTCATGGCCTTGCCGGCCAGGAACCGGACGGCTTTCTCAAGGTTGTCGCTTTCCCTGGCGTTGGCCGGACGCTCGAGCGTTCGGCCTGGCGGATTCCGAAGACTCCGGTCACAATTCAGGCTCCGGTACCCATCGAGCGTCAACTCGTCCAATCGCGCCATCCATTCCCTTTCGGGCAAGGCTGCGACGCCGGCCGCCGCACAGGCTTCCTGGGCGCTCAAGCCGGGATGTTTCGCCATTTCCGTTGCCAGCAGAGGGACCGCTTCCCGGGCGATCCGCCCGTCGGTCAGCAGATCGAAAATGCCGATCCAGGCAGCCGTGTCCAGGTTCTTGACGGGGATGCCGGCCCGGGCCAGGGCCTTGGCCCGCTGGCCGATTTCGATGGCCGCGACCAGGCCGTCGACTCCGGTGTGCTCGACCACAGTATCGACAATCTCCGCCCCGCCGCGACGCAACAGGTAATGAGCCGTCTCCTCGGGGACTCGCCAGGAGAGGTAGCGAGCGATCCTTTCCCATGGAGCCGGGCGAAGCCGGGCCCGGGCTGCCGCGACGCGTTCCGGAGTGATGCGGCTGGGCGGGGAATCGGTATCGGGGTACATGCGGTCCGGGCCGGGGAGAATGCGCTCGAAGGTGGTGTATCCCCCAAAAAGCGCCTGCCGGGTCTCTTTGGGCACACCCTCGATCGCCTCACCAAAGCGGATCCGGATTTCTTCGGCCGCGGTCCGGCAGTCCTCTTCCGGCCCAAATACGATAAAAAAGTCGTCATTCTCTCCTTGCCGGACACGCTTGCGTACGCGCTCGATGACCTTATGCCGGTGTGGGAATTCGGGCATGCTGTCCTCGGACAAGACGACCGGAGGCTGGTCCAGGCAGGCGATAACCCGAATGCGCCCGGACAACTCATCCAGGAACCGCGTATGAGGCTGGGTCGGCCACTGGGCCAGGCCCGCCACTCCCTCTGTCCGTATAGCGAACACCCGGCCCCCGGACTGCAGAGCACGCCGGACGGCGCCCATATCGACCTGTGCAAAGATGTCGGAAACATCGAAGGCGCGAGTCCTGATCTGGCTGGCCTCACGGAAGCCCCGCGCCTGCATTTCGTCTCGAAGTTTCAGCAGATTCGCCTGACGGATGGCTTCGTTGTGGACTAGTTTGACGGCATATCCTGCCCGGGGCACGCCCTTGATCTCCACGCGGCTGCCTCCCCGGACGCTCACGTTGATGTCCTGGCGGCTGGCGCCGATACCGGTCCTCACCCGGCCCGTGTTGCGGGCCACGAGTCCACACAGCATGATCGCATTCCGCACTTCATCGGGGCTCCGAAGGTCCGGGCCAGTCACGGTTTCCGTCAGCGGCATCCCCAGCCGGTCGGTTCGCCAGACAATCCGATGGCCTTGATCGCTGACCTCCCGGCAGGAATCCTCTTCGACCGATACATGGGTGATGGTGATCCTGCGATCCCGGAACGGCAGCCAGCCATTGACTCCCACGATGGCGGTGCGCTGAAACCCGGTGGGGATCGAGCCGTCCAGGTACTGTTTCCGGGCAATGTGGACCTCGTCGATGATGTCCATGTTCATGGTCAGGCAGAGCTCGATCGCTATGTCGATGGCCTGCTGGTTCACCAGGAAGGGCGGGGTGTCGTCCATCTCATACGTGCACACGTTCTTGTGGTTGAGGAGGTAGATGATCTCCTTCTTCGTCTTGAATTCCATCAGGGCAGTGCCGTCGTAGACACCCAGCTCGGAAAGCGTCGGCCGCATATGCCGGAGCATCTCCCCGTCATGAGTCGTCGTGTACAGCCCCGCGGGGCAGCGACAGAAGAGCTTGTGCTCCGTGAGAAGCTGCTGGTGGACTTCCAGGCCGGAAATCAGTCCCGCCGCTTCGTAGTCGAATCGTTCCATCATCATGCGTCAAGGTATCCCATGAATCAGATTACAGCAAACGGGCGCGTGGATCGTGGAAGAGGTTCGCAACCGACGCCGCTCCGCAAAAAACGTCGCGCTTGCGGCTCTGTTCGCCTGGCTTTTCTGGTAGCATCCGGTGTCTATGAAGAGTCCAGCGGCTCAAACTTTTTGTCTTCTCGTCCTGATTCTGTCCGCGCCATCGCTCTTCGGCCAGATCAGCCCCATTGATACCAGTCGGCTCAGAGTCGAGGTGCTCGGTCAACCCAACGTGCTCTGGCGGTACTTCTGCAAGGATTCGGGCCAGTCCTTTGAGATTTCGGCGCCGCGCTTCGAGGTCGACGGTCGATTCGTGACTGCCTCGCTTCAAGAGATCCAGCCGATCGCGAGCCCCACGACGCTCCCAAACGGCGTCACTGAACATCGCTATTCCGGACGGTTCAAAGAAGATCCGGCCCTTTCGCTTGAGCTTGTCTTCAGGGCGCCTCCTTCGAATCCGGTCGTCCGGTTCCAATATCGCCTCCTTTCCCGCACGGCTCACAGGCTGACCAAGGCAAGCGGCCGTGACCAGCTCGAATACCTGGGTGTTTCACTGTCCCGATATCCAGACGTCGCCGAGATCCGGATTTCCGAGTTTTACGAGCTTCCGCACACTTACAAGCCCGCCGATGTGCCCGTGCTGCCGCGCGATTTCGAGAACGCCCAGAAGCTTATGGGTCCGATCCTGATTGCCAGCAACAGCGCCGACAGTCTGATTATCGCGTACGAGCACGGGTCGCAGGTCCCCGACGCGTACCTCAAGTACCAGCTGAAACCGGACAAAACCGCCTATCTCAATGCGGTAAAAGGCAACTACTACGCCGGTCAGATGCTGAACGTCGAGCATCCGTACGCCACTGTCTGGATGGAGATTGGGGCGGTGAAAGGGATTAGGTTTGCCGTCATGCAGGCTTTCCGTACTTTCATGCTCCGGCATCAAGCGGTCTATCCGGAGAGCCGGAAGCCGTACATTTTCTACAACACCTGGAATTTTCAGGAACGCAACCACGACTGGAAAAAGGGCAAGTACCTGGACACCATGAACCTCGATCGGATGTTGGCCGAGATCGACGCCGCCGATCGCCTGGGCATCGAGGTGTTCGTTGTGGATGCCGGTTGGTTCAGCAAGACGGGAGACTGGAGCGTCGACAGGACCCGGTTTCCGGACGGTCTGAAGAAGGTCAAAGCGCGGCTGGATCAGCACGGGATGAGACTGGGCTTGTGGTTTACATCCAAAGCCGCCGTCAGCAGCCGCATACTCGAGAGCCATCGGGACTGCATCATGACCACCGACGGCAGGCCGCACGGCCCGGCCGAAGTCTGGGAGACCGAAAAAAGTTACGTCATGTGCCTGGTGAGCCGGTTTGGTGATGCCTTTGCCCAGGAGCTTATCCGGCTGGGCAGGGAACTGGGCGTGCGCTATTTCAAGTGGGACGCCTTTGATCAGTACGGATGTGATGACGCTGGCCACGGGCACGGAACAAAAGCCAATTCCGCCGAAGAACGGGCGCAGTCATACTCCTTCCAGATTCCCGAGCAGATGGCCCGCATCGCCGAGAAGATCAGCGCGGCCCTGCCCGACGCGATCGTGGATTTCGACATAACGGAAGGCGAACGGGCCGTGGGACTTCGATTCCTGGCGGCCGGCAAGTACTACATCATCAACAACGGGCCCTACTACTACTCGCTCGATGATCCTCAAATGGCGCCGGGCGGAGGCATGGGGCCGAACGTGCTGGTCTTCCCCGGGCTCGCACGGGCGGCTAATGCCCGCGTGGTCCTCGACTATGACCGCTGGATCCCGTCGGTCCTTTTCATGACCCACTACCTCCCTGACGATCCGGAATACTCGCAGTGGATCAACCTCGGGTCGCTGATCCTCGGTCAGAACGGTATCTGGGGGGACCTGCCTGCTGTCTCCGAGGACGGTGCCAGACGTTTCGCCGAGACGCTTTCGAAATACAAGCAGGTGCGCGACGATATTACGGCCGCCTATCCCACTCGCAGCGGCGAGATCGGTGGGACGCCGGAGATCCATGAAAAAATCAATCCTGATACCGGCAAGGGCGCGGTCGTCATTTTCTACAACTACCGAAACGCCTGGCGTCAGAAGGGCCCCTATTTCCCCGCCTCTTTCCGCTATGTGACGCGGCTTCCGGTGGTGAAGGAATCGTGGCATAACGGTGTGACCGTGGCCGGATACGATTCAAGGGGCCGTGCTCTCCTGGAGGCGAAATTCTATGGGCCGGGCGCAAAGATCATCCTGTTTGGGGCCAGGTAGGTTCTGGAGCGCTTCCGTTGCTGATGAGTCCCGCGGATTTGCCGATCCGATTCGCGGTCTTCCAGAAAAAAACCCTGCACGGCGACTCTTTTAACCGGCTAGAATCGCAGCGGAGGTACTCATGCAGATTCGCGAATGTGGAAAGACAGGCCTGAAGCTGTCTGAACTGGGCATCGGCTGCTGGTCCTTCGGCGGGGGGGAAGCAGACTACTGGGGTCCGCAGAATCAGAGGGACGCGGAGGAAGTAGTGCGTTGCGCGGTAGACCTCGGTGTCAATTACTTCGATACGGCCGAGGCCTACAATGCCGGCCGAAGTGAAAGCGGGCTCGGTCAGGCAACCCGTGGGATTTCGCGGGACTCGATCGTGATCGGGACGAAGCTCAGTCCCTCGAACGCCTTCCCCGGCCTGGTGACCGAGCACTGTGAAGCCAGCCTGAAAAGGCTGGGCACTGATTATATCGACCTCTACATGATTCATTGGCCTCTGACGTTGAAAGGTATCCATCAGTTCGACCGCTCCATCACCATTCCGCCCGTGGTCGACGAGGTTTTTGCCGAACTGACAAGGTTACGCGACCAGGGCAAGATCCGCTACATCGGCGTCAGCAATTTCGGGTGCGAGCGGCTGGACGAGGCGGTGCGAACCGGCGCCGGGATCGCGGTCAACCAGCTTCCGTACAGCCTGGTCTCGCGGGCCATCGAGTGGGAGATCCTGCCGGCGTGCGCCGGGCGCGGCATCGGGGTCGTGGGCTACATGGCGCTTCAGCAGGGCCTTCTGAGCGACCGGTACCGGTCGCTTGATCAACTGCCGGCGTTGCGCCGCCGCACACGCCACTTTGACAGCCGCAAGGTGTCTCTGGCCCGGCACGGAGAAAATGGCGCCGAAAGCGAGTTGGCAGAGGCGCTGTCGAAGATTCACTCCCTCGCCCGGGAGCTGAACACCAGCGTCTCGAATCTCGCTTTGACCTGGTGCGTCGCTCGCCCGGCAGTCACCTGCACACTCGCCGGGGCCCGAAACGCGCGCCAGCTGATAGAAAACGTGAGAGCCTTTGCCTCGCCACCTTCGGCCGATGTCATCCGCCGGCTGGACGAGATCACACTGCCGCTCAAAAAGAAGATGGGCCCGAGTTTCGACTACTGGGAATCACGGGCTAACGACCGCACCGTGTGACGACGCCGCCTGAACTTGCGGAAGGATGAAGGATGAAGCGAAAGCGCTACGCAGGGAAAGGATGAAGGATGAAGGATGAAGCAAAAGCGCCACAGAGCCGCAAGCGCAGCGTTTTTTGCGGAGCGCGTCGGGTGCGTGCCACCGCCGGGAACTGAACAGAACCGCAAGCGCAGCGCTTTTTGCGGACCGTCAGCGGACTGGGAGCGCATGTTGTCCTTGACGCCTCCCCACGATTAGACTGAATCCACCATGAGCCAAACCAGCGCAAGGCCCGAGTGCCTGCTCTTTGACTTGGGTGGCGTGCTCGTCGAATGGGACGGAATCGAACCTCTGATCGCGCTGACCAGGGGGCGTTTTACTGCGGAACAGGCCCGGCGGTTCTGGCTTGAGTCCGAGTGGGTGCGCCGCTTTGAAACCGGCCGGTGTGATCCCGCTGACTTTGCCGCCGGCGTGGTGCGGGAGCTTGGAGTCGATCTCGCGCCCGAGGCTTTTCTCGAAGCCTTTCGCTCCTGGGACAGGGGACCGCTCCCGGGAAGTTTTGAGCTGCTCGACGCGCTTCGGCCCCACTTCATGCTCGCCTGCCTGTCCAACAACAATCCCGTGCACTGGAGGGCGAGCGGCCTCCAGGGGCTGGTGGCCCGTTTCCACCGGTCGTACGCGTCGTTCGAGATCGGTCTCATGAAGCCCGACCGCTCCGCCTACCAATGGGTCATCCGGGACTTGCAACTGGATCCCGCCGCTGTGCTCTTCTTCGACGACAACCCCGAGTGCGTCACGGCCGCCCTGGATGCGGGCCTGCGGGCCTGCCTCGCGAAAGGCCCCGCCATGGTTCGTCAGGCGCTGGCCGAGCAGGGAATCAAGCTCGACTGATTCTTTTTCTCCGGTCCTTGTTTTCTCTGTCTTGACTCGAGTCGTAACCTCTCAGTCTTCTTCGGATCATGTTTGTAGTTGCGCCTTTAAGGGTGCAGCCGACGAGGCTGCGAATCTTGGGGGTGAAGGTCCCCTCCCGCCAATTGCTCGATTCAGGCGGGTGGCATATCCGGAGTGCGGGGGGGTAACGCCCAGTGAGGTGGTGAGAGACATCACCTCGGACCGGTAACACCGGGAAGGGGCAAAGGGGCTCTCGGACCTGGCGGGCACGTCC
>JBHGBF010000079.1:0-19764 GCA_041946865.1 Acidobacteriota bacterium | reverse complement strand
TGTCCCTTCGGGACAAAAAGCAGGCTCCCCTCCGCGGGCAAAAACCCTTAAGTCAACAGCGTTGCGCCTAAAGGCGGATCTACAAACAGGAATCACAAGCCCTTACGCAATCCTTCTTCTTCATGCAAAACGTAATGCGCATCGGCCGTCACGTCTTTAAATTCCTGAATTTTGCCACTCGGCCAGCGCACTGAGAGCGAGTCAATCTTCGCGAAGGGACCGAGCCCGAAGTGGGCACGGGGATCGCTTGATGAATAGATACCCACGGTACGCTTGATTTCCCACACTTGTTTCAGATTGCCGGCCGTCACCGTAATCCGCGCGCCTATCCCGTCGCGGTTGCTTTTCGCCCCGACAGTGCGAAACATGACCCAGTGATGCCCGGCCGGGACGTCATTCCGAAACAGCTGCGGTGAGCCGTTCAGTGTTGCCACGGCGCAGTCGATATCGCCGTCATTGTCAAAATCCGCGAAAGCCACTCCCCGGCTGACCGTCGGCTTCTGCAAGGCCGGGCCTGCCAGCGTCGAAGCGTCGAGGAACGTGCCGTCGCCCCGGTTGAGGTACAGTGTCTTGGGCTGGTGGTAGACCTCTCGGGTCTTGCTGTTAATCAGGTAGGGGTAGACGTGCCCGTTCGAGTGAAAGATGTCCTTCCACCCGTCGTGGTTGAGATCCACGAACCGGGTACCCCAGCCGACCAGCGGCCACTCCGGCGTCTGGATACGGGCCGGCGCCGTCACATCGGTAAAGACCAGATTCCCGTCGTTGTGATACAGCGTGCTGTAGTCAGCGGCAAAGTGGGTGCAGTAAGCGTCCAGTAGCCCGTCGTTGTCGTAGTCGGCCACATCCACACCCATGCTGGCTTGTTCCCGGCCGTCTCCGCTGACCGCCAGGCCGCTCAGGAAACCCTGCTCTTCAAAGGTCCCGTTCCCGGAGTTGACAAAAAGCAGGTTGGGAGTGGCATCATTCGCCACGTAAACGTCCAGGTCTGAGTCGTTATCGATATCAGCCCAGACAACTCCCAGCCCGAAATACTTATCCTTGTCAACGGCACGACTCTGCTGGCTGATCTCGGTGAAAGTTCCGTCACCGTTGTTGCAGTAAAAGCTGTCCCCGGCGCCCGCGAGACCTCGCGGCCCGCACATGACCGGTTCGCCCTGATAATCGCAGACGCCGGCAACCCGCGCCGGCAGCTTCGACGGCCCCACATCAAGATAGTTGGGAACGTACAGATCCAGATCCCCGTCCGCATCATAATCGCCAAATGCGGCTGAGGTGCTCCACCGCGGGTCCCCTACCCCGGCCTTGGACGTCACGTCCGTGAAGGTCCCATTCCCGTTGTTGTGATACAGGATATTGGGTCCGAGGTTGGTCAAGTAGATATCGGCGAAACCGTCGTTGTCGTAGTCGGCAATGCCGACGCCCATACCCCAAGCCTTGGCCGTCAAGCCTGCCCGCTCGGAGATGTCGACAAACTTCCAGCCTCCTTGGTTCTCGTACAGTACACTGTGCGGGCTGTCACCGCTTCCCACCCGGTCGAGGGTCGAGCCTTGCACCAGCAGGAGATCCATTAAACCGTCGTTGTTGTAATCAAAAGCGGCCAGGCCGCCTCCTTTCGCCTCAAAGATGTAGTTCTTTTCACGAGGCGATCCACAGATGTGCTCAAAAGTGATCCCGCAAGTTGCGCTCATATCCGCAAACTGGGGGACGAGAATCCGGCTGTCGTCGCGTGAACCCAGCAACGATCCGGCAGCAATTATCAGAACGGCGCCTACCCGCTTCATTGCTCAGAAGTCTACCATGGACGAAGTGGACGCCGAGGACGAAGTCGCGGGCACGGCGCGGTCCGCTTTGTCCTCAGCGTATCTTTCGTCTCTCCGCTACCGTCGCCATTTCGCGACGGTAGCGGGCGAAGAGTCTCAATACGGCGACGGTGCCGGCCTCACGAACCCGCTGCTGTCGGGCCCGTCACGCCTTCAATTCGCTCACACGGCAGACCTTGCCGGCCATTCCGACTCGCGGCTTGCCTGCCTGTCACCCTTGGCATGACATTTGCTAAAGCTGATAGCGGCATCGCAACCAGGCTCACTGTTGGTGTGTCCAGTCCCGGGGACCACTTTCCTGAGCGGCTGGGCAGATAGGGAGCTGGAAGCACGCATGAAGTGTGATTTCTTATCGAGACCTGCCTTCATCTTGTTTTCTCCGGCGTCCCTCGCGCGGTTCAATCGTTAATGAGGAGTTCCTAATGTCTCAAATTGTCGAGCGTCCGCGAGCTATTACTAAGGCTAAGAGTCATCTGATCGACATCAATAGTCTGTCCTCCGGGGAAGAAGAGGAGCTATTGGCCCTGGGACTGCTGTCGGTCGACAGGAAAATTCAGGACCCGCCGATCGCTTACTTATCGCCGGAGCTCAAGCCGGCTGAAAAGCGGGCGATCTGCGCTCCGGACGTCCTTAACGAAGCTTACAGTTACTCGACCCCGTCTTCTTTTTCCCGAGGATTGAGGGTCGAACTGCCGGATTACGTGATGTTGCTCATCTCCGGCACGGCCAGTGTCGACGAGTACGGCGCCTCAGTGCACATCGGCGACTTTCGTGCTCAATGCTGGCGCACCTACCGTAATATCACTCGCTTGCTCGCTTCCGAAGGCGCTCGCTGGCAGGACGTCGTGAAATGCACCTGTTACCTGCGCGACATCGAACGCGATTACAAGGACTTCAACCACGTTCGCACTGCGTTCTTCAAGTGGTTGAAGCTGGACCCATTGCCTGCCAGTGTCGGAATTCAGGCTCGCCTCTGCCGGGAAGAGCTGCTGGTGGAAATAGAAGCAATGGCCATTATGCTTCGGGCCAAAGCGTAGGCATGTATGGGTTGTGAGTTGGCGGGTGAGACGTGGTGAACTGCTTTCATAGATTTATATTCAAACAGGAATCGGCCGGGTGGCTGCTGCTGGGCGGTTCCCTCTTGCTCGCCGCTGCAGGCACGGCTTTTCGATCCGAGGCGGCTGCGCAAAGCGATTCCGGCAAGTCCTGGTCTGGCATGCTGGTCTTCACTCAGCTCCCCCGGCAGACCGCGGCCGAAAAACGGGGAGCACTGGCCGACGGAATGCTCCGCCAACCTTACGGAGATGGCGCCAGAGTTGTGCGCTGGCGCCCGGGCGCGAAGACCGAGCCTCTTGTCACCGGCTTTCACAGCGCCTGTGATCCGGCCGTATCTTTCGATGGCCAGAAAGTTCTTTTCGCCGGAAAGCGAACCGCCAACGACGCTTGGAATATCTTTGAAGTATCGGCAGACGGTACGGGATTGCGGCAGATCACGAAAGACATGGGCAACTGTCGCAGCCCTATCTACCAGGCGACTTTGTTCACGCTCGATTCAAAAGAACCCTGGTACCAGATCAGTTTCGTTTCGGATCTCGGTCACGAGCTGAACGAGTACGGCCCCTTCCCTGCCTCAGACCTCTATTCCTGCAAGCTGGACGGCACCGAACTGCGGCGACTGACCTTCAATCCGTCGAGCGACATGGATCCCTGGATGCTCCCTGACGGCCGGATGGTGTACGCCGCCTGGCAACTGGCCACTCTTGAGCACGGCCCGCAGGGACGAGTGGCTCTTTGCGCGGTTAATACTGATGGTACGGGCAACACTATTTTCACAGGTGACGAGGGATTACGGGTCAAACACATGCCGTGCGTGACCCGGTCAGGGCTCGTCGTCTTTATTGAATCGAACCAGGTAGCCTGGGATGGAGCCGGCCGCCTGGCCTCCGTCAGCCTGAGACGCAACCTTCACTCGCACCGTTCCATCGCCGCAGATCCGAACGCTCTCTTCCTGTCTCCCGCGCCGCTCCCCGACGGGCAGATCCTGGTTTCGCGACGGGACTCGGGAAAACAGAAGACCCATGGCATCTTCAGGCTCGACCCGGTTTCGGGTCGGATGGAGCCGGTTTTCGACGATCCCAAATATCACGACATCCAAGCCAAAGCCCTTTCGGCCCAACCGCTGCCCGATGGCCGGTCAACCGTTGTGGTCGAGACTGAGCCGACGGGGAAGATTTATTGCCTGGACATCCGGATATCGGATCTTGCCGGCGACAATTGGGCCCGGAATCCGTCGGAGCTGAGGCTGAGGGTCCTGGAAGGCCTGCCGCCGAAATGGGTCCCGGCGCTAGGCAGAACGAAAGCGGCTCGAATGCCGCGGCCCGGAATCGAGGGCGATTTCGGCCTTTCACCAGCGATACAGAAACGATTCCTCGGAGAGATCGGGGTTGAAGCGGACGGATCATTCAACATCCAGGTGCCTGCCAATACCCCAATTCAGCTGCAACTGATTGATTCGAAAGGAATGGCATTGAGGGCCAGTCATTGGATCTGGGCCAAGAACAAGGAACACCGGGGCTGTATCGGCTGTCACGAGGACAACGAGCTGACACCTCCAAATCGCTTTGTTTCAGCTCTTTCCAGGCCTTCCGTCCCGCTCCTTTTGCCTCCTAACCGGCGACGGACTGTCGACTTCCGCCGGGACGTCATGCCTATCGTCGCCGGCAAATGCGCGACTGAAGCCTGTCATGCCAGCCCGACGGCCACCGTCAACCTGCAAGCCAGCCCGGTTCGATTTGGCGATAAGGGCAAGGAGCAATACTACAGCCGGTGCTACGTGACATTTCTGGGTGACAACAAAACCAGCCGATATGTGGATCCGGGCCGTGCACGCACCAGTCCGCTGATCTGGCATCTTTTCGGCCGCAACACTTCACAACCCTGGGACAAGAGCTATAAGTCGGACTACCCGGTCAAACCCATGCCCCCTGCCGGTGCGGCGACTTTAACGGAATCGGAAATACGAACCTTTGTCGAATGGATCGACCTGGGCGCCTTGTGGTCCGGGATTCCGGAGGATGGTCCGGCCTCGGAGATGACTTCGAAAGCTCCCCAAGACGTCAGTGCCGATAAGCGAACTGATGCAGCTGGAGGAATGTAATGAAGTCGACCTGTGCCGGTGTGATTCTGGCGAGCGCCCTGCTCGTGACGGCGGCGCAAATGCAGCCCGCTCTTCCGGTATTTACGGACGTGACCGCTCAAGCAGGGATCCGCTTCAAACACAGCTTCGGGGATTACGAACTGACCAACATAGTCGAGGGAACAGGAGCAGGGCCCACTTTCTTTGATTACGACAACGACGGCCTCCTCGATATCTACTTTGTCAACGGCCGGTGGCAGAGAAACGTCAGCGACAACCGGGGCCGCGATCTTCAGGGCAAACTCTGGAACGCGCTTTACCGGAACAACGGAGACGGCACTTTCACAGACGTGACCGAGAAGGCGGGTGTGGCCGGAACCGGGTACGGTTTCAGCAGCTCTGCCGCGGACTTCGATAAGGACGGTGACCTCGACCTCTACGTCCTCAACTACGGCCCAAACACTTTTTACAGGAACAACGGGGACGGGACCTTCACCGACATAACCGGGCGGACCGGCCTGGGCGATCCGCTCTGGAGCCTCTCCGCGCCCTGGCTTGACTATGACAATGACGGCGACCTCGATGTCTATGTCGCCAATTACCTGGAGTACGACGACGGCAAATTCAGGGCCTACTACGCAGCGGCCGGCTACCCGGGCCCGCTCAGCTACAGCGGACAGCAGGATCACCTCTACCGTAACAACGGGGACGGCACTTTCACGGACGTCACCAAAGAAGCCGGAATGATCAACCCGGATGGCCGCGCCATGAGCGCCGTGGCCTCGGACCTGAACAACGACGGCTACCTGGACGTCTACGTCGCGAACGACGCGATGGAGAACTACTACTACGAAAACCGGGGCAACGGGACTTTCGAGGAGAAGGCGCTGTTCATGGGGCTCGCCTTCGGTCAGCACGGCCAGGGCGTGTCATCGATGGGCCCGATGGTCGGCGACATTGATCGTGACGGCACGCTAGATATCTTCATCCCCGATATGGATTACGGCTCGCTCCTGGTCAACAAAGGGAGACTTTACGAAGATCTGATCGATTCCTCGAACCTGGCCGTGATCTGTGGCCAGTTCACCGGATGGGGCGCCATCTTCTTCGATTTTGACAACGACTGCTGGCTGGATCTGTTTGTGTCCAACGGCGATGCCCATCACGAGTATCCGGAAGACCCGGTACTGGCGAGAAACAACGGGAAAGGCGAGTTTGTCGACATTGCCCGCCAGGCCGGTAATTACTTCCAGCTCAAGTACGTGGCGCGCGGAAGCGCAGCGGCCGACTTCGATAACGACGGCGATGTCGACCTTCTGATCCTGCACCTCAACTCCACCCCGACGCTGCTCCGTAACGACGGTGGAAACAAGAACCACTGGCTGAAGATCGATGCTCGAGCCCCGGGCGGGAAGGTCCCGTGCATCGGGGCCCGGGTCACCGTCACGGCAGGCAGCCTGAAGATGGTCGACGAAGTGATAGGAGTCAAAGGGTACCTGGCGCAGTCTGATCCGCGCGTCCACGTGGGGCTCGGGAAGGCGACACAAGCTGATCTGGTCGAGATTCGATGGCCGGATCGCACTGTGCAGCGCTTTCGCAATGTGAAAGCCAATCAGATCCTGACGGTTGTGAAAGACGCTCTTCCAGGCAGGGTGAGTTAGCCATGAAGAAGAAGCTGTTTCGGTGTGCCGCAACAGAGCTCGATTGCTGCCCTGAGCGCGCGCATCCTGCCCGCACGGGGGCTGCAGCCAGGATGTCGGGGCGCCCGGGACGTTGCGGCCCTGTCTCTATCGTTCTCCTCTTCCTCATCACCGTCACTGGGCTGGCCCAGGAGAAAAAACATCCGGTTTACGTGGGCGCCAGAGTCTGCGGCTCCTGCCATGACGGTTTGGCAATGGGCAATCAGTACAGCAAATGGCTCTTGACCAGGCACGCGCGGGCTTACGCCTCCCTCTCGAAGCCCGAAGCCTGGCAGATCGCAAAGCTGAGCGGAGTGCCCGAACCGCCCCACAGAGCGATGCTTTGCCTGGGCTGCCACGCGACTGCCGCCGAGGCAGAACCCTGGGAAAGAGATCCGACATTCGCCATTGAAGACGGCATGCAGTGCGAGAAGTGCCACGGCCCGGGCAGCGAGTACGCCACGGCGGAAGTGATGATGAATCGCGAGGCGGCGCTCAAGGCTGGGCTGAAAATGCCCACCAAAGAATGGTGTGCCAAGTGCCATTACGTCAAAGGCTCCCACGTCGCGGTTCACAAACTGCCCCAGCTGGATCTCGACGAGGCGATGAAAACCATCGCCCACCCACTGCCCGACAAGCCGGTCCTCTCCTCGCATAAAGTCGAAAAACCAGCGGCGGCCCGCTCGACATCCGGGCCTAAGTACGTCGGCTCGCTCGCCTGTGGTTCCTGCCACAAGCAGCAGGAGATGGGTTTTCAGTACAGCGCCTGGAGAATGAGCAGCCATGCCCGTGCCCACGCAGTTCTCTCGACCCCGGAAGGTTACGCGCAGGCCAAAAAGAGGGGTATCGAGGGAGATCCGCAACACTCAGGCGAATGCCTCAAATGCCACACTACCGGGCACGGCGCGGACCCGTCTGCCTTCGCCTCTTCCTTCAACCCCGCCGAAGGGGTCGGATGCGAGGCTTGCCACGGTCCGGGAAGCGAGTACCTGGCCGAGGCCATCATGCGCGACAAGCGGACCGCGGAAGGCCAGGGGCTGAGGCCCGTGTCCCGGGACACCTGCCTGCGCTGCCACCAGGATTCGGCCGAAAAGCCCTTCAATTACGAAGAGGCTAAGAAGAAGATCGCCCATCCCACGCGCCTGCCCGCCTTGGCCGAAGAACCTCGTTACAAGACGCCGGTCAACGCCGCCGTGAGGCCGGACGGGAAGGAAATCTACGTGGCCTGCGAAGCGGGCAACTCCGTGATCGTGATTGACACGTCCGGACAGGAGAAAGTAGCGGAAATCCCGGTCGGAGGCCAACCGGCGGACGTCACCTTTTCCCCGGACGGCAGGATTGCCTATGTCAGTAATCGTCTGGACGATAACGTCTCGGTGATTGACGTCGCGAACCGGAAAGTGGTTCGGACCCTTGCCGCCGGCGATGAACCGCACGGTCTACTCACCGACAGGACCGGCCGGTACCTGTTCGTTCTCAATACCGCTACAGACGACATCTCTGTCTATGACACCAAGACCTACTCGGAGATGAAGAGGCTGAGCGCCAGCCGCAGTCCCTGGTCGCTGGCTCTGTCGCCTGACGGCCGGACGATCCTCGTCACCAACACGCTGTCGCGGTTTGTTAAGCTGCGCACCCCCTCCATGTCGGAGATCACAGTCATTGACGCCGAGAGAGCCGTCGTGAAGGATCGGCTGACGGTCAAGGAAGCTAACCTGGTTCAGGGCGTCTCCTGGCATCCGAGCGGTGAGTTCGGCTTCATCACCTTGAATCGCACTAAGAACCTCGTGCCGATGAGTCAGCTGATCCAGGGCTGGACGATCACCAACGGCCTGGGCATCGTGTGGAAAGAGGGAAGCAGGATCGACCAGGTCCTTCTTGACGAACCGAACCTCGGTTTCTCCGATGCCGCTGATGTGGTTTTCACTCCCGATGGAAAGTACGGGCTTGTCACGAGCAGCACCTCGCACCGGGTCGCTGTCGTAGCTGTTGAGAAGCTGCTCGCCATTGTCCGAAGCGCCTCCGAGAAGGAGAAAGAGGAAATCCTGCCCAACCACCGCGGCAAGTCGACGGAATTTATCGTCAAGCACATCGCGACTGAAAGGTCTCCCCGCGGCGTACTCATGGCGCCGGACGGGAAATACGCGTACACCTGCAATTCACTCGACGATTCGTTGACGGTCATTGATCTGACCGAGCTGAAGGCCACGAAACGGATTGACCTGGGCGGGCCCAAGGTCATCACCAAGACACGCTTCGGCGAGCAGGTGTTCAACGATTCCAGCATCTCTTTTCAGCACCAGTTCGCCTGCCACTCCTGTCATCCCGACGGTCACGTCGATGGCCTCAACTATGATATCGAGGCTGACGGGATCGGAATCAGCCCTGTCGACAACCGAACGCTCCGGGGAATCAATGACACCGACCCGTTCAAGTGGGAAGGGACAAATCCGAGCCTGTCCAGGCAATGCGGCGCCCGCCTGGCGGTCTTCTTTACCCGGGGCGCGCCCTTCACTCCCGAACAGCTCGCCGCTGTCGACAATTACATCTGCACGATTCCGCGCCCGCCCAACCGGTACCGCCCGTTGGGCGCGCCCCTCACCCCGGCGCAACGGCGCGGCAAGATCATCTTCGAAAGGACCACGACTAACGACGGGCGTGAGATTCCACTGAACGGCCGGTGCGTGACTTGTCATTTCCCGCCGCTTTATACCGATCGCGCGCGCCACGATGTCGGCACCCAGGAAAGACTGGATCGCACCGGCAGCTTCGACGTTCCACATCTGAACAACATTTACGATTCGGCGCCGTATCTCCATAACGGCATGGCCGCCACCCTGGAGGAAATCTGGACGGTTCATAACCCGTATGACAAGCACGGGGTCACCAACGACATGACCAAGGATCAGTTGAACGACCTGATCGAATACATAAAAACGTTGTAATCCCAAGGAGATGCGCGGAGGTCACACGGATTAGCGCGGAACGATCGGCGTTGATCCACGTCTCTTCCGCGTTGTTCCGCGGTAAAGGAGCGAATGTGAAAAGTGTCAGAAGTGCCTTGCCGGCAATCGCTCTGACGGCGATGGTGTCGGTCCTTCCGGTCCCCGGCCAGCCGCCGGCCGCCAAGGGCCCGGTCAAACTGCCCTATGTCTATACCAGGTGGAAGCAGTTCACCACGGCCGAGGGCCTGCCTAATGACCATATCTTTGCCGTGAAGGCCAACGGGCCCAAAGTTTGGGTTGGAACAGAGGACGGCCTGGCCTGCATTGACAAACGAACCGGTAAGATCCAGAGCTGGGGGGAAAAAGACGGCCTGCCCTTCAAGGTCGTGACTGCCATTGAGGTCGATCCGAAGACCGGAGATCTGTGGCTCGGGCTCTTCGGCGGCGGCCTGGCCCGCTTCAGCGGAGGCCGCTTTGATCATTGGAATCAGCTGAACAGCGGTCTGGTCAATGACGTGGTTTACGGCGTTTCGCTTCAGGGAGACAACGTCTGGGTCGCCACGACCGCGGGTTGCAGTCGTTTCAATACGAAGACCGGCGAGTGGACCATTTTCAACGAGAAAAATGCCCCGATGGAGGAGATCTGGAATTATGCCGTGGATGCCCATAATGACAAGGTCTACCTGGCCGTCTGGGGCAGCGGCCTCCTCGAATACGACGTCAAAACGGGGCATTGGAAGGAGTACCTGGATCCGGACGGCGAGATGGAAATCGACCTGTACCGCGATGACGGGATCGTCCACGTGATTACAACAGGCGTGAATTATGTGGATAAGGCGGTCTGGGTCTCGACCTACTTTGGCGTATGCCGCTATGACGGACGCCACTGGCGAGGCTTCTTCGCTCACGAGTGCGGCCTTCCGAGTGACTTCAACAACAACATCCGGGCGCGCAGCGCCACTGAAGCCTGGTTCTGCACGGACAAGGGCCTGGGCGCCTGCATGGACTTCGATTCGGATACCTGGGTGGCCTACACCCGCAACCAGGACGGAACGGGCAAGGCGGTGGTCACCCGGGGCAAAGAGGTCCTCGAGGTGATCGAGGGGCCGGTCAACGTGCCGCAGAGCTTCATCATCTGTGCCGACGTGGACGGCAATGACGTATGGATCGGAACCGGTAAAGGCCTGGCCTGGGGTATAGGAGAGGGCTATTACGCAGGCCTGAAGGAGCGGGAACCGGGGAAAGTCACCACCGAGCTTTCGCCCGCCGCCCCGACGTCAGGCACGCAGGGAGGTGACCGATGAGACGCACTGCTGTTTGGTCTGTAGCGATGGCGGGTTTCTTTGCCGCCGGCCTCGCCGGTATGGCCGCCTCGGAGCTCGACGGCGTTCGATGGCCAGGATTCCTCCCCTTCGACAGTCCTGAAGCCCGCGCGCTGCTCGGTAAGATCAACGGCCTGAAGTACTACCAGGCGCCGGCACTCCCGATTAAGAAAGATGAAAACTACGCCGCCACACCCATGGACGTCGAGCCATTCGGGGGGCTGAAACCGTTCAAGGAACATTTCCTGCTCCAGATGGAGTACATCGGCCCGGGAAGAAGCATTCCGGAACCCGAGCATCTGGATACCGTGAAAATCGGTTTCATCGGTCCGATCATGTCCACCGTTTCAGCCGCTACCGGCGGGAAGAGCCACGAAGAAGCCCTGGGAATCCAGATGCTGAGCGGCAGCCGGCTGGCGGTTGAAGAAGCCAACGCCCGGGGCGGATACCTCAAGCGCAAGATCCCGTTTGAGCTGGTCGTGAGCAATGACAACGGGCTGTGGGGATCGTCCGGGAACGAGATCGTCAAAATGGCCTACAAGGACAACGTCTGGGCCATCCTTGGAACGATCGACGGCGCCAACAGCCACATTGCCATCCGGGTAGCGCTGAAAGCGGAAGTCACGGTCATGAACACCGGTGACTCAGATCCCACTTTTATTGAGACCAATATCCCCTGGGTGATGCGGAACATGGGTGACGATCGCCAGCAGGCTTACCTGCTGGTGGATTATCTCTACCGAAAGCTGAACATCAAGAAAGTGGGCGTTATCCGGGCCAGCAACCGATATGGGCGATTCGGCATCCGGGAATTCAACGACGGCAGCCGGAGGCTCGGCCGGCCGGTACCGATCGAGATGGCGTACCAGGTGGGCCAGAACGACTTCTCCCTGCAGCTTGAGCGCATCAAGAAGGCCGATGTAGAGGCCGTGGTGCATTGGGGCGATGCGGCGGATGGGGCCTTGATACTGAACCAGATGCGGAAAATGGAGATGAAGCAGCCGTATTTCGCATGCGACCGCTGTTTGTCCGATGAGTTCGTCAAGCTGGCCGGGGAAAACGCCGAAGGTGTCATCTGCGCCTACCCGTGGAACCCCGAGCGGATTGACCCGAATCTCGCGGGCTTCAGGGACAGATTCAGGAAGCGCTTTGGCATGGAGCCTGACACTTATTCGGCCCATGCCTTCGACGGCATGAACATGCTGATTTGGGCCATTCAAGTGGCCGGACTGAACCGCGCCAAGATCCGCGACGTCCTTGCTTATCTGCCGGCGCCCTGGCCTGGCGTAACGGGTGACATCATCATGAGCGCCTGCCTGGACGATGTCGGGGACGTCTATGTGGGGAAGCGCGAAAACGGCCGCTGGAATTACTACTCCCGCGCCGAACTCGGTATCCCTCGCGGCTACATCGCCCCGCGGGACCGGGTCAATAGCGAAAGCAACGGGACACGGTAAGGGGAACACCAGCCCGAGATCCATTGGCCCATATGAATGGAAGAGTACTGCCGGCCGTCCTTCTCGTCGTCTTACCCGCGCTCCTGGCCCAACAACCCCATTACGACGGCCGGAAGAAAGAACTGGATTACCCCGGCCCAGGCCGCGAGGTGCCCGAACCGGAGGTCAGCGAAGTCCGAATCGGCTACTTCGGGCCAAGCGATCCCAGCCATCCGCTGGGCGGGGACCTGTGGCTGGCGGCCCAACTTGCGCTGGAGGAAGTCAATGCCGGAGGGGGCTATCGAGGGCTGCCGTTCCGCCTCCTCCCCGCCTGGTCCGAAAACCCCTGGGGTTCGGGGATCAGCGATGTGACGCGCCTCGTGTACAACCAGCGCGTGTGGGCGCTCATCGGCGGAATCGACGGTCCTTCCACACACCTGGTCGAGCAAGTGACGACCAAGGCCCGCCTGGCCCTGATTGGTGCATCCAGTACGGACAAGACCGTCAACTACGCTTACGTTCCCTGGATGTTTTCGATGCTGCCCGCAGATCAGCTGCAGGCCCCGCTTCTGTGCGCGCGGATCGAGGACATTCTGAAGGGCAGAAGCGGCCGACTCGCAGTAATCTCCGCCAATGACCACGATTCGCATCTGGCCGCCCGGGAATTCAAGTCCCTCCTGGCCAGGCGCGGCGTTACTCCATCCCGAGACGTGCAGGTAAGGAGCGGAAACCAGGCGGACATTGCTCAGGCGGCCCGTGACCTGGCAGCCACACGGCCGGACGCCATTCTGGTGGTCGCAAATCCAATCGACAGCGCTCAAATCGTCCGGACCCTGAAGGAGTCGAAAAACGCCGCCAGGATCTTCGGGAGCTGCGCTTTCGGGCGCCGTGCCTTTATCGAGGCCGCGGGCACCGAAGCGGACGGCGCAGTCTTTCCGCTGCTGGATGGGGAGTCAGCAGGGCAGCGGGGCTTCAGCCAGAAGTTCTTCGCCCGTTTCGGACGCTCTCCGGACTTCGCCGCCGTCCAGACCTACGACGCGGTCCACCTGCTGGCCCAGGCAATCCGGAAAGCCGGGCTCAACCGCGCCCGCATTCGCGACGCAATCCGGCAGCTGTCGGGCTGGGAAGGAGCAAACGGGATCGTACGGTGGGACGCAGTCGGTCAGAACACCCGGCTCCTGCGGCTGGGGACGTTCCAGAACGGGCAAATTCACGTCTTCAAGTAACGCCGGCTTCACTCCGCTTGCCGCTTGCTGTTAAAGCATTGCGCGCCGCGCGCAAACCGGGAGGGAAAGCCTCACGATCAAATCATAACGCTGCTATAATGAGCATCATGCGTAAGTGGCCGCTGCTATTGGCTTTTCTGGGTGCATCCCTCATCGCGCTTCGTCCTCAGGAACCACCTTCGTTCAAGGGCGGCGGGATGACCGTGCTGGTCGATGTTGTCGTTACGGACAAGAACAACCGGATCATCCATGGACTCCGACCGGAAGACTTCGCTATCTATGAGGACGACGTGCCGCAGAAGATCGAGAACTTTCAGGTCTTCCAACCGGAACAGCGCCTCGCCGCGGAAAAGAAACCGGAGGACGCGCCCCAAGCCCCTTCACCGGCCGCTTCAACGCAAATCCAGGTCGCCAAACCCAATCTGATTGTCATCCTCCTCGACTACGCAACGACCGACTTCGAGAACCAGAAGCTGGTGGAGGAAGCTTCGACCAGGTACGTGCGTGAAAACCTGAAGCCGAATGACCTGGTCGCAATCTTTGCCCTCAGTTCCTCCTTCCGTTTCCTGGCGGATTTCACGAACGATAAAGAAACGCTGCTCGAGGCTCTGCGGCTTCGAGATGTCGGCGGCCGGTCAATGGCGCAGGACAGCCCAGGCTCGGGTCTGAGCTCCACACAAGCGGAAGCGCTGGCCCAAGCGGGCGAAGTCAGCGCAGGCGGGGGCGGAGGCTCGTTCGAGGCCGCCCGGGCGGCAGGGCAAGCGGCCCAGTCTCAGGGATCGGAGATGGCGCAGTTGATGTCGGCCGAGCGGATTCAAAACGCGTTTTACCGCATGGGCTCTTACCTGGCGGAGCGGGAAGCACGCTCCGTCCTTCGCGCCATCGCCGCCATTGCCCGCGGCGTAGAGCATGTGGAGGGCCGGAAGACCCTGATCCTGTTCTCCCAGGGATTCGTCGTGGGCGGGCGGATGGAACGCGACCTCCAGCAAACTGTCGCTATTGCCAACCGCGCGAATCTCGCCATTTACGGCATCGATTCACAGGGGCTGATGCCCAAGCCTACTTCCAGCGAGTACGCGCCGTCAGGCCAGCTGTCCAGCATTTCAGCCGCGACCGGCGCCCGGCGGAAATACGCGACCGGCGGAGAATCGCTTTTCGACCGGGCGCGGCAGGTCGGCTCGGATCTCAGAGATACCGCTCTGCGGTATGTCTCAGGCGCCACCGGCGGCTTCGCCATCCGCAATACGAACGACCTGCACCTCGGGATGAAGCGTATCGACGAGGATATCCGCAGCTACTACCTCCTCACCTACGTGCCATCCAACCAGACGTTTGACGGGAATTTCCGGACGATCAGGGTGGAGGTGAAGCGGGAAGGCGCCACGGTTAGGGCGCGTAACGGGTATCAGGCAGTCCCTTCCGGGCTGGAAGCCGTGAGCACTGAACAGTTCCAGATGCTGCGGGCCGCAGAGACAAGGGAGAGGCCACTCGAAATCCCGACCTTCATGCGCCTGGATAACTTCCAGGTGGAGAAGCCGGAACAGCGGCTCCTGGTCACCCTGGAAGTCCCGGCCTCCGCCATCCAGTTCGAGATTGAGACGGAGGCCAGCTCCGTCCAGGGCGGCGCAACCGGCAAACACGTGGGAAGACTCGATGTCATCGGGTTGATCCGCGATGGCGCCGGCCACGTGATCGAGCGCTTCGGGACCCCCGTCAACCTTCACCTGCTGCCGGCTGAATCCGAAGTCCTGAGCAAGGGCAGTATCAGCTTTTCCAATGCCTTCGACGTCTTGCCCGGCGTGTACACGGTCGAAGTCGTCATCAAGGACGTCAGGACCGGCAAGATCGGCCTCGTTGAGAATTCCATCCAGATCCCCGAACGCTCGAAACAGCTGGCGCTGAGCACCCTGGTTCTCGGCAAGGACGTCGAGAAGAGCAGGATCACTGGCAGCGAATTGCTGACGGCCAACGGGACCCGCGTCCTGCCTGTCGCACGTCGCGTTTTCACTAACGGCGACAAGCTGGTCTTCTTCTTTGACGTCTACAATTTCCAGATGTCACCATCGAAGAACCCGAAACTTGCCGTGCAGATAGCGCTGCAGCGGTACGGCGCCAAGGACCGGCTGACTCTCCCCGAATATATCATCAGCCGGGCTACCTCGCCCGACTCCCTCTCGATCGCCCGCTACGTCGAGCTGAAAGGGCTGCCAGCCGGCAAATACCTGCTCACGGCGAATGTTGCCGACCGAATCGCGGGCAGGACCGCGGAAGGCCGGACGAGCTTCACGATCGAGTAGTCTGGCCGGCTCGCACCCCCTCGCTGAAGGCCAAATGAGACGGATAACATGTCACCCGTTGGCTGGACCCCGGCTCAAAAAAAACTAACGAGTCGATTCAAAATTCCCCATGAATCCGGTATCATCTTCCGCTCAAAGCCGGAAGGAGGAAGATGCCGTCAGGTTCGTTAATGCTGATTGCCGTGGGCCTATCGATGGACGCGTTTGCCGTTTCGGCGAGCAACGGTGTGATCGACCGCTATTCGAAACTCCTGCAGGCGCTGGTCCTCGCGTTTTTTTTCGGGAGTTTCCAAGGCCTGATGGCGCTGGCAGGCTGGTCGGCCGGCAGTCTCGCCCATAGTCTGGTCGGGGCTATCGACCACTGGGTTGCCTTTTCCCTGCTTGCCGCCATTGCCGGCAAGATGATGTACGAGTCATTTTCAAGCGACGAACCCACCGTCTACTGTGGCGTCCTCAGCCTGTGCACGATCCTCGCCCTCTCGGTCGCCACAAGCATTGACGCCTTGGCCGTCGGTGTCAGCCTTTCCTTCCTGGAATCGTCGATCTTCGATCCGGTTGTGGTTATCGGAGTGACGACATTCTTCCTGACGCTCGTCGGCTCCGCCGTTGGCCATGTTCTTGGACGAATGGTGGGCAAGCGGTTCGAGCTTCTCGGCGGGGTCATTCTTCTGGCAATCGGTGTCAAGATCCTGGTGGAGCATACCTTCGCCTGATTTTTTATCCACGAACCAACCCGAACCAACACGAACCAAGACGAACAATGACCCTCATCACACGTCTTGGTTCGTGTTGGTTCGGGTTGGTTCGTGGATAAAAAAAACCTGCTACGGCCGGCTCCGATGCGCGCGCCCTCTTCCCGCACTCTACCTCGACCTCCCAAATAGTTGTCTTGCGTGAAGAGGCATTGACTGATCCTACTCTTTCGATTTCTCGCTGAGGTCCATGATGTAAGCGGTGACCGCTTTGATGTCGTCCTCTTTCAGGCGGTTCTTAAAGCCCATCATCGCGGTCCCCTTGAGGCCGTCCGCAACCACCTTTTGGATCTGCTCAGGTTTCCGGCCATGCTTCCATTCATGGTCGGCAAAGCGCAGCCGCTTGTTCGGGGATTTGCCTTCCGCGTTGTGGCAGAGCAGGCAACGGGTCTTGTAGACCGCCGCCCCTCGTTTGATCAGATCCTGCCTGGCCGCGCTCGTGTCTTCCGCCCGGGACTCGCGCGGGAACCCGCCGGCCGCGATGACCAGACACAAGGAGGCCATACTGAGAAGGAAGGAGAGTCTGAGCATTAGAAACAATTTAACACACCAGTTTGGCCGAACCCGCTTCTGCTAGACTAGGCCCTATGCCAACCGCAATTGTCCAAGTTGATGCTTTCACGGACGTTCCTTTCAAGGGAAACCCCGCCGGTGTCTGTGTCCTGGATGAGCCGCGTGATGCGGCCTGGATGCAGCTCGTAGCTCGAGAAATGAATTTGTCGGAAACGGCGTTTCTGGTCCGGCGCGGCACGGGGTTTCACCTTCGCTGGTTCACGCCGGCAGTAGAAGTGGAGCTGTGCGGCCATGCCACGCTCGCCAGCGCTCACGTCCTCTGGGAAGACGGCCACTTGCCCCGCGGCGCCCGGGCCGAATTCGAGACTCTGAGCGGCAAGCTCTGGGCCAGTCAGAGAGGCGATTGGATCGAACTGGACTTCCCCGCCGATTTTCCCCAGCCCGTCGAGCCTTCTCCGCTCCTCGCCGAGGGCCTCGGTGTCCAATCCTTCCGCTACACGGGCCGGGACGGCTTCGACTATTTCTGTGAGCTGGAGTCCGAAGCCATCGTCCGAAAGCTTCAACCGGACTTCAAGCTGCTCAAGCAGGCCGGACCCCGAGGAGTCATTGTGACGGCTCGCGCCGACACCAAGGAGTTCGACTTTGTCTCACGGTTCTTCGCTCCCGCTTACGGGGTGGACGAAGATCCGGTGACCGGATCCGCCCACTGTACGCTCGGTCCCTACTGGGCGTCCCGGCTCGGGAAGAACGATGTAGTGGGATATCAGGCCTCCGCCAGGGGAGGTGTCGTGAGAGTCGGTGTGCGCGGAGACCGGGTTCTGATCGGCGGCCAGGCGGTCACCGTGCTGAGGGGCGAATTGCTGGATAGCTGATGATCCACGAAAACCAACACAAGCTAACCCGAACAAGAGCAGCTTTGTTCGTGGTCGTTCGGGTTGGTTCGGGGATCATCAGCCTGCAATCAGCGCCCGATGCTTCTCGAAGACGCCGCTATTGATCAGATCTCGGCTGAAGTCTTTGTAAAGGGCGTAGAGCTGCTGATAGACCGCTCGGTTGCATTCTTCAGGACAATGCCGGGTCGATTCGTCGAGCTTGAGGCTGCGATCAATAATATCCCCCGCGGCCTCGCCCGACACGCACCAGAGCGCCTGCAGGGCCGCCCCAAAAGCCGGACCCTCCTGACTCTCCGGGCAAACCACCGGGGTGCCAAAGACGTCGGCAACGATTTGCCGCCAAACCCTGCTCTTCGACCCTCCGCCGATCAGCCTGATCTCCGAGGGCAGGATGCCAAGCTCCTGCATCCTTTCCATGCCGTAGTACAGTCCGAAAGTCACGCCTTCCATTGCGGCGCGGGCCAGGTGACCAGGGCTCGCTGTGGAGGGCCGTAAGCCGAGGAGGACACCCGTCCCCTCCGGCACGTTCGGCATCCGCTCGCCTTCAAGATATGGCACGAGAACCAGGCCATCGGCGCCTGGCCTGACGGCTTCGACGATCTGGTTGAATTCGCTTAGCCCGACGTTAAGAAAACCGCCGCGGACCATCTCGGTGGCAACCGTCACGTTCATCGTGCAAACCAGCGGGAGCCAGCCGCCGGTGCTGTCGCAGAACGCCGCAATCTCGGCTTGCGGATCAATCACAGGCGAGGCGCTGAAACTGTAAAGCGTGCCGGACGTGCCGAGGCTGACCGTCACCATCCCCGGCTTGACGTTTCCGGATCCTATGGCCCCCATCATGTTATCGCCGCCTCCGGAGCTCACCACGACCTTCGACGACATGCCCCATCGCCGCTGCAGCTCGCCTCGGAGTTGTCCGGCAGGCGCCGAGGAAGGAATCAGCTTCGGTATACAAGCCAAAAGGTCGCGATCGGGGTCAATCCAGCCCAGCGCCGCCTTCGACCATTCCCGCTCACGGACTCGAAAGTAACCGGTTCCCGATGCGTCACCCGGTTCGGCCGCCATTTCCCCCGTCAAGTGGAAGTTCAGATAATCGTGAGGGAGAAGGATGTGGCGGAGCCGGCGATAGTTCTCAGGCTCGTTTTCCTTGAGCCACAGAATCTTGGAAGCAGTGAATCCGGGAGGCAGGCCGTTTCCGATTTCCTTCTGGTAGGCCGCCCTGCCGCCTGCGGCCTCCATGATCCGGCGGCATTGCGGCTCGGTGCTCGTGTCACACCACAGTTTTGAAGGTCTTACCGGTTGATGGCTGTCATCAAGCACCACCAGGCCGTGCTGCTGGCCCGAAACCCCGATGCCCGCAACCGCCCCCATGTCCAGGCCCTTCGAGCGCAGCTCCAATAGACACTCGTCGAGCGCCTGGATCCAGAGACTCGGATGCTGTTCCTTGTGCCCCGGGGGCAAGCCTTCAATCAGGTCATAACCGCGACCAGCCGACGCCACCGTTCCGTTGGAGTCGTCCCAAGCCATCGCCTTCAAGCTCTGCGTCCCGCAATCAATTCCAATGAAGATCACGTTTCCCTGCCTTTCCGCGGTCTTTGATCAAGCCGATTGAAAAGGAATAAGAACTATACTACAGCTACGACGTTTTACAGAGACGCGCCCGGACAGTGATGGTGATGCCTCTGAACTTTGGCGAAAGTATACAGACGAATCAACAGGAACCGCTGCTGTGTGGCTGTATCACG
>JBHGBF010000078.1:0-19816 GCA_041946865.1 Acidobacteriota bacterium | reverse complement strand
CGCCTTCGGCGTAAAAAACGTTCACACATCTGTTTATTTTCGCCAAAGTCCAGTGCCGGTCACTTCACCGTGCGTACGGGATCGGATCCGTAATTCCGGCTTCGGAGAAACCTTTCAGGCGCAAGAGGCAGCTGTCACAGCTTCCGCAGGCAAGGTCCGAAGCGCAGTAACATGACCAGGTCAGCTCAAATGGGACTTTGAGCCTCGTACCTGTCTCCACGATCTGTTTTTTGCTCAGATGTAGCAACGGAGCGACGATCTCAATCCGGGTTTCCGGCCTCGTTCCCTCCCCGATGACACGGTTAAAAGCCCGAAAAAACGACTCCCGGCAGTCGGGATAACCCGAGCTGTCCTCCTCAACTGCCCCGATGTAGATGTGCCGGGCACCCAGGACTTCCGCCCAACTGGTGGCAATAGCGAGAAGGTGAGCGTTTCGGAAAGGGACGTACGAGACTGGTATTTCCGATCTGTGAACCTGGCCCGGAGGCAGGACGATGGAAGGGTCGGTAAGCGCCGACCCTCCGATTTCGCGCAGATATCCGATGTCAACGATGAGACGTTTCGAAGAGCCGTAGTAGTCTGCGATATCGGCAAAGGCTTTCAGCTCGCGGGATTCGGTCAAGTGCCCGTAATTGGCGTGGAGCAAAGCGGTGTCGGACGTTTCTTGCCGGGCCGTTGCCAGGGCGACCAGGCTATCCATCCCGCCGCTGACCAGGCAAACTGCTGTCACCATACGGACTTGATTCTAGCATGCCTGATAAAATGGGAGAGGTGATCGGCGAATCGGCTCACGACAAGTCAGTACCCGAATTGACCGGACAGTTTTTCAGGGACTACCCGGATTACGCCTTTTGCCAGACGCTCGCCGAGAACGTACACACGCAGATCGTCAGCTATCCAAACGCCCTGGCGCTCCTCGGGAAGAAGGCCCTGGCAGCTGAGGAGAACAGGGAGGCCATTGAGGAACAGCTGAACGCGCGAACGATTATCGTCGGCGGCTGGCCACGCCGCATCGTCGACCTCTCGCTGCGAGAAGCCATGCGGCTCGACGACGAGGCCTTGGAGGACCTCCTCAGGTTTTACTTCAAACATCCCTACGCCCACGGGCGGACGGGGCGGACCAGGCTCTTGCCGCGTTGCGTACGCGCTTTCTTCCTCAACGTGCTTGTGGGCCATGCCTGCCGGCGCGGGCTTCCGCTCGACTACGATTCTTACTTCCAAATGCTCAAGCTCCTCTAATTACACGGGACTATGAAGAGAACCACCATCGTTGCGGCGACTGTAATCCTGGTCTCGGGAATCGGGCTCATCGTTGCTCTGAACCACTACAAACTTGCGTTGATCCACGTGATTGTTGAGAACGCCTTGGTGCAGAAGGCGCCTGCGAGCTACCCGTACGGCCGGATCAGGCAGGTTTTCGAGGAGAACTACCGGAAGGCCCGCCGGTTGGGGCGCGAGAACGTGTATCTGGACCGGCTTTTGAAGGTGTCGCAACGCCTGGAGAAGATCCAGAGACTGGAGTCACGCCAGGTCGAGGAGGTCCTGCTCGAGCTCGATCCAGGGACGTAGCGCCAACGGTGAGCCTGCTGCCGTACGCGATGGCGACCCTGGATTCTGAGTAGAGACGGGGGCGGTCATGTCACATGCTTCAAAGTGCAGCGGACCAGAACGGTCTTGGGCTCGCGCCTGACACTCAACTCGGCGCCGATCAAGGAGGCTCGGTACCGGACAATATCGAGGGTCTTCTCCGCACCCTGCGACTGGCCGTCATGCTCAATCCACAAGTTGATCCTGCCCTCGACGCTTTCCAATCGGACTGTCACGTGGCGGGCGCCCGCCTGCTTCGAGGCACTCAATACCTCACGGGTAATGAGGTACAGCTGCATCGCGCTCGCTTCGTCTGCGAGCACAGGGGAATCCGAGGCCACGAAACGGCACTGGAGGTCAAAGATCCGCTGCGAAGATCGGCAGATTTCCTGTAGGGCGGTCGGCAAGCCGTCAGCATTGAACTCGATAGGGCAGAGACCTTCGGCGAGGCTCCGGGTCTGGAGCACCGCTTCGCGAACAAGCTCCCCGATTCGATGCGCGTCTTTCGATTCTTCCAGCCCCTTGGACTGCAGTTTCTGTTCGAGCACTTTGGTCAGGAAACCGACGCCGGCCAGTTGCTGGGCAAGCAGGTCGTGTAGGTCCCGGCCTATCCGTCGTTCCTCGCGCCGGTTGATCTCAAGGACCTCTTTCTCGAGCAGGCGCCTCTCGGTAATATCGCGGATGATGAGCAGGAGCGTGCCGTTGGGCAGCAGCAGCTTGGCACTGCCTTCGATCGTTCGCGGGGTCCCATCTGTTTGCTGAATGCGACGCTCGCCGATCACGGTGCGGCGTTCGGCCTCCAGTTGGAGTTGGGGCCGGTCCGGTTCGAGCTCGCTCAGGAACGTCAGATCCCTGATTTTCCGTCCTATCAGCTGCTCGGAGGAGCATCCCAGGATGCGCCCGAGGCTGGGATTGGCGTCCAGTATCTCTCCGGAGGCGTCCAAGAGACAAATGCCCTCTTCTGCCTGTTCCACCACCTGGCTGTATCGGTTCTCGCTCGCTCTCAGAGCATTCTCTGCCTCCATTTGACGGCTGATGTCGGTCATCGTGATGACCGTCCCCAGGTTCTCATCTGGTGCGTTTCCGATGGGGCCGGCGCTGAGCAATAACATGATTCTCCGGTCGACAACCGGAAGGTAGGCATGAATGCCACGAACTACTCGACCTGCGGACAGCTCGGAGAACGAGAACATTTCCTCCGGTTCCAGCCTCGGCGCCTGAATTCCGAAACCAGCCACCGGCCGCTTCAAGGGGAAAGCCTGCTCAAAAGGCAACGAACAGGGATCGCGGCCGGCCAGCCGATGGGCTGTCAGGTTGGCGTGAGTGACTCGCCCGGTCCGATCGCACAGGACAATCGCCTCGGTGGCCTGGTCAAGGATCGCCGCGGCCAGCGTCGGCGACTCGAAGAGCGCGACAGCGGGGCTCAAGACAATCCCTAAGGCCGGGGGATTCACCCCGGGCAGAAGGGCGGACGACATACAAGTCAGCACGGACCTGGCCGGAGACATCAGGGTGATGTGGGCTCTGGCTGGACGCCGGGTCGCCTGACTGAGAAGCCAAGACAGGTGCTCGCGGTCCTCCGGCCGTAGCAAGTCCACCAGGCAGACCCCCACCAGATTCGCCGGCGAAGTGAGGAACAGCTCCGAGAAAGCAACATTGCAGTACAAAATCTGGCTCGTCTCGGCATCGACCACCAGCACACCACAGGACATGGTTTCGACCAGAGTCTGATAGGCAACGTCTGGTTCAACGGACGTGCGGCTCACCCCGAATTTACCTTCCCGCGAGTTGTCAAATCAGGCCTGAACTGGGATTAGAGTCAGCGGGTCTCGCGCGCCGCTCGAAAGCGGCTCCCAATGCCCGTCAGGCTAAGAGGGAGGGTTGAAAGTTTCCCTAATCTCTAGCCTAAGAGGCAAATTGACAACTTACAAGATCAGCAAAAGGCACTGGTGGGACGGCGTGTGGGGCCACCCGGAGAAACGGCGTCACTCACTTTTCATTTAAGAGATCGTTAGTTAACATGTTGGTATAGAGACTTTTCAACCTGCCAGGCGGATTGGTTGTTGCTTTCTATCAGGACGCGACTTGAAGGGTTCGGATGACGACGCCCCCCAGGGCGACATGAGGCTGGTTTCTTTTCCCTGTGACAATTCCCGCTCCGAGGGTCATTCGACCGGTTCGCTGTATCAGCAGACTCAAGAGAAGGAGATTTTATGGCAAATCAGGACACGTTCGACAATCGCACGTCGAAAAGCACGAGTTCGACCGGTGAGCAGGCTGCTCAGACGGCGAGCGGCACGATCGAGGAGACCAAGCGCAGGGCTTCGGAGATGGGCTCACGCGCCAGGAGCGAATTGAACAGAGCCGTAGAGACTGGCAAGACCAAAGCCGAGCAGGCACGGGTTTCCGCGGCCGGCGGCCTGCAGAAGGCAGCCTCCAAAGTCCAGGAGACCGCCGACCGGCTGCCGGGCGGGGACAGGGTGCACAATGCGGCACGCAGCGTTGCCAGCGGTATGGAACGCAGCGCCACCTACCTGAGAGAACACGACTTTAGCGACATGCAGGCGGACGTCGAGGACTTCGTGCGACGGCATCCCGGCCAGTCGCTCATCACCGCCCTCGCCGCAGGCTTTCTTCTCGGGCAGGTGCTTCGCCGCACCAGACGCTGAATTCCGGAGAAAGGAGCACAGAGTATATGAGCGACCCAAAGGTTCCAGGTGGTCGGACCGACCGGGGAGTCACGCCGACCGGGCGGGAAGTCGTGCTGGAAACCGAGGAACGGTCGGTCACTCAAATCCTGCAGGACATTTTCACCAACGTGCAGGAGATTATCCGATCGGAAATGCGGTTGGCGAGGACTGAGATTGGCGAGGAGACCAGAAAGGCCTTGCGGGCGATCGCGGTCTTAGGCGCCGGGCTGATACTCGGTATCTACGCTGTCGGTTTCCTGCTGCTCAGTGCCGTGTACGGGCTGGCAGCGGTTCTCCCCGACTGGCTGGGGCCACTTCTCGTGGGTCTCATCGTGGCCGTCATCGCGACGACTTTCATTGTGATCGGGCGCAAGAGAATCAGAGACGTCAGCCCGGTGCCTCAGAAAACGATCGCCAGCGTAAAGGAGGATGCACGGTGGGTCAAAGATCAGACGAAATAAAAAAGCACATCGAGACGCAGCGAAGCGAGTTGAGCGAGAACCTCGAACGCCTCGAAGAACGAGTCAAGAGCACGACGGACTGGCGAGCTCAGGTCGAGAAACGACCGATGACAGCGCTGGGCATCGCGTTCGGCGGCGGCTTGCTCCTGGGAACCATGATGCCTATGCCCCGCCGGCGGTCCGCCACGAGGGGCGAAGCCGCTCTCACCTCCGGGCTCGCCGCCGGAGCCTACGCAGGGCAGGGCTACAGCGGCTCAAGCGAGGGGACGCCTGAAAGCCACCTCCAGCAGACCCGGCGAACACCAAAGAGGACGGCCACTTCTCGAGAGCTTCGAAGAACGTGGGATATGCTGGACACCATCCGGGCTGCTATGGTCAGCTTCGGCGCCACCAAGCTCAAAGAGTATCTCGGAAGCGCAATCCCCGGCTTCGAAAACCACTACAAGCGAACCGAGGAGGAGTACCGCAGGGAGCAGGGCGGTCATCCCAGAGAAGGCTATCCCAGCCCGAGCATGACCGGGACCGGCGCGACAGGCGCCTCCTCATCGTACACGACACCGACCTCCGGGCAGATGTAAGCAGGAGGGTACGTCGTGCTGAAGCGCTTCGTCAACGCATAAAAAAAGGGCTCCACCGGATCGAGGAGCCCTTTTGCGTTTTAGACGCGAACCACTCGCGTCGGATGAGGCCCAAAGGTCAAACCGGCGCGAGTGGCTATTCCCCAGTGCCACTCGCGCCTGAAAAGGTCGACCGTTAAAGTGTCTTAAGGTTACCCTTCCGGCCCCACCCCGCCTATCGGGCAAAAACCTTTTTTTCCGTAAGACTAGTCTTACAGACAAGACAACGGCAGTATAATAAGGTTGAGTTTCCGATGTCCTCCAGACGGCTCAAAATTGCTCTCGTCGTCGGCCTCGTCGCCTCGGTTCTGGTCGTTGGACTACTCTGGCTGAACCTGTCGCGCCTCATGCGGAAATTTGCCCAGGAGCGGATTCCGGGCCTCAGCATCGGCGAGGTCCAGGTGGCATGGAATCGAGTCCAGCTGACCGATTTTCGCTATCTGTCCGGAGTCTCCCTGGTGACCAGCATCGGAGCCCGCTCGGTCGATGCCCATCCGACCTTTCTTTCGTTTCTCGACCCGGAGATTGAGGTTCGCCAGCTCGTCATCAAGTCACCGCAGTTCCGGCTTGTCAGGCAACCGGAGGAGAAGCCGGGAGCTGCCGTGCCGCGCAATAGCCCTGCCGTGCCGCCTTCTGCCCGCGCCGATTTCAAGCAAATCACCCTCGTCTCCGGCAGCGGGGAGATAGAGGACCGGACGGTTTCTGGTCCTCCCGCACGGCTGGCTCTTGATCGAATTGAGGTTCAGCTCCAGAACCTGAAGTACCCGATGGCCGCCGGAGCAACCGAGATCGACGCCTCGTGCATCATCAAAGGACAGCCGGACGGGACCGCCCACCTGACTGGTTGGCTGGAGGCCGTGAATCAATCGGCTGAACTTAAGCTGGAAGCCAGCAGGCTCGATCTGAAAAACCTGAGGCCCTATCTCAGGGATCGCGTGCATACCATCGAGAACGCCGACGGAACAGCCGACTTGCATCTCGACCTTTCAATGGCTCAAGGGGTGTACACCGCCGAGGGTCAGTTGACGCTCGCCGACCTTCGCCTGGCCTCACGTGATCAGGCGCCGACTCGTCTCCCGGCCCTGCTCCTGGCCCAATACCTGAAGGTCCACAACAATCACGTCACCGTGCCCTTCAAGTTAACCGGAGACTTGAGGAAGAAGGAACATCGGCTGGATCTGGCCGCGCTCCTGTCCGGAATTATCAATCAGGAGATCGGGAACGAGGCGTTACAGAAGAAGATCGGGCTGCCGAAAAGGCTGGAGGCGCTGGATGAGGACCTGCGCAACCTGAAAGAGAAGGCCAGGCAGCTGCGGAAGCTGTTCTGAAAGCGATCCACGAACACGAGCGAACACGGACAAAAGCGCTTTTGTCCGTGTTCGCTCGGGTTGGTTCGTCGATCGATACCTTCTTGAACTTCCCGTGTTTTACCTTCGTATTCTCTTGGTGATGCCCGCAAAGAAACTGGCCCCCGACGCACCTATCAAGCTGGCCGTTAATATTGAGACTCCTGGGTCGTCTTTAGATCAAGGAGACGGAAAAGGGATGGGTTCGATGAAGGTGGCCCTCAATGTGGAGGAAAGGCGAATTCCCGGGGACATCGAAAAACTGTTCCGGGAACATCACTCCCTGATTCTGCAGACCGCTTTCCGTATCACGGGCAGCCGCATGGAAGCCGAAGATGTTCTCCAGATCCTGTTTCTTCGGCTGCTTCATCAGCAGGTTGCGATCGATCTCCGGTCTCCTGCCCAGTATCTCCGGCGAGCCGCCGTTAATCTGGCCCTCGACCAGTTGCGTAAGCGGAAAAAGCAAGTCCCGTTGGAAGCTGCCTCCCGGCTGTCTGCCGATCGGTCCTCAGACCCGGGTAGCCGGCAAGCCTCCTCGGAACTGGCTGGCCGCCTACGCTCGGGGCTTGCTCAGCTGCATCCCAAAGCGGCCGAAATGTTTGTTCTTCGCCATATTGAAGGCTTGAGTAACACTGAGATTGCGCGGCTTCTGGGAACCAGTTGGGGAACTGTGGCAGTCACGCTGCATCGCGCCCACCGTCGTCTCCGAAAGGACCTGAGCTCGTACCGTGGAGGAAGATCATGAAACCCAAAGACAACGAACCCAAGGATGTGCTCGCTGAGGCGTTGCTGCAAGCGAAGAGCGAGAGTCTCAGCGCGGACGAGGTTCAACAGGCACAGGACAGGGTGTGGGTGGCCATGCAGAAGGAATCCCCGATTGCCCCTGCCCAGGTGGACAGGATCCAGGGATGCGCCGATTACCAGGCCTTGATCCCTGAATACGTGGCCCACCAGCTGAACCCCGCCCGAAGGACCTTACTGGAATACCACCTGCGCGAATGCGTTGAATGCCGCAAGGTGCTGTGGGCGAAACGTTCACCCCAGGTCCCAACCGCCGCCCCCCGTACTATGCCGGGAATGAGGCCGGCTTTCAAATGGGCTATCGCCGCCTGCCTGATCGTCGCATTCGCCCTCGTTCAGTACTTGTTGCTTGACAAATACGTCCTGACCGATAGCAGCTTCAGCGCTGTCGCGCAGCAGATCGACGGACGGCTGGTACAGATCGACGGCAGCCTGACAAAGTCCATCGCAGTCGGACAGGAGATCAATCTGGAAGAAATCGTCCGTACCGGCCGGGATTCGAACGCGGTCCTGAAGTTGAAAGACGGATCGCTGGTCGAAATGAAAGAGCGCTCGGAAATCTTTCTCGACTCCAGCTCCCGCGGGCCGATCATCCACGTCAGTCGCGGCAGTATCATCGTCCAGGCTGCGAAGCAGGCGGAAAACCGCCGCCTGTCGGTCGATACCACCGACTGTCGTGTGACCGTAAAAGGCACGGTCTTTTCGGTGACTCGTGCCCCCAAAGGTTCACGAGTCACCGTGATCGAGGGCGAAGTATGGGTCCAACAGGGGCGGGACACCAGGGTTCTGAGACCCGGCCAGCAACTCTCGACCCATCCCAGTCTGAGACCGGCGTCAGTGGCCGAGGAGATCAGCTGGAGCCGAGACGTCGACAAGCATATCGCCTTGCTGCGCGAGTTTGTCACCCTCGGCCAGGATGTCGTCGAAGGCATCGCCTCGGCGGGTCTTCGCTATCAGTCGGACCTCCTGCCCTTGATTCCCGAGGACGCTGTGTTTTATGCCGCTCTCCCGAACGTGACAGACAGCTTCGGACAAGCCTTTGACGCCTTCCGCCAGAGATTAAACGAGAACCCGGAGCTCAGCGCCTGGTGGCAGGAGAAGAACCAGTCGAGCAGTGACCTGACTCCTGAAGAAGCGATTGCCCGGTTGCGGCGGATCGGTCAGTACCTCGGCCAGGAAATCGCCGTCACTGTGGGTGGCACGGAAGCCGGTTCACGGTTCCTTATTCTGGCCGACGTCAAGGACTATGATGGGGTCCGGACAGCTCTGCAAGACGACATTGCCAAGCTGAATGTGATGGCTCAGAAGGAAGTGGCTGTCTGGGTCGACAATCCGGCACAACAGGCTCCCGGCGCCGAAGCCGACGTGCTTTACTTCCATCTGAAACCGGGGCTCCTCGTGGTGTCTTCTTCAGCCGAGGAGATTCAGAGGGTCGCGGTGGCGAACGTCGCCGCTGCTCCGGCCAGCGCCTTCGCCCAGCGACTGGCCAAAACCTATGCCGAAGGGGCCGGCCTGGTCCTGGCGGCCGACATGGAGCGGCTCCTAGCCAAGGCAAATACGGCTGCCGACCAGAAAGCAGACGTGACCGAGAAACTCGGTCTTCGGAATTTTCAGCAGTTGATCCTTGAGCAGAAGAGCATTGGCGGGCAGCTCCAGAGCCGTGCGGTGCTCAGCTTCAATCATCAGCGTCGCGGGATGGCCGCCTGGCTTGGCGAAGCGGGTCCGATGGGAGCCCTCGAGTATGTGTCGCCCGACGCTTTTGCAGCCGCCTGCTTCTTGTTAAAAGACCCGGCGCTAATCGTCGACGAGATCTCCGAGATCCTCCAGTCCACCGACGCTGACGGGTGGGAAAATCTGCTCGACTTCCAGACCAGGCAAGGCCTTAACATTCGCGAAGATGTAGCCGTGCCTTTGGGAACCGAGTTCCTGTTCGCGGTTGACGGAACGCTCCTGCCCAAGCCGTCTTGGAAGATTGTTGCCGAGGTGGACGATCCGGTTCACCTGCAGAAAACGATCGAACAGATGATCGCCGGTATCAACGCCGAAGCTCTGGAGACCGGCAAGGGAGGCGTGACGCTGGTGCCGGAAACATCGGCAGGTATCAGCTTTTACCGGCTGACTCCCGCCGTAGGGCCGGAAATCACCTACATGTACTGGGAAGGCTACCTGATCATGACGCCCGGCCAGGCGCTCTTGTCCCAGGCAATCCAGTACCGGAACTCAGGGTACACGCTGGCCAAGTCGCCAACGTTCCGCGGTCTTTTCCCGGTTGAAAGCAGTGACGAGTGCTCCGGGATCATCTATCAGAACTTCATGCCGCTGGTCGGTTCGCTGGCGAAGTATGTGCCTGAACAAGGCACTGGCCTGACGGCCGAACAGGTCTCGAATTTGCGCGATACGGCCTCGAAGCTGCCTCCCACACTCATCGTGATTTCGGGTCGCAGCAATGAAATCGTTTTCTCGGGACGCGGCCTCCCCGGTCTCAACTTCCTGACCATGGCTGCCTTTGGCAACTTGGGCAGCATGCTACGGGTGTCACCGGAAGCACTGATCGAGAAATAGTTAGCGAAATCTACGAACCCACCGCGAACGGACACGAGCAAAAGCGCTTTTGTTCGTGCCCGTTCAGGGTTGGTTCGTGGATCTAACCGGACAACCGGCAATGGGCAACCGGCAACGGGTAAAGGGATAACGGGAAGAATCAGAATGCAATCAACGATCGAGTTGGATAATCTCAGCATCCGATTTGGCCGGCAGACGGTTCTCAAGGGACTGAAAGGGAGCTTCGCCGGCCGCGCCATTGGGCTTTTGGGGCCAAACGGCGCCGGCAAGACGACCCTGCTTCACACCCTGCTCGGATTTTACCAGCCAGCCGCCGGGACCGCCCGGGTCTTTGGCTTTGATATCCACCGAGAGATCAAGCAGATCAGGCATCTGATCGGCTACATGCCGGAAAACGACTCGTTCATCTCGGACATGACCGGCATTCGATTTGTCCGGATGATGGCCGAGCTTTCCGGCCTTCCCCCCAGTCTCGCGCTGGAGCGCGCGCATGAGACGCTGTTCTACGTCGGCCTGGGCGAGGCCCGCTATCGGAAGCTGGGCACGTACTCGCTTGGCATGAAGCAAATGGCCAAGCTGGCCCAGGCGATCGTCCACGGCCCGAAGCTCTTATTCCTGGATGAGCCCACCAACGGGCTCGATCCACCCGCCCGGCAGCGGATGATTTCGCTGATCAAGGATATCCGCTCGACGGGTGAAACGGCCTTGATCCTCTCCTCGCACCTGCTGCGGGATGTGGAGGAGTGCTGCGAAGAGGTGATGATCCTCAAAGGCGGCGAGATCGTGGTTTACTGCAACCTGGAAGAGGAACGAAAGGCCAACCGGAAGTTTCTTGAACTCGAGATCCTCGGCGACTCACAGCCGTTTGTAGAAATGGCGGAACATCTGGGCTGTGAATGTGCCGTCCACAGCCCCTCGCGCATCAAGATGGTACTGCCAGAGCAGGTGAGCATCCGCGATCTTTATTGCCTTGCGGCCAGGCGGGAGATTCAAATTCGCCGACTGAACTACAAGCGGGATTCACTGCAGGACATTTTCCTGAAAGCGATGGAGGACAACCGTGGCAGTCTACAAGCATAACTACCAAGCCTATTCCGGGCCGCTTACCAGCAGCGCCCTCCGCTTTCTGATCCTCGCGCGCTACGCTTACCAGAGGATCTTTGGATCCCGGATCTTCCTCGCCCTGTTTCTGATCTGCTTCGTTCCTCCGCTGGGTGCGGCCGTCCTTATCTACCTGCAGCACAACGCCAAGGCTCTGCAAATCCTGCAGGTCTCGATCGACGAGCTGATCCCCATTGACGCGGCCTTTTTCCAGGTCCTTCTCTATATTCAATCGTCGCTCGGTTTCATTCTGGCGGTGCTGGTCGGTCCGGGCCTGATTTCGCCGGATCTCACGAACAATGCGTTGCCGCTTTACCTGAGCCGTCCGCTCACCCGACGCGATTATGTTCTGGGCAAGATGTCGGCGCTCCTCATTCTGCTCTCGGCGATTACCTGGCTCCCGCTCTCTTGCCTGTTTTTCTTTCAGGCGAAAATGGCCGGAATTGCCTGGCTTTGGGAACACTTGCGGCTGGAGGTCGCCATTTTTACGGGCGCCTGGCTGTGGATGCTGGTCATCTCCCTGCTCGCAATTGCGCTTTCGGCTTGGGTCCGGTGGAAACCGATTGCCGGGGCTCTGATTTTCGGAGTGTTCATTGTCGGGGGTGGGTTCGGAGCTCTTGTCAATGAGATCCTCTTCACCCGGTGGGGGTCACTCATGAACATCGGACTCCTGATGGATACTGCCTGGCGTTGGCTGTTCCGGGGTGAAGGAACACCTGATTCGCAGGCGCTTCCCGTCTGGGGCGCTTTTGCCGGATTGTTCTGCTTCTGCGGCGTCTGCCTGCTGCTCCTCTCGAAGAAGCTCAAGGCCTACGAGGTGGTACGGTCATGACGGATCAAGACAAGATCATCCTCGATAATGTCTCCAAGTTCTACGGTGAGGTCCTGGGAGTCAACCGCGTCTGCCTGTCCATTCCTCCTGGCATCACCAGTCTCGTCGGTCCAAACGGCGCCGGGAAGACCACGCTTCTGAACCTGATCTGCGGCCTCCTCCGGCCGACCAAGGGCAGCGTCCGGGTTCTGGGGCTTACCGTCGAGGATCCCGATCTCATGTACAGCAAGCTCGGCTACTGCTCCCAGTTCGATGCTTTTCCCAAGGGGCTTACCGGGCTGGAGCTTATCTATGGTTACCTCCGGATCTATGGCTACGGAGATCGAGAGGCGCAGCAGCTGGCCTGGTCGGCGCTAGAGACCGTTAACCTGACCGACGCGGCCAACCGCAAGATCCAGGCTTACAGCAAGGGGATGCGCCAGCGGGTGAAACTGGCGCAGGCGATCAGTCACCGGCCCCAGGTCCTGATCCTCGACGAACCCCTCAACGGCCTCGACCCCATGGCCCGTGCAGAAGTCATTGCCCTGTTCCAGAAACTCGCGGCCAACGGGGCGCATGTCCTGATATCGAGCCACATTCTGCACGAGGTCGATATGATCTCCGACCGCGTGATCCTCATCAACAACGGGTACGTGGTCGCCGAGGGCAACATCCACGGTGTTCGGGACGAAATGGAAGAGCACCCGATGCAGATCATGGTCCGTTGCGATCGGCCCGCCACCGTGGCGGCAAAAGCTTTTGAGCAAGACCACGCCGTAGAAGTGAAGGTTCACGAAGACGGCCAGGGATTGATGATTCGTACGCGCAATGCCGACCAGTTCTACCTGATGCTCAATCGCATTGTGCTCGACTGCAACCTGGTCGTTGAAGCCGTGTCGCCTGCCGACGACGACGTTTATTCCGTCTATCAGTACCTGATCGGAACCGACGGAGGAAGACTGTGACGACTTCATTAGCGGATCGCCTCAATCACGTCTGGGCCTCGTTGTCCTTCTGGCTCAGACAGGTGCTGGCTATCATGCGGCTCGAGACGAAGAAGAGCTTCGTAGGACGCCGGCTGGTTGCCGTTTACTTTCTGGCCTTTGCCCCGGTTGCTCTGCTCGTCGTCCGGGCGATCGCGCCTCTGGACCCTCACCAGCTGGGCACACCGGGCGAAGCAGGCATGATCTTCGCGGTGATGTTTCAGACCTTCGTCCTTCGGTTCTCGATCTTCTTCGGATGCATGGCGATTTTCACCGGTTTGTTCCGGCGGGAAGTCATGGAAAGGACGCTTCACTTTTACCTCTTGTCACCCGTTAAGCGCGAGGTGCTAGTGGTCGGGAAATACGCCTGCGGTCTGGTTGCCAGTATTACGTTTTTTGTCGGAAGCACTATCGCCTGCCTGCTCCTCGTCTACCTCCCGTATGGCGGCAGATTCATGGAGGACTTTTTTATGGAAAGCACAGGGATGGAGCACCTGGTGACTTACGCCTGTGTCGCCGCCATGGCTTGCGTCGGCTACGGCGCCGTGTTCCTGCTGGTGGGTCTGTACTTCCGGAATCCGATCGTCCCCGCGGGATTGCTCCTCGGCTGGGAGACGATCAACTTCCTGCTCCCCTCGTTCCTGCAGAAAATCAGCGTGGTGCACTACCTGCAGTCGCTCTGTCCCGTGCCTCTGCCGCCCGGCCCGTTGGCCATCATTACGGAGCCGACTTCGGCCTGGGTTTCAGTACCCGGTTTTATCGGACTGACCATTCTGGTCATCCTTGCTTCCGCTATCCAGGTCCGCCGGCTGGAAGTGACTTACGGGACCGACTAGGGCTCTGATGCGGAAATGCCGGTGCTTAGCTTTTCTCTTTCCACCCCTCGGTGTATTTTGAACCAAGAGAGAAAGATGATCTGTCCCAACTGCAAAGCAGAGTATCGCGAGGGTTACACGATCTGTTCAGACTGCGAAGTCCCGCTGGTGGAGAGACTTCCAGAGGAAGAGCAGCCCCAGCCGGAGATGGAGCTTGTAACGGTCTTTGACACCGGCGAACCCGCCGACGTCCTCGTAGCCAGGTCAATCCTGGAGGCTGAGGGCATAGAGTTCTTCGCCAAGGATGAGGGCGTTCAGGATCTGTTCGGCGCCGGCCGACTGGGATCAGGGTTCAACACCATGACGGGCCAGGTCGAGATTCAGGTCCGGCCTGAGGACGCCGAGCGGGCGCGTCAGCTCCTTCAACATCTTGACGAAGGCGAAGGAACGGAAGTATCGGACGAAGACTCGGGAGACGAGGAGTCCGGATCCCGCCCGGAATAGGACAACTATCCAGGAATCGCGCTTACTGCAGCCTGCAAGCTGAATAATCAGTGGGCGGTTCCCGATCCGCAGGCCATCCCGCTATTTCGCTTTGACCTGCTCCGGCTCGTAGAATTCCCTCCAGGAGTGCGCATCTCGAAGCAGCTGGTTCAGCGCTTCGATGTTTCGGACGCCTTGCCGAGAGAGCCACTCTTCCAGGGACGCGACCCCTTTTTGCGCATAAACCGGGATCCCTTCTTTCCAGGTGGCTCGACCGCACAAAACGCCCGCGAAACGCACATCCGCCTCGAGCGCCAGTTCAATACTCTCCAGGAACTGTGCGTTACTGACTCCGGCGCTCAGGTAGATGAACGGCCGGCGGGCAGCCTCGGCCGCCTTTCGATAGTGCTCTTTCGCCTCCTCGCGCGAGTAGGCCGACTCCCCTCCCTTGAATGATTTCGCCCCCTTGGTGTATTGGAGATCGACTGGTATCTCTACTTTGAGGACATCGACGCGGTAGAACTCCTTGGAGAACTCAGCCATGCTTTGAGCCACTATTTCCGGCTTGCGGCGCGCGTACTCGATGCCCTTATCGTTTCCGGCCGGATCATAACCAACGAATTCCAGGAAAAAGGGGACATCGTGAAAGGCGCATTCGGTCCCGATCCGCTCGACCCAGACCTGCTTCTGCTCGTTGATCGAGGCCTCTTCAAAGGGGGTGTAATAGAGCAGGATCTTGATGCAGTCGGCCCCTGCGTCCAAAAGGCGTCGCACGGTCCAGTTGGGAAGAAGGTCCGGCATCCGTCCCGGCTGGGTGTTGTCATAGCCGGATCGCTCGTAAGCCAGAAGGAGCCCTACGCCCCTTTTACGCGCCTGGCTGGCCGGAAGACCGTATTCCGGATCCAGCAGAACTCCGCTGGCGTACGGAGAGAGGACGCGAATCACGGCTGTTTTGAACTCCGACATCATCTGCGGCGTCACCGCTTTCGAGTCTATGCCCTTGGCCTTGGCTATCGATTCAAGAAGGGATCCACGCTGGTCCATAGCCGCCGCCCGGATGACTCCGTTCTCGTCTGCAACGGCATCGATCCCTCGCATCTTGCCGGCGCTTATTGCCATCATTGGTCACCTCCTTACTGAACGCTCCCCCTACACCTCGAACTGAGGCAGATAGTCCTGAAGGACAGGAAAACTCTTTAACTCCTGGGAAATCGCCGCACGGAGCATACCGTCCACCCAGGCATAGATGTTCTGCTCTTTGACTCCCTGGCGGAGGTTTCTCATGCGACGGCGCTTCTCACGTGCATCCATTGTGTAGGCCTGGTGAATGGCGTCGGCGACACCCTCTATGTCATACGGGTTTACTAGCAGAGCATCATCCTTCATCTGACCGGCTGCGCCTGCAAACTCGCTTAGAATGAGAACCCCGTTCTCATCGATTGTCGATGCGCAGTACTCTTTGGCCACCAGGTTCATGCCGTCTTTCAAGGGGGTGATAAGCGCAATCTCCGAAGCCCGGTAGTAGGCCAACAGCTCGGTTTGCGTCAGGCTGCGGAAGAGGTAGAGAACAGGCACCCAGCCGCGTTGCGTGTACTTGCCGTTTATCTCCCCAACCAGCTGGTCAATCTCGGTCTTCAACTCGCTGTACTTCGGGATGTTTTCACGGCTCGGCACGATGATCTGGACGAACGAGACGGCCTTGTGAAGGTCCGGGAAACGTTCGAGCGCGTTCTGAAAGCTTCTCAGGCGGTAGGGAATTCCTTTGGTGTAATCCAGGCGGTCCACGCCCAAAATGATCTTGCGGCCTGGAATATCCTCTCGGATCGCCTTCAACCTCTTTTCGACGTCTGAATGGCTCGCCCTTTTGGCAAAATCGTCAAAATCGATGCTGATCGGAAAGACCCCGACTCGAACTTCCCTTTCAGACAACCGGACAGTGACGACTTCGCCATCCCCCTCTACCGTTGCGTCCGTGACAAGATTTTCAACACACTGGAGGAAATTGCGCCGGTCGCGGAGTGTCTGGAGACCCACCAGGCTGTAATTGAGCAGACCGCGAAGAATTTGAACTCGCCAGGGCAGCTTGAGAAAGATATCCAGCGGGGGAAAGGGGGTATGGAGAAAGAAGACAATCGAACCCTCGATGCCCCGCTCCCTCAGCCTTTCCGACACCGTCATCAGGTGATAGTCGTGAACCCAGATGCAGTCTTCGTTCCGACAGTGAGCAGCCAGGACCTCGGCGAACTTTTCGTTGACCTGGCGGTAGGTCCTCCAGTACCCGGGGTCGAAGTTGCAGAGAACCTGCAGGTCGTGAAACAGCGGCCAGACGATTTCGTTGGAGAACCCCAGGTAAAAGCCGTCTCTTTCCTGCTCGGACAGTAGGACCGGGACAAGCTGATACCCGGCGCTTTGGCCGGCCTCTGCCAGGATGTCTTCGAAGCCGGGGCCAGCCTGCTGCTCAGTGAGCCCCGGCCAGCCAATCCATAGTCCTCCTCGGTCTCGAAGCACCGGCAGGAGCGCGGTGACCAACCCACCGGAACCGGACTCCACGTTCCACTTTCCGCCTCGCTTCCGCAGCACCATGGGAAGACGGTTGGAGACGATAACCAGCCGACCTTCCCGTTTGCCCGCGCGGTTTGCCATACTGATTCCAGAGTACCTTGGGTCAAGGCGGGAGGGAAGCGAGGCGGGCGGGGCGAGGGATTAATGAGAGCTTAGGGACACTGTGGACGAGTAGGACTCAAATGGACCGACCATCGGTCCTTAAGTCCGCGTGGTCCGTTTCGTCCACAGTGTCAAGCGTTACTCGTCTTGGCTACTCTCCGTCAATCAGGTTACCCAGGCCGAAAGCTTTGTCCAGGACGCTGCCTTCGCCCTGGCGGGACCCTCCGGCCGAGGGGGCCGCTTTGTAGATGCGATCGGCGAGCCGGCTGAGGGGCAGCGACTGGAGCCAGACCTTACCCGGACCGGTCAGCGTGGCAAAGAACAATCCTTCTCCGCCAAAAAGCGCGGTCTTGATCTTACCCACAAACTGAATGTCGTAGTTTACGGACGGTTGCAGCGCGACCAGGCACCCGGTATCGACACGCAGGGTCTGACCTGCCTGCAGCTCAACGGTGTGAACCGTACCACCCGCATGGATAAAGCAGACGCCGTCGCCCTCCAGACGCTGCATGATAAAGCCTTCACCGCCGAACAACCCGACTCCAATCTTCTTCTGAAAAGCGATACCGATCGATACCCCTCGAGCCGCACACAGAAACGAGTCTTTCTGGCAGATGAGCTGCCCGCCAAGCGCCGCCAGATCCATAACCAGGATTTTTCCGGCATACGGCGCGGCGAAGGCGACCGTCTGTTTGCCGTATCCCTGGTTTGTAAAAACCGTCATGAAGAGACTCTCACCGGTCAGAATCCGCTTGCCCGCCCCCAGCAGGGATCCCATGAAACCTGTCTGTTGCTGCTGTCCGCTGCCGTCGCCGAAAATCGTCTCCATCTGGATGGCCTGCATCATATACATCATGGTTCCGGCTTCGGCGACCGCGCTTTCTCCCGGGTCCAATTCGATCTCCACGAACTGCATCTCCTCGCCGTATATCTTGTGATCAATTTCGTGGGCCCGCCTTCCTGCCTGCGGTTGATAGGCCTCGGCAGCAGGTGGTGCGTACGCCTGACCGGCGGGTGCCTGAGCGACAGCGCCGGCAGGAGACTTGACAGTGCCCAGGTAGGCGGTGAACTGCGGCACTTCCTTCAACGGCGTCCAGTTCGTCATGCCGGCCGTAAAAAGCAGCGTCTTAGCATCGATGCTTCCGTTACGAAGGTTTGAGATAATCTCCTGCTCACCGACCGGGCCGACTTGACGCCCGCCGATAGCCATATACCATTGTTGATCGTTAGCCATGCTCTCCTCCCCACGATCGGCACCTCACAAGTCGACGCGCCACACACGTTCGCGCTTACGGTTGCGGCTGTGACATCTGCGCCAGTGTCTCCTGCTCCAGACGCGCGGTTGTCTCCTGATCCAGTCCTAGCTGGTATGCTAACTGCGCGAGATAGATCTGTTCTGCCCCGGATACCCCCTCGTCTGCGTGAACTATGCTGAACGCCAGGACATACATATCCCGCTTCAGATCCGGGTCCAGAACACCGGACACGATCTCCGCGAGGGATTTCGGGTTACTCAACTCGTCTTCAACCAAGGTCTCGGCGTTACTCTCTCTCGCATACTCCAGAATCTGCCGGCGCTCTTCGTCGGACAATTCTCCGTCAGCCCTGGCAGCCGAAATCGTGAGCCGGACCAGACGGAGCAACTCCGGGGGGACACCCGCCGGATCTGTAACCTGGTCCGTTCCCTGCGCAGGCAAGGGTGGAGGGACGGTTTGAGCCGGTCGCGGAGCGTTCGGGAAAGGCAGGCTTCCGGGCACAGTCGTTTTCGCCTTCAGGGTTTCATACAGACCCCAACCCACGCCGAGTGCGCCAAGCAGCGTGCTGGCGTTCAGAAACGAGCTCCGTCCTCCGGTCAGAAAGCGCAGGGAACGGTCGTGCCTCTTGCCACGCATGGCGCCGCGAATCAGGGAACGTAACAATCTGTCAGAGTCCATCAACGTACCTCGTAGTTCGCCCCTGAGGATAGCACAATCAGTTCTGACGAACACGGGGCCGCCGGCAGGACTTCTCTTTGCTACCGAACCGGGTGGAAAATAGAAGTATGGATTTGATTAAGGCGCTTCGAACACTCCATGCCGATACCGTCTTGATTGACAAGAACGGCAAAGCATGGACTGCCGAGGATCTAGAATATACCTTACTCGATGAGCTGCGCGATCAGCAATGGAACTCTCAGACCGTCCGACTGACAGACACCGGCATTTACCGAATCGGTGAGCAGGGCCAGCCGGAAGAACTGATCTACTCCCTTCCGGAGACGGTCACCGCTTCATAGCGGCAGCTCGTTCCTGATGGCTTTCAGACAGACGACCTTTCGGCTGTAGCGGGTCAACCTGCGGGCTGCTGCCGAAGCGAGCCTCTAGGCCGATTCCGCCACTGTCGCAGCGATCTGAGCCGAAAGTTCTTCCTGGTAGCGGATGCCGCGGACCACGTCATCCCTTACCGAGGCCTCTGTCGATTTGTCGAACAGATAGATGAAAATCCGCTCGCGCCGGCCCGACGGTCGATGATACTCGACTCTATACCTCGTCCACCCGTTACCTGCCTGGGCTTCTGAAACCGACAAGAACCGGCATCCGCATTCCGCAGCTGCTTCCTGAATCGTGTCTTTGTATTTCATCACTTCCAGCATGGTCTTCACCTCTCTCGTTCTCCTTTAACCGAGTAGGGGAATTTTTCCCGTTTCCTGTTTACGATTCTATCTTTCGCTATTTGCCGCTTAAATATGGATTTAGTCCTTTTTTTGTGTAAGAAAATATTTACATTTTCTGTCAGTCAGGCTTCCTTCTCCTTGACAATTCAGCTATGTCGGCCCGAAAACCGGCCTGGCAAGCCCGGGTAACCCCTCAGTTTTTTGTTGGGAGTGTGGCAGCAACGAGGAGAGAGGCCGGTGCT
>JBHGBF010000077.1:0-19997 GCA_041946865.1 Acidobacteriota bacterium | reverse complement strand
ACGGCAACTGGTTCCGGCTGGGTCACCAGCCGTAAGCCGGGAGTGTCCCTTCTACTCGAACAGGGTTGTGGTGGCCAATATCAGGCTGCCCACTTGGCAACAGCAGGATCCAGCCTCGACGTCCGCACAACGAAGCGACGCACGGACGAGGCCTGCCTCATTAACGATCGGAATCCGCGCCTTTCGGATTGACAGGTCGTCGCGCCAAGGGCATAACTAGCAAGCCGTCATATTCGGGCAGCCAACGATAAGGAGGGTGGACTTGCACGATCTTTACACACATAACCGAAATTGGGGCGCCAGGATTCATGAGTTTGTTTTTCGGGGACACCGGATGGTCAGTCTGGAAAACCGGTTTCTGAGAATAGTCATCGTCGCCGATAAAGGCACGGACATCATCGAATTTCTGTACAAACCCCTCGATGTCGATTTCATGTGGCACAGCTACGCCGGGCTCCGTTCACATACCGGAACGATTCCCACGAGCCCAAACCCTGCTGGTCCTTTTCTGGATTACTATCCTGGCGGTTGGCAGGAGTTGTTTCCTAGCGCCGGAATGGACTGCACTTACCGGGGCGCAGCCCTGGGGATCCACGGTGAAGTATGCCTGCTTCCGTGGGACTATCGAATCGAGCGTGACGACCCGGACGAGGTCTCTGTCTCATTTTCGGTCCGTACCATTCGCACCCCTTTTCACCTGCAGAAGAAACTGACTCTGTCCGCCGAATCCGCTGCGCTTTTCCTCGAGGAGACGGTCTGCAATGAATCAGGGGAAGTGCTCGATTTCATGTGGGGACACCATCCGGCCTTTGGTTGGCCCTTTCTCGACGACTCCTGCAGAATCCTCCTGCCCGAGTGCACGGTCATCACTCCGCCGGATTACACGGCCCCGTCGAGCCGGCTGGAGAAGGACCAGCAGAAGCCTTGGCCGATGGTGAAAGGGCGATCCGGGAGCATCATCGACCTGTCGCACATTCCGGGGCCGGAGGCCGCAAGCCACGATATGGCTTACATGACCGGTTTCCATCCCGGCTGGTACGCGATCGTAAACGACAGGCAGAAAGTGGGCTTTGGACTCAGCTGGGATGAGAAAACCTTTCCTTTCCTTTGGTTCTGGCAAGTGTACAGGGGAGGAGTCGGATATCCTTGGTTTCACTCAGCCTACGTCATCGCCCTCGAACCGGTTTCGTCTTATAAATCGCCGCTGACTGCGGCGATTGAGGCTGGCACTCAGCTCGCGCTCGGCCCTCGGGAGGAGCGAACGACCCGCTTGACGGCGGTCGCTTTCTCCGGCCAGGAAGTCGTCAAAGGTATTGATTTAAGCACGGGTCGAATTCTGTAGCGGGGAAACGAGGAGAGGCAAGACACTATGGGCTATCTGTTCGCTTTTCTGGCCATGCTCAGTTTCGGCATGCTGGGCATTCTGTCGAAGCTGTCTGACCGCCGCAACTGTCAGCCGCTGATGACAACAGTGTTCCTTTTTGCAGCTTCGACCGTGATGACTGGGGCCGCGGTGGTGTGGGGGAGGGAAGCAGACTTCGCCGCGCCCCCGCTGGTAGTCGGTGTCGCATTGGCTTTCGGCATAATCACCATGCTGTCTACGTGGGTTTTCCTGTACGGGATCCGGTTTGGCAAGATCACCACAAGCTGGGTGATCATCAACCTCTCAGCAGCGGTCCCTGCGATTCTCTCCACAGTGGTCTATGGTGAAAAGCTGGGCGCCAGGAAGCTCGTGATTCTCCTGCTGGTTGCCGGAGCCATCCTCTTGCTGTGGAAAGACATGCGAGATGAACGAGGGGCGGCGAAAGCAGCGGGTTCGGACCTTAAAGAGGAAAACAAGGGGGTGGTCTGATGTGGCTCAAAGCAATGGTCCTCGCGTTTTTGCTCAACGGGCTTTCGCCCTTTGGATTAAGGATTTTGGCGGGCCGCGGGCTGGCAGAACAGTACACGAGCGTCTACCTCTTTTACTGGTATTTGGCGGGCCTTGTTTTTGCGGTGTTGTGGGTCGTCGTCCGCGGCGAGCGGATCCGCAGCGCCTCTGTTCTCATCGGAGTGGCCATGGCAGCTTCAAGTGTCGGTGGCCAGGTTTTCATGGCCCGGGCGCTCAGCGAAGGCGTGGCGGGCAATGTGGTCTTTCCCCTGGCCATGGGTTGCAGCATCTGTATCGTGACGGCCGGGGGGATGCTGCTTTTTGGCGAAAAAGTGGGTCCCTATGGCAAGGCGGGAGTTGCCTTGGGATTGCTGGCGGCCGCGCTGTTGAGCGTCGGAGGATAGGCTCCCACCCTCGGCTGCGCGCGGCCCTCCAGGACGGAGAAGGGGGTTTCGGACGCGCTTACGGCAGGATTCGGCGAGTCAGCCCGCGTTGGTAGGCTTCGACTCGTCGGAACCCTTCGGCCATTACGCAGCCGGCAGCAAACCCGCGAAAGCGCGCCTGCACCTCGATCAGTTGCGCCATATCAGTGTTTGCCAGCTCCTTCATCGGCCCAACCTGGCTTTGGTGGCACTCCAACATCCGCTTTTTGGTTTCGAACACCGCCGTGATGTCGACGTATTCAGTGGGAAGGAAGTTGATGCCGCCGATATTGTCCATGTGGTAGATCTGGGCCTGGCCGAAACGGCAAGCCGGCCGCTTCTGATTCGCAATGTGAGGCAGCCCCTTTTGGAAGTAGGAATCGAACACCAGCTGGGACACGTAACAGTGATCGGGGTGGTAATCGTTCGGGCTGTGGGTGAGGATAACGTCCGGGTCTGCCTCACGAAGCACGTCAATCATGATCGAGCGCTGCTCCTGGCTAGGGAAGACCAGTTCGTCGGTTACGCCAGCCCAGAGCAGTCGAGCCCCGATCTGAGTGGCTGATGCCTCGGCTTCCCGCTTCCTGATCCCGGCCAGGCGGTCGGGCTCGACCTCCAGGTCTCCCATGTTGCCGGACGTGAAAACCGCCATCGTCACCCGATGGCCTTGTTCTGCAAACCGCGCTAAAGTCCCGGCGCAGTTAATCTCAATGTCATCAGGATGAGCGCCGATGGCGAGAACTCTCATGGCCAACCTCCCTTGGTTGCGGCTTCATGCCTCCATCTTCCTGACCGCTGTCCTTATTCTATTCGCCATAGCAGAGGCGGCAGGAACAGACAGGAAGATCAGGTTCACGGTGATCAGTCGCGGCATCAAGTCCTGGCAGATGGGCGTCAGGTCCCAGGTATAGCGGTAGTTGCTCTTTGCCGTGTAAAGCGGGCAGCGAATCGGGCAGTCGGGATGAGTGCGGTAAGCCGTCGACTCGCGGAAGAACGGAAATTCCTGGGCTGGGTAGTGATTGAAACCGAAGCGAAGCCCGATCTGAAGCTCCCGTTCGATCTGCTTGAAGCGGTCGTAGGAGAGGCCGTGCTTGTCACCTTCCCACGTGCAGCTCCACCAGTATCCGGACATTTTCGCCTTCTGAGGGACCGCCCGAGGCTTCAGCCATTCACAACCGCTGATTGCTTCATTCAAAATACCGAGAGTCTCGTTGTAGGTGCAAAGGATCTTGTCCACTTTCTCTAGCTGAGCGAGCCCGACAGCCGCGGTCACTTCGTTCATGCGGTAGTTGATGTATACGAAACGGGGAGACTCTCCCGAGAACCACCAGGCGCCCCTCATCTTTTCAAAGAGCGCCTCGTTATTGGTGACTGTCATACCCCCGTCCCCGGTCGACAATTGTTTGAACTCCTGGAAACTGAACACGCCGAGATCCCCGAAAGTGCCGACATGCCGGTCGCCCCACCGGGAATTGATGGCGTGGGCGCAGTCCTCTATCAGGAACAAACCTTTCTCCCGGCAAATCTCGGCTATCGTATCAATCTCCGCGCTCTGGCCCCACAGGTGAGTGACAATGACGGCCTTGGACTGCGGCGTGATGTTGGCGAGCAACGAGTCCGGGTCCATGTTGTAAGTGTCGCGCCTCACATCCACGAAACGCGGAACCGCGTTGAAATAGACGGCCGCGAGTCCGCCAAAATGGACGATGGGATCGCACAGAACCTCGAACCCGGGTCCGGCTCCCGATACGCTGACCGCTTCGCACAAGCCGGACATGGCCGAGTTTTTCGCCATCGCCTTCCGTGCCCCGACTTTCGCGGCAAAAGCATCTTCGAAACGCCTGGTCATGCTTCTCTCACTGACGTAGTTGCTCAGTGTTTCTCCCTGCATCACCTCGGCGAGATACTTCAGCTCTCGTTCTCCAAGCGATCGAAGCTCCCGAGCGGCGAAGTTCAGATCGATCAAATGATAATCCTGGTTCATCGGTCCGGTTCCTCCTTAGACCCTAGAGCTTGCTCAGGGTAGAGAAAGAATAAACGGTTGATTCATTGCCTGCTTTGCGGTGCTTTTGAATCCGCTTGTGCTTTTTTTCGAAACCGAATAAGCTACGCGCGGCTAAACCGGCTACAAGCACCGGTGAGAGTTGCAGTCTGGTGAGATCACGAATCCATTTCTCAGACCTGGCCAATTCGAAGGTTTTCCAGGATTTTTGTGGAATCGTATCGGCTTTAACCGGGATTCGCATCTGCCTCGTCAATGCGTGCAACCCGGCTGAATGCAAGTATCCCCTGGCCCCAACACGCGATAACCCTTTGTGCGCCTTGATCCAGGCTGCGCCGGGTGGAAAAGCAGCCTGCGATGCTTGCGATGCTTCTCATCTGGAGCTCGCCCGGAGGCGTGATGAAGGTTTTTCATACCGCTGCCACGCCGGGCTGATCGATCTGGTTGTTCCCGTGTTCATCGAGGGCGTGCATCTGGCCACCATAAACGGGGGCCAGGTCCTGCCCGAACCTCCGAGCGAGGAGGGCTTCCGGCAGATCCTGAACGCGACCGCCAGGCTTCAGATCGACCCTGGCCGGTTGCGTCCGCTTTACTTCGGCTGCCCTTGTGTGACGAGTGAACAGTTGCGCGAAACGATGAAACTGCTCGCCTTCTTCAGCAACTACTTCTGCGAAGTCGGAGGGCGGCTGAAGGCGGGCGGGCCGGTGGAGAGGATCGAGATCACCCGGGCCAGGCAGTACATCGAGCGGCATTTCCGTGAGCCGTTGCGCCTTTCGCAGGTGGCGCGCCACGCCTTTCTTTCGACGGCCTACTTCAGTCACCTCTTCATGAAGAGCACCCGGATCGGCTTTGCTGAGTACGTGCAGAGACTGCGCGTAGAGGAAACGACCAAGCTATTGAGAACCAGCCGCCAGACGGTCACCGAGATCGCCTGCTCGGTGGGCTTCAACAACATTTCGCATTTCAACCGGGTATTCCGCAAGCTGGTGGGCTGCTCGCCAACCGAGTACCGCAGCCGCCATTCAAGAGGAACCCACAAGCTCGGCGCCCCGCGCGGCCGGGCGGGGAAAGGAAGCGAAGCCGGGACCGTTCCCGCGTCGAAAGATAAGCAAAGCATTTCGAAAGGGACGTGAAGCGTTTCTCTGTCTCTTGGCGGTAAGGTATCGGACTGGAAGCGCAGTCGCCTGTCTCCTTACGGCGCTCGTGCCTGCGCTTGCGGAACCAACGCAGGAGTGTGGCTGTGAACAAAGTGAGGATTGGCGTCATCGGGACCGGCTGGATCGGGTCCCATCACGCATTGAACGTGAGCAGGAGCGCTTACGGCGAGCTGGTTGCGGTGTCTGACACCAATGCCCAGAAGGCGCGCGCCTTCTTGGAGGCGAATGGAATCGGTACTCCGGTCTACGACGATTACCAGCATCTGTTAAGACAACCGGACATAGACGCGGTCGTCATTGCCTCCCCGAACGCCTTGCATGCCGAACATGCCATTGCCGCCGCCCAGGCCGGCAAGCACATATATCTTGAGAAACCTATGGCTATCAGGCTGGAGGACTGCCGGCGAATAGTCAAAGAGATTCAGGCCGCAGGCGTCAAATGCGACATGGGGTACCACCGCAGGCTGAATCCGCTCTATCAGTACGCCAAAGAACTGCAAAATGAAGGCAAGCTGGGCGAACTGGTCTTGGCGGAATCCGACTATGTGCACCACGTGCCCGGCGACCTGGACATCTGGGAATGGCTAGGCAGGGAGGATATCGCGGGTTCCCTCATTCATGCCGGCACCGGCCACAATGTCGACTTGCTCCGATATTTCTGCGGGGAAGTGGCGGAAGTGGCGTGCTTCAAGGACATTCGGATGCCGCGCAAGACCCAGGTCGGGACCGAGGACATCGCGGCTATCCTTTTGCGGTTTCGAAACGGGACTATCGCCCGACTCTTGATGTTTCTTGGACCCATCAGCCCGTTTGTCTTCAGCCTGAGGCTGTTTGGGACCAGGGGCACCGTGGACAACAACCGTATCTGGTTCGACACCATCCCCCATTTCTGTGAAAGCGGCCACGAGAGCGATTGCATCAAACTCCCCGAGTCTTGGATACCGGACAATGTACAAGGCGGGATATCGGAGACCTGGAACCGCTGCCTGGAAATCTTCATAGACGATGTCCGGCTGGACCGACCGCCCTTCAATGACGCGGTGAGTGGCTTTCTCACCGCCGCTGTCTGTTTCGCGGCAGTCGAATCAGCAGCGACTCACAGGCTGGTCCAGCCTGAAGGATTATGATCAGGGAATGATGAATGACTGCAGGTCGGCCAGTGACATCATTTCTGATGACCGCGCAGCAGGTATACGACGCGACAGTCCCGGCCGGCAGTCTGACGGTTTGGGCGCTCGGCCAGTCGGGGTTTCTCTTTAAAGACCACACCGGATTGCTCGTGGCCATCGATCCTTGCCTGACCGATCCGGTAGTCCGGGTCGACACTCGATGGGCCCGGCTGTACCCGCCCCCGCTTCGACCGGAAGACCTGGCTGCGGACCTTGTTGTTCTGACCCATGATCATCTGGATCATCTCGATCCAGGCACGATTGCGCGTCTTGACAAGGAGGCTGTGAAGGCTTTTGTGGGACCGGGGAGCGTTTGTCGCCATCTGGCCAGCCTGGGCATTCAGCCGGATCGGATCCTCCGACTCGACGCAGCCCAGTCCATTTCGGTGGCCCGACTGAAACTTACAGGAGTGCTTGCGCTGACCAATGATCCGACAATCCCGGATGCGGAGGGAATCGTGATCCAGTTTCCTGGCGGGCCGGCATTGTACCACACCGGCGATACAGGCTTTTCGGCATTGCTTGCCCACGCCGCCCATTCTCGCCCCACGATCTACCTCCCCTGCATTAACGGCAAGTACGGGAACATGAATGCGTGGGAAGCCGCTGTTCTCGGGGCGGCGCTTCATCCGGCTTGGGCCATTCCCCATCACTACGACATGTTCCAAGACAATCTGGCAGAACCCGGGGCCTTCGTTGAAGCGATGCGCCTGCTGGCGCCTTGCACTCGATGCACGGTCCTCGGCCCTGGGCGGTTTTCCATTCTGGAAGGACAGTAACATGGCTAGTTCGGTTTCCACGCAATCCCGGTCGGCTCAATTATTGCGGCGGACTTTCCTCGACTATCAGCAGATGTCGTCGGTTCTTGAATCCCCGCTGATTCTGAACCGGGCAAAAGGAGTTTATTACTGGGATATCCAGGGCAAGCGTTACTTCGACGCGATCGGGGGCATCTTCTGCGCCGTTCTCGGCCACTGTCACCCGCGGGTCATGGGAGCGATGCGACGGCAGATGGAGGTGATGACCTTCTCGCCCCCCTTGCACGGGATCGCCGATATGACGCTGGATTTCATCGAGAAAATGGGACAGATCACCCCCGGCAATCTGAAGTACGTCAAGCCTTTCAGCGGCGGGTCGGAGTCCACCGAAGCCGCCATGAAGTTCGCCCGTCAATACTTCAAACAGACGGGGCACCCCGGCAAGTACAAGTTTGTGAGCCGTTACCAGGGTTACCACGGGGGGACATTCGGCGCGATGTCTGCAAGCGGAACCGGCCCTCGAAAAACCAAGTTCGAACCCCAAATGCCGGGTTTTCTCAAGGTTTTTCCTCCCACCCACTATCGTGACCGTTGTGCCGACTGGGAAGAGTGCAACCGCTTTGCGGCGAAAGCCTTTGAGGAGGTGATCGTCGCCGAGGATCCCGAGACCGTCGCCGGCATTATCGTGGAACCGATCGGCAATACCGGCGGAATCATCACTCCCACCGAAGAGTATTTTCGGATCCTGCGAGACATCTGCGACCGCCACGAGGTTCTTCTGATCTTCGACGAAATCATCACGGGGTACGGTCGCACCGGCAACATGTTCGCCGCTCAGACGTTTGGCGTAATACCGGATATCCTCTGCGCCGGTAAAGGACTCTCCAGCGGCGCAATCCCGCTGGGAGCGATGATTGCCCGCGAAGACTTGGCGGACGCCTTCTTTGGGCCGCCGGAGGCTGAAATTCAATTCGCCCACGGCCATACTTATGCCGGGAACCCGCTGGCCTGCGCAGCTGGGATGGCGGTCATCGACGAAATCGTCGAGAAGGACCTGTGCGGCCGCGCCCGCGTGCTTGGGGACTATCTGGCGAGGAAGCTCGAAGGGCTGAAGGACTTCGGGATCGTCCGCGAGATTCGGGGGCGCGGAATGCTCCTTGGAGTCGAGTTGGTCCAGGATCAGGTCACCATGAAGCCCTTTCCGAAGGGACGCAAGTTGGGCGATGCCCTTAAGAAGACGGCGATCAACAACGGGCTGATCATGCGTATCGATCCCGATTGGTTCGCTGTCGCGCCCGCCCTCAACGCCGAGCAATCTGAAATCGACGAGATGTACGAACTGGTCGAAAAGAGTCTCAAACAGGCGCTGGACCAGGTAGCCAGGCAGAAGTGAAAGGACAGGGAGCATGTTTGATGCGCGTGAAGAAGCCAGGGCGATAACGGCGAGAATCAATCCCGACCGCCTGGCTGACGATCTGTGGGCCTTGGTCAATATACCGAGCCCGACGGGCCAGGAACGGCAGGCCTCGCTCGCTTTCGCGCGGATGCTCGCCAGGGCCGGGGCACAGGTCCAGCTCGACGAGAGAAATCCGTCGAGCCCGACCGTGATCGGACGGCTTCAAGGAACGAGACCCGGAAAGGTCTTTCAGCTTGCCGGACATATCGATCACATCGATGTCTCTCACCGCCCTCCGAAGCGCACTCGCGAGATTATCAGCGGACGCGGTTCGGCCGACATGAAGAACGGTCTGGCCGGGATTCTCGAGATCGTGCGGGTCCTTCACGAATGCGGGTGCAATTTCCCGGGCCAGGTCCTCGTCACCGTCTATGGCCTTCACGAAGCCCCCATCGGGGATTCTGCCTCTCTGTTGCGTCTGATTAACGAAGGGACGGTCGGCGAGGCCGCTTTGGTCGCCGAAAACGTCGGCCCGGCCGAGGGGCAGGCAGTGATCATGGGGAAAGGACAGAGCATCTGGACGATACGGCTGGCGCGTGAGGGCGCCCCATGTCATGAGCTCTGCCGGCCCGAGGGAGAAGACCTGCTCGGAGCTTGCCTGGCGGTTGCGAGCGTCCTGCACCGGCGCAGCCGCGAGTTGAGCCGCCGTAAAGGGCGGTTCCCGCTTCTCGGACCTGAATCGCTATTCGTCGGCCAGGTCCATTACGGCGATTTCTACAACCGGATGCCTCAGCACTGCACGCTGCAAGGCACCCGGCGCTGGCTCCCCCGCCGGACCTTCGGAGACGTCCAGCAGGAAATGGCCCGGTTACTGGCTTCGGTTCCTCTGCCTCCTGGAATCTCGGTCGAGTCCGATTGGACGTTTGTCGCCGAATCCTACCAGATGGCTGCAAAGGAACCGGTCGTTCGAGCTTTCAAGAGCGCAGGGCAGACCGTCACCGGGAGGCATATGAAGGACACTGGTATCTCGGCGGTTGTTGATGGCCATCGGCTCGTCGCCCTGGGCCGTGTTCCGACCGTGCTGTGTGGATTCGACAACGTTACCGCGCATGCGGACCTCGAGTTTGTTCGGCTCGAGAAACTGCTCGATCCCTGTAAAATCGCACTGCTTACCACACTCAACTATCTCTACGAGAGTGAAAGGCGGAGCAGCGAGGAGCGACCATGAAGGCCGTGCTGTGGCAAGGTGGAAACGAGTATCGCTTCGAAGAAGTACCCGATCCGGTTTTTACTCCGAACCAGGTTGTCGCTCGCGTGGAGGCCACCGCCATCTGCGGGTCTGATCGGCACCTGGCTGACTTCAAGCTCGCTCCCCCTCTGATACCTGGCCATGAAGCCGCCGGGGTCGTGGTCGAGATCGGCGCGCAGGTGAAGCACCTTTCTGTTGGCGACCGCGTGGCCTGCGACCCGGTCCAACGTTGTGGCGCCTGCTGGTGTTGCACGCACAATCGCGCCCACCTCTGCTCAAATTTCCGGCACCTCGGCTATGGCGATGTTCCCGGCACATGGGCCGAGTTCGTTGCAATCGATGAAGCCAACGCCCATAGGATTTCGGATACTCTTGATTTTCCCCGAGCCGCGCTGCTTGAGCCGGCCGCCGTGTGCTTTGAGAGTTTCCAGCGCGCCGGATTTCGACCGGGCGATCAGGTGCTGATCGTGGGGGATGGACCTTTCGGCTTCCTTCATGCCCAAGTCGCGCGCGCCCTCGGCGCCTCAGTCATTCTGGTAGCCGGCCATTACGACCGGCGCCTGGAGCGGATAGCCGCAAAGACCGGGGCGATAACCTGCAACAGCCGCACCGGAGATGTAGCCGCCATGGTCGCCGAACATGCCGAGGGCGGCTCGGTCGACATTGCCATCGAGGCGAGCGGCGCCGGGCCCGCTCCTAATTGCTGTATTCGGGCCCTCCGGCCCCAGGGGACAGCCGTTCTTTTCAGCTATGTCTGGGAGCCGGAGACGCTCGAGATGGGCCGGATCCACATGAACGAACTCAATCTGGTCGGCGCCTGCCGCTCCAGCGCAGGCTACCGGAACTGCCTCGAGCTCATCGGTCGAGGCGCCATCGACCCGCAGGCACTGATTGACATCCAGGCCCCATTGTCCGATTGCGTCGCCGTGCTGGACCGGTTAAGCTCGGACAAGGGTAACATCTTCAAAGCGGTTCTCCTGCCCGGAGCCAGGACAAGCTGATCGGCAGAGATTGCCATAAAGCGACGCCCCACCTCACGCCTTCCTGTTTTTGCCTTTGTGGGTGCTCTAAATGAAAACACACATACTTGTATGAAAATAGTGGACTTGGTTTACCAAATACGCTGACAGTTTGCCATTCGCCTGCTGCTCTCGCCGCGGAATAGGGAGCTGAACGATGATCAACAGGAGCGTTTTTTCAGTCTTGCTGGCCGCCGGCTTTGTCTGGGCCCAGAGCCGGGGCGCGAGCGAGGTGCAAATCTACCCGCGCCATGACCGCTTTGCCGTGAGCCAGACGTACGAGGTCGACGTCGAAGGGCGAAGCGTCTTCACAGAGAAATTTAAGGACGTGAATCTGGCGCAGTTCGGTTCTTCGGGAAAAGTCCAGGTCCGGGCACGTGCTTCGGCGCCGGTTAAGGAGTCTAGCATCAGCCCCCGGTCGGCTGGAATAACCGCCATAGCTGATGGTTCAATGCTCCGGTTCGAGCTGGATCGGCCGCGCCAGCTCGTCATAAAGATAAACGGAGGTGAAAGGCTCTTCCTTTTTGCCGATCCGATCGACCGCGACGCGCCCGTTCCGGGTCAGGCGGGTGTGAAAAAAGTGCGTGAGTTTGGAGTGGACCCGACGGGTCAGCGCGTGGAGACGGCGCGCCTGCAGCAGGCGATTGACCAGGTTGCGGCCGCCTGCGGGGTACTGTACTTCTCACCGGGCCTCTACCTGACCGGCACGCTCACGCTGAAAAGCAACCTGACCCTTTACCTGGCAGGAGGGGCCGTGCTGCTCGGCTCGACCCGGGCAGAAGACTATCCGCGCGAGGGGCTCCTGGCGAAATCGAGGATCAAGGACGATCTTGAGCCCTGACTCACCCCCGGCACCGATATCACCGATTGCCGGCTGATCCTCGTCGACCACGCCCGCAACATACGGATTGCGGGCCGAGGCGCGATCGACGGACAGGGGAGGCTGGTTCGGAACGCGGGCATACGGCCTCCTCTCTTCCATATCCGGAACTCCTCGTACGTGACGTTCGAGGGAGTCGCCCTTCGGGACTCGTCCATGTACAACTGTGACCACATCACGTACCGGGGTGTGAAGGTCGTCAACGACCAGACCGTGCCGAACTCGGACGGCATCGATCCGGATTCGACTCAGGACGTGCTGATCGAGCGGTGCTTCTTCTACTGCGGCGACGATGCGATATCGGTCAAGACCAGCGGGAACCATTTTCTCCTGCAAAATTCCGAGCGCCACGTGATTCGCGATTGCGTTTTCCTGTCGAGGGCCTCGGCGGCAAAGCTCGGAAACGAGACTTTCGCCGACCTGCGCGACATCCTTTTTGAGAATTGTGATGTCGTGGAGTCGACCCGTACGCTGTCGGCGATGGACGGAGGGCGCTTCGAGAACATCCGGTTCGTCGGCATTCGGGTGGAGAGCCTGACCACCAAGAACCGGCCCGCCGGGCAGTGCATCTGCCTGCTGTTTCACTTGCGGGAGCGCAAGGTCCGCGAGCGGCCCGGCTTCGGACGATGGGGTGGATCCACAATGTGCTGGTGAAGGACTTTTCTGTTGAGGCCGATTGCGCAAATCCGAGCCGTATCACGGGGTTTTCCGAAGAACACGACGTTTGCGGCGTCCGTTTCGAAAACTATTCGATCCGTGGCCGGGTTTGCCTGAGCGCCGCCGACGCCAACGTCACGATCGGCCCCTTTGTCAGTGACGTCAGCTTTGCAGCCTGTCCAAGCCCCGGCGCTAACCCGGAAATGGGGGAAACTGCGGGGTGGGGGGGCCCCCCCCGATGGACCACAGCGAGGAGATCGAGAAACTTCTGGAGGGGCACTGTGCCTTTTGGGCGCGAGCCGCCGTCGATCGGCCTCTGTACGCCCTCCTGCCCCCCCGAGTCTGGCAGGGAAAGCCCTATCCGGTCATGGTGTGCGGGGAGTCTTCCGACGAGGAGTTGAAACCATTCCAGGCGCTTGACCCGCGAGGGCTGGCGCTCATCAGATTTGGCCGGGCGAATGACAACGACACTCGACTATCAGACCGCGATCTCGTACAGGAGCACCTCTTCCTCGCCCTGGGCGGCGACAAACAGGAGCATCGTGTCGCCGTGCGCGGCGACGGCGATCTGCGTCGGCGAAACCCCAGTATCAATGATCTCTGGACGAAAAAACAGCGGATTTTGTGCGACGCGCCGATAGACTCTGATTTCCTTCCGGCCGTCCCGGCTTCCGGTGACGACTGCCGGCGCAACCGGGAAAGCACCAGCCCATAGGATGTGACCGCGCGCGAGATCGTCGGCAATGGCCACCGTGTCCCACCCGCGCCCGTTCGAACGGTGATAAACCAGCCGGTTTCCGTGAAAGGGCGTGATCGCGAAAATCTGAGCCTGGCCGCTCCCGTCCCAGTCGCAGGAGGAGGCATCGCTGTGCGGACCATCAATCAGGAGTTCGACCGACCACTGTTCAGGGGCCGGTCCGGACGCGTCCAAGCGGAACAGCCCGTTTTCGGCGGAGATCAGGAAGCCTCTCCCGAGCGGGCCGTCGGCCGGCAACGGAGCCAGCCCGTGATTCTTGGTGAGTCCTGTTTTCAGCAAGTGCCGCGGTGAGGCCGCTTCGCCGGGCGCGGGCACGGCTGACACCTCGATGCCGCCCGGTTGGCTCCAGTCCTCGCGGTTCTTCTTCCCGGAGCATAAGGTCGAGAGGATCAGATGGTCGCTGCCGTTGCCGTCCAGCAGTTCCAGGCGATGCAGGAACGGGACGATCATTAGTTCCTGGCCGTCGCTCGGCATCGGCCGATCAAGGTCGAACAACAGAATGCGAGATCGCTCAGCTTTGAAGCCCGGTTTGAAATCGGCGGAGACGAGCAGGCAGCGCCGGTCCTTGCGGCGCCAGGGCAGGAGGCTGATGAATCCCCCCGGCGAACTGGCCAGCAGGCGCGGAGTGAAATCCGGCGGATCGAAATACAGGAGCGCGTCATTGCCTTCGCTGCCCGCGACGATCGACGGCAGCTCTCCCCGGTTTCTGGGGGGAACGACCGCGATGCTGTAAACTCTCGGCAGACGCGCCAGGATTCTCTTTTTGATCTTCATAATGCGACTTCGTGGAAAGGCAGGCCATCTGCCAGGCTTGTTCGAGGTTCCTGCGACAGGCCTCCATGTTTGCGAACGCGTCATCGTCGGGACGCGTCAGAATTTCGCAATAAATCGACGGTCGTCGCGAGGGGACGAGGACGCCTGCTCTTACGGCCACCGCCATCAAATCCGAGACGGTCCGGACATCAACCGCCCCGGGAGGGCCGAAGGGCAAGTGCCAATCGCCATAGAGGGGAGCGGTCGGATCCGTAACGCAGTTACAGAAATGAAAATCGGTGATGATATCCGCTCCGGCAAGGATACCGGCCGCCGGATCTTCGCCGTTGAGGAGAACATGGGCGGTGTCCAGGCACAGGCTCAGGTTGTCAAAGAGCCCGGACACTCGGCGGACAGTTCGGATCGCCTCCTCCAGGAACCCGAGGGTACATTTCTTGTGTGCCCGCACATCGAGCGCCTCGACGAGCACCTGGACCCTGGGCGACCCGGCCGCCTCCTGACAAATGGCCCCGAGCGATTCTTCAAACTGCCTGAGACCGATCTGACGCTCCTTCTCGTCGGCCGGCGCCGAACCGGTGACAAGGAGGAGCTTCTCCGCCCCCTGCTCGCGCGCATCGTCAAGCCAGCGCCGGGTCCCGTCCACCGCCTTTTGTCGCCGGGACTCATCCAGATCCGCGAGGCTCAGCCCCTTCTCGGTCAGAAGCCGGGTCAGACAATACGTAAGCTGAACGTGAGATCCCGCGCAGGCGGCAGCTATATCCCGGCGCTCACAGGCAGTCGGAACGTCAACCGTATGCACAGCCCTGAAAAAGTCCAGGCGAAGCACGTGCTCGATCGCCCGCAGCGTCTCCCCCTCGCAACACCGCGTTCCCGGCCATACTTGAGAGAGTATCAAGCCGGGTCGGGCAACCTGAGCCAGTTCCATAATCTCCTCTCCATCCCCGTACCCCCCTCCAGGTGGAACGGAAGACGGCCATCTGCAACCAGATCCTCAACCAAAAGCTTTAACCAACGACCCAACAATACGAGCCGGAACCAAACAAGTCAACTTATTTTTCAATAATATAAGATATTTTTCATAAATGGAGACACAACTTCCGATTAAACTGCGCGAATGCATCCTGCCTCTATTTAGGAGCCAATAATGGAACGGCTATGTCGGCAGCACGAGAGACACCAGGTAGATGAAACCGATCACGGTCAACCCCATGACCAGAGTTGCGGTGGTGTAGACGCGATAGGCAATGGAGACGTCGAGGCCGGAGAACCGTGTGACCACCCAGAAGTAGCTGTCGTTGGCGTGTGAGACCACCATGGACCCGGCGCCGAGCGCCAGAAGCGCGAGCGCGGGGCCCCACTCGCCGGACAGTCCGAGCTGCGGCAGCAGGGAGGCGACAATCGGGGAGGCGGTGATGATGGCAACGGTCGAAGAACCCTGAGCTGTCTTGAGCGCCGCGGCGAGCAGAAACGGCAGAAAAAGACCGAGATTCCAACTGCTCAACGTCCCGCTGAGCGATTCGCCGATCCCCGTCGTGCGCAAAATGGCGCCGAACGACCCTCCAGCCGCGGTGATCGCGAGAATTGCGCCGGCCGCCCGGACCCCGTCGTCCAGCCAGTCATTGAGCACGGTCGAGCTCCACTTCGGGACAAGAAAGAGGGCGGCGGCCACACCCGCGAACAAGGCGACCGCCGGCGAGCCCAGGAATGCCAGCCGGCCCGGCAGCAGCGCGAACGATCGCAGCGCGATCAGCGTCACCGGAAGAAGTATCGGGATAAATGAGACTGCGGCCCCGGGCAGGCGAGCCGGGATCTCCTGTTCCTGGACATCGTCGGCCGGAGGAGCAACGCAGTAGCGCCGCGCAAAACGTGTCGCCCAGAAGTACCCCACCGCCACCCCCGGCACGGCGCACAGGAGGCCGAGCACGACCAGCCGGCCCATAAGCACACCTTGCAGTCCGGGAGTCGTTCCCGCCATCACCGCCACCGCCGCTGTCGGCCCGGGATGCGGCGGAACCAGGCAGTGCGTGGAATAGAGCGCGGACGACAGGACGACCGCCATCACGCTCATCGACAATCCCGCAGTGCGGGCCAGACTCTTGTTGAGCGGGCTCAACAGGACAAAGCCCGAGTCGCAGAAAATCGGAATCGAGACCGTGTAGCCGAACAGGCTCGTGGCAAGCGGAATGCGGGCCTGTCCGGCCAGCTTCAAAAAGAACCGGGCCAGGCTGAGGGCGGCGCCGGACCGTTCGAGCAGGACGCCGATACTCGTTCCGCACAGGATCACGATTCCAATCGAGCCGAGTGTCCGGCCGAAGGCGTCCGCGATTTCACTCACCACTTTTTCCGCCGGCAGGCCCGCCGCAACCCCCGTCAGAAACGCGGCCATCAGAAGGACAAAGAAGGGATGGACCTTCAACCGCGCCGTCATGACGATGATGAAGACAAAAGAGGCCAACAGCAACAAAATCAAGAAGACAGACGCTGGCATGGTTCGATCCTTACTGGTTCCAACGGGCTGCGATGCTCCTGAAATCCTTCAGCCCCGACGATGCGCTCCACTCTTGCGCAGCCCGGCAGGCCGTCTGTCGTGGCCGGACTCGCCAGAGTCTGGTGCCCGGCCGTCTCGCGGGGCCGGGCTTTGACGAATCCCTCCACCAGAAAGGCCGCGCTTCATCCCCCGGGAACACACTATACCTGTAGCGGACGCATCAAAACAGCTCTTTTCTGAAGATCATTGCCAAAATCTTAGGCTATAATTTGGTAATTCGGAAAACATGAGTAACGAATGAAAATAATCTGGGCATCCTTCCTGTTCTTAACCTGCGCTTCTGTTGCGGCCGCTCCTAAGGAAAAAGTCATGATTCTCAGCTGGGGTGACATTGTCGGAGACGCCCGGTTCAAAGGCGCTGCCCAGCTGGATACTCCCGAACGAGTCGCTGCGGCGGCCCGCGACTGGAAGGCGCATGGAGTCGCCAGAGTCATCTTCCGGGTCGACGACTTCCGGCTCCTCCTGTTTCACAAGCTCCATTACAAGCCCGGCGGCGACTACGGTCTGTGGGCCGAGACAACCCGCAAGGACGGGGGCGTGGTTCCGGCTGCGGTAAGGGCCGCCAGGAAGGAGGGCCTCCCCATCCAGATGTGGGTCTCCGTGTTCGACGAAGGCTGCCCTCCCGAGATGCTGTACCAGGACAGCCGGCCTTTTCCCTGGCAATCGATCTTCAGTCGCGAAAACCCCCGATTCCTGTCCTGCGATCGAAGCCTGACGGCAAGCGGGGCGCAGATATCAGTACGGGCAGCTCGAGTACGCCTGTCCGGAAGTCCGCCGCTACATGCTGGAGGTGGTGACTCACTTCTCCGGGTTTTCGACGATATCACCCTACGTTACGACGGGCAGGAACGGGCGGAGGCCGAAAAGCAGTTCCTCCAGGCGCTGGAGTCGATCCCCGGCGTGACGGGATACGTTGTGGACGGGCGGCCGCTGAGCCTTCCGGTCACCGAAAGCAGCAAACGGTAAGGAGCGCAGATTCCTCGATGAAAATCGTCGTGCTGGATGGCTACACACTCAACCCGGGCGACAACCCCTGGGACCCGATTGCGCGTTTTGGAGAGCTGACCGTCTACGATCGCACTCCTTCAGAGCTGGTTGTGGCGCGGGCGGCGGATGCCGATGTCCTGATCGTCAACAAGACCCCGGTCCCGGCCGCGGCCCTGGAACGGCTGGCGGGGCGGGTCCGCCACATAGCGGTGGTGGCGACGGGCTACGACATCGTAGACGTTCAGGCGGCCAGGCGGCTGGGGATCTCGGTTTCGAACGTCCCTGAGTACGGGACCGCGAGCGTGGCGCAACTGGTCTTTGCGCTGCTTCTCGAGCTGTGCCACCGGGTGGGGGATCACGACCGGTCGGTCAAGGCGGGCGACTGGTCGTCCTGTCCCGACTTCTGTTACTGGAACCAGCCCCTGGTGGAGCTTGACGGCTTACGGCTGGGAATAGTGGGCTTCGGCAGAATCGGGCGGCGGGTGGGTGAAATCGCCCACGCGTTCGGCATGTCGGTTGCCGCTTTTGATGCGACGCCGGGACCTGGGCCCGCTTACAGTCCTTTCGAGTATGTCGGGCTGGACGATCTCTTTAGGAAGAGTGACGTTGTCAGCCTTCATTGTCCACTGACGCCCTCGTCTCTGCGGCTGGTGAACCGCGCACGGCTCGAACTGATGAAGCCGGGCTCGTTGCTGGTCAACACCTCGCGCGGAAAGCTGATCGACCAGGCCGACCTGGCCGACGCGCTCCGTCGAGGCCGGATCGCGGGCGCCGCCCTGGATGTGGTCTGGGATGAGCCGATATCCCCGGATAACCCGCTGCTCCAAGCCCCGAACTGCCTGATTACTCCTCACATGGCCTGGGCCACACTCGCCGCGCGACGCCGGCTCATGTCGACTGCTGCGGGGAATATCGAAGCCTTCCTCGCGGGCAGGCCGATCAACATTGTGAACTGACGCGGAATCGAGGACCTGGCGAGATGCCAATGACACTCAGGCAGCGCATTCTTTCGGTCTATCGCGGCGAACAGCCCGATGTGGTGCCTTTCATGCTGGACCTTTCCCACTGGTTTTATCAACGACACCAGCTGCCGTGGGATGTGAGCAGTGTCTACATTACTCCCGAAAAGGAGCTGCTAAATTACCACAAGCGCCATCAGATCGGTTTCTACCTTGCCAACAACGCCGCCTTCTACTCTGCTTCGCACGCGGACTCGGTCGAAGCTCTCGTTACGAAGAGCCCCGACGGCCGGGAGGTTTCGTGGACTTACAGGACGCCGCTCGGGGAAATTACCCGGCGGCGACGCTGGGAGGAAGTTTCGTACTCCTGGGGCATCTCCAAGTGGGGCGTGACCTCGGAACGCGACCTGAAGGTCCTCGGGTATGCGCTTGGAAATCGGTCCTTCACGCCGTGCTGGCAGCGATACGAGGATTGGGTCGAGTACCTTGGCGATTCGGGTGTCGTCTACATCGGGGCCGGCTACAGCGCGATCGGCCAGCTTCTCCATTATTGGATGGGTGTCGAGCAGACCCTCTTTGCCTCATTCGACTGGAATCGGACTCTGCATGAAGTCGTCGACCGGATCAACCAGTCCTGCCTGGAGTGCATTGACCTGCTGGCCGCGTCTCCTGCCGAAATCATCATCATGGGCGACAACTTCTCGAGTGATGTTCAGCCCCCTGCCTTCTTTGCCGAGTGGTCGCGTCCCTACTATCTCGAGGCGACTCGCAGGCTCCACCGGGCCGGCAAGCAGGTCGCGGTGCACATCGACGGCCGCCTTCGCGGGTCCCTCGCGATGATCCGGGACTGCGGGGCCGACTGTGCCGATGCCGTCACCCCGGCGCCGTCCGGTGACCTGACGGCCGACCAGTGCCGGAGGGAAGCGGGGCCTGCTTTTATCCTGTCCGGCGGGATATCGCCCAGCCTCTGGCTGCCCGAAACCCCGAGAGAAGAGTTCGTCCGGGCCGTGAAAGCCTGGATAGGCCTCAAGAAATACGGTCCTCGCCTGATTGCCGCCACCGGAGACCAGGTTCCGCCGGGTGCTGAAGAGGAGAGGATCTGGCTGATGCGGGACCTGGTCGAAAAACACGGGCTATATTGATCGCCGGTTGCCGGTTACCGGTTACCAGTTACCGGTTGCCGGTTACCGGTTACCGGTTACCAGTTACCGGTTGCCGGTTACCGGTTGCCGGTTACCAGTTACCGGTTGCCAGTTAACCAGTTTCCAGTTGCCGGTTTCCGGTTATCGGTTGCCAGTTGCCCGTTGACGGGTTTCTGATTGCCGGGTGCCGAATGGTAACCGGCAACTGGTCACCGGTAACTGGTAACTGGCAACTGGCAACCGGCAACTGG
>JBHGBF010000076.1:0-20199 GCA_041946865.1 Acidobacteriota bacterium | reverse complement strand
CATGATGAACTCCAAAAGCGCCTGCCGCTTCGCTCGCAGAAAACTGAGCGGTTACGGATGGATCGAATTCGTCGTTCCTTTCCCCGCCCTTTTTCGGATACAATGCTTTTTCCTCGGTGGGGATGTAGCTCAGTTTGGAAGAGCGCCTGAATCGCACTCAGGAGGTCGTGGGTTCGAGTCCCATCATCTCCACCAGCTCTGCAAGTAACTGCAAACCTAAGTGGTCGTTTTCATAGATTGCCCAGGCGCTGCATGTAGGTCGCGTGGAGACGGGGATTGAGGCGTTTCATTCCTTTTCTCGCATCGAGCAGAATCTCCTCCGGGCAGATTTGCCGGTTAGCGCAGATGACGAGAAAGCGAAAGAACTGAGCCGGAGGCTGGGACGCGCTCGCGCCCTGTTCCTCATTCTTAAGCCATTTAGTCAGCTCATCCAAGTTGCCGAAAAGAGGGACCTTGATCAAGCCCTTGTTCTCGAGCACAGCTTCGACGACACCCCATTGCAGGTCATCGCAAGATTCAAGAAAGCAACGCAACTCGGGTTCCTCAATCTCGGGGACCATTTCACTCGGAAGGCCAAGCAAGACCGATCGTCGATAATTCTCTCCCGCCTGGCGACATTTCTGGGCACGGTAACAGCAATTACCAAGGCGGAGACGCAGGACTGCGTCTTCTCCGAACTGTCTCAATTCCTCTTCCACCCATCGACAAGCTTCGGGGTACTTGCCTGCCCGGTACCACAGCAGTCCGACAGAAGTCTGTCGCGCCGTCCGTGTCATCCCGGGGGCGGCCAAAGCATCGAGAGCGTGGGCGAAAAAAGCCTGCTCAAGCGCTGTCCGACTGGTTTCGGGTACTTGGAGAAAAGCGAGGCTGGACTCGAATTCCGCCCAGATCGCGGTTGCCTCGTCCAAGTCGCCCAATACCTGCCTGGTCTCGAAGAATTCGATCACCGAAGCTTCCCAGGTGACGCGTCCGTTCTCCCAGACTTGACGGTACTCTTTGAGCGCCGTGGCGGCGCCCGATTGGTCAAACTGCTCGATGCAAAGCCGGATGCGCTCCCTGGTCATCGCCTCCGGCTCAAATAGCGTAAGCTGCCGCATAAGGAAAGCGTACCGGATGGCCAGTCCGTTTCTCAACCAGGAAAATTGTGCGAATTGGCCCTCGCTGGTCAGGACTGCCCCTGCACGTGGGAGCGCTTGTCGTCTTTATCCAGAAGTCTTCTGACACGCTGGGCAAGCTCCTGTGGTGTAAACGGCTTTTGGATGAAGGCTGCGTTGTGCTCCCGGAGCTCCCGCTCCTCGAGCGGGCGATCTGAATAGCCGGACATGAAGAGGACCTTCATGTTCGGGCGGGCGCCACGCAGACTTCCAGCCAGGTCGTAACCGCTCATTCCGGGCATGACGACGTCGGTAAGCAGCAGCTCGATGGGACCGTGATATGTGCGACACGACTCAGTCGCCTCCTGCCACTGGACCGCCTCAAGCACCTGGTAGCCGAATTCCCTAAGCGCGCGCACCGCAAGCTTGCGCACCTGTTCGTCGTCTTCCACGATCAGCACCGTCTCGGCGCCACTCCTTCGTTCGCCCACTGAATCCTGCTTGTCCGCATCCTCGACGGTCCCCTCATGAGCGGGCAGAAATATCCTGATGGTCGTCCCCCGGCCCAACTCGCTACTGACGGTTATGTCACCTCCGCTTTGCTTCACAATGCCGTAAACAGTGGAGAGCCCCAATCCCGTCCCTTTTCCAGACTCCTTGGTTGTGAAGAAGGGCTCGAAGATCTGCGGAAGGACTTCCGGCGCTATCCCGCACCCGGTGTCGCGCACAAGCAGCATGATGTAACGGCCGGCCTTGATGTCGACTCGGGTTGAAACGTAAGCTTCGTCGAGGATGACGTTGGAGGTTTCGATAAACAGGTGGCCGCCCTTGGGCATGGCATCCCGCGAGTTCACGGCCAGATTCATGATCACCTGTCCGATCTGACCCGCATCGGTTTTGACCGGCCACGGTTCAGGGTCCAGGGAAAGATGAACCTCGATGTCTTCGCCGATAAGGCGCCTGAGCATCTCCTCCGAATCCTTCACCACGTCGTTCAGGTTCAGAACCCTCACCTGCAACACCTGTTTGCGGCTGAACGCCAGGAGCTGTCTCGTCAAGACCGCGGCCCGGGCGCCGGCTTTCTTGATTTCTTCGACGTCCGATCGCCGTGGATCATCGGCATCGAGATCCAGCAGCAACATTTCGGTATATCCGTTGATCACGGTCAGGAGATTGTTGAAATCGTGCGCCACTCCCGCCGCCAGTCTCCCGATAGCTTCCATCTTCTGCACCTGGCGCAGCATCTCCTCGGTCTGGCGCAAGGCTTCCTCCGTGCGTCTTCGGGCAGCGCGCTCCTCGGATTCACGCAGGGCGCGCTGAACCGCGGAGACCAGGCGAGCCGGCCGCTGCTTCAGAATGTAGTCGGTGGCTCCTTGCTTGAGAACGTCTACTGCGGCTTCTTCACCTATGGTTCCGGAGAAGAACAGGAAGGGAATCTCGGGTCGTTTGGCTCGCGCCAAAGCCAAGGCTGAAATACCGTCGAAAGAGGGAAGAGTGTAGTCGGAGATGATCAGGTCAAAGTCGCCCCTGTCGAGCGCTGAGCTGAAATCTGCCAGATTATCGACTCGCTGGACTTCGCAGGCGATCCCTTCCGACTCGAGCTTAGCGCGGACAAGCTCCGAGTCTAGGACGTTATCCTCCAGGTTCAATATTCTTGCTATAGAGCTCAAGGATCGGCCTCCGTGCGCTTCCCGGGCTCCTTTAAGCACTGGCTTTCCCGGCCTTGGGAGGCGGTTCGTTGATGATTCCCCAATAGACACCCAGCGCCTTGACGGCTTCCATGAACTCATGGAAGTTGACGGGCTTGACCACGTAAGAGTTTACGCCCAGCCGGTAGCTTTCGAACAGGTCCTTCTCTTCCCGCGAAGATGTCAGAATCACCACCGGGATGGTCTTCAGGTTCTCATCGCTCTTGAGGATACGCAGAACCTCGAGCCCATCGACTTTCGGCATCTTGATGTCCAGAAGCACCAGCCCCGGATTCACCCTCCGGCGCGAGCTGAAGGACCCGCGGCAATACAGGTAATCCAGTGCCTGTGCACCATCGTTGACAACAGTAATCTCATTGGCCAGCTTGTGATCTTCCAGCGCCGCCAAGATAAGCTCGACATCCTTCAGACTGTCTTCCGCAAGCAGAATCTCTCGAAGGTCGGTCATCAATTGCCTTTCTCCACAGCCGGCAGTGAAAAGTAGAAGGTAGCGCCCCGGTCCACGACGCCTTCAGCCCAGGCGCGCCCGCCGTGGCGACTGATGATGCAGCGGACGTTGGCCAAGCCGATGCCCGTCCCCTCGAATTCGGTCTCGCCATGCAGGCGTTGAAAGACACCGAACAGTTTGTGCGCGTACTTCATATCGAATCCCACGCCATTGTCGCGCACAAACACAACGACCTGGCCGCGGAGTTCTCCGGCGTCCCCGGCGGCGCCCACTTCGATCATCGCCTCCTCGCGTGGCCGCGTGTACTTGAGGGCGTTGCCCAGCAGGTTAAGCAGAACCTGCCTTATCATGGATCGATCGGCGCGAACCAGGGGCAGTTTCCCGACGTTCCATACAACCCGCCGCCCGTGACTGTCTCTGTCCAGTTCGGCTATGACCTCATGCACCAGGTTGTCCAGGTCGAGGCAGGCCATTTCCATTTCGGCACGTCTCATGCGGGAGAAGCTCAGGAGGTCATCGATCAAGGCGGCCATCTGCTCCGACGATTCCCTGACTATCCGCAAATAGCGATTGCCTTTCTCGTCCAGCATTCCGGCGGCGTGTTTCTGGAGCAGGTCAATGAAGCCGTCGATATGGCGCAGCGGCGAGCGCAGGTCGTGCGAGATCGAATAGGCGAAGGCATCGAGTTCCGCATTGCGCTCCTGCAGTTCCGCTGTGCGCTCCTGTAGTTCCGCGGTACGTTCCCGCACTCTGCTCTCAAGCTCCTGGCGTGAGTCCCGCACACGGGCAACCATGGTATTGAACGCATTGGACAGTTCTTCCAGCTCGTCACCCGTACGAATATCGACGGTGCGGGAATAGTCGCCCCCAGCTATGGCCGTGGCCGCAGCAGTCAGCGAATGGAGCGGCGCCGTAATACGACGACTGAGCAGCCACGCACATCCCAGCCCGATCGCGAGAAGAACCAATCCTATTGCCGTTACCCGCTGAAGAAACCTGGCTCCCGGGGCCAGAACGACTTCCTCCTGCAATTCGATCAGCACAAACCAGGGGGTGCCGGTGATTCTCTCAGCCAGCCCGATCACACGCTGGTTGTTTTCGCGCCGGTACCGCTGGATCTGACTGGTTTCCCGCACTTCGACCGGAGGAGGGGGCACAAGAGTCGCCAAGTCGCTCCAGATACGTCCGCGATCATTCCCCAGAAAGCAACCACCGGGAGTCCCAAGGAGTTTGGCGAGCTCGCGCGCCTGTTCCGCCCAGCCCAGCCTTCGCCACTGGACAAGATAACCGGCCGGTTGTCCTTCCTCCAAGACAGCCGCGATAACCGGATAAATCATCAAATCGCCGGAGGGGCGTAGTGGAGCGATCACGCATGAGTCAGGTTTGCCGCCGTAGTCTTTGAACTCCTTCTGGATATTGGCGCAGGCGGATTCCATGGGCTGTGGAACGGCCAGCACACGTTCGCACCTGGCGTTCCAAAGCTCCACCGCCAGGACGGCTCTGTCGCGCGGAGGCACGAGAGGCTCGAGAACTTCCGTAGCCGCAGTGTATGAAGCCGGTCGTGGTGTGCGGATACAGTCGCGAACAGAAGGGTCCTGAGCTGCCGCCTGAATAGTGGCCCTGAGGTCTCTGGCCAATACGCGAAACGTCTCGGCCAGCTGATGGGTCAGGCTGCGCAGCCGGTCTTCTGCGACTTCGAAAGCGGCATCGTTGACACCGCGATACGAGGTGAAGCTGAAGGCGATAATGACGCCCAGGATCAGTCCCCCGATCAGGAGTGGCAACCGCTGCCGGATCCGCATGCCCGAAGTCATCGCCGGGAGAATCGTCACGACTATGCAATCCTCGCTCGCCTGCCGCTAACGAAATAGTGATCCCAATCACAAAACGCTCCACTATTGAGCCTCGTTGCCATCGCCGGGAACCGGTTCTTGGTTTTCCCTGCGATCTCTGCGGTTTACCGCAATCGCTTCGGCTTGACGAATGAAGCATGCCCGCAAGTTGAATGTTTCGGTAAATCCTGACAGGATTAACGCCAGGTCAAGGAGGCATCTCAATGGCAACAACGCCTCGCCGTCCCATGGTCATTTCCTCTCTCTGGCTGCAGTTTGCCATCCTTACTTTCATAATCGGGTTTTCCGTCTTGGGGTATTTGGGGTACTCGATTTACGCCGAGCATCCTCCCATCCCCGCCCGGGTGGTGTCGGCTGACAACCAGGTTGTCTTTACGGGCGAGGACGTGATGGCCGGGCAGCATCTCTTCCAGAAGCACGGACTGATGCAGTTCGGCACGATCTTCGGGCACGGTGCTTACCTCGGGCCGGACTTCACAGCCCAATACCTGCATGAAGGCGCTCTGGCGATGCAGGAATACTATGCCGGAGGAGGCGAAGTGAGCCCGGACATCGAGGCGCGCGTTCGTTCTGAGTGGAAAACTAATCGGTACGATCCGTCGCGGGCCACCCTCGTCTTGACGAGCGGTCAGGTCGAGGCATTTCGCCGGATGGAAGAGTTTTACGCCGACTGGTTCGCAAGCAGCAGTGAGCAGCGAGGCCTGCAGCGACCGGAAATCCGTGATCCCGATGAGATCCACGACCTGACAGCTTACTTCAGCTGGGCCGCATGGGTTGCGGCAACCACGCGCCCTGGGGCGGACTATTCGTACACCAACAACTGGCCGCCGGAGCCTCGGGTCGCAAACATCCCTACCGCTCAGGCTTTTCTATGGAGCGTCCTGAGTCTGATAGCGCTTCTGGGTGGAATCGGAATAGTCCTCTTTGCCGTCGGGAAGTACGATCTGCTCGGCTGGCGCAGGGCCGACGAGGCGGACGCTCGTCCGCCCGATTTCCGTCCTCCCGAGCAAGTCCGCCTCAGCCCGTCGCAGCGCGCGACCGCGTGGTACTTTCTGGTCGTGGCCGGTTTGTTCCTGGTGCAGGGACTGCTCGGCGGGGTAAACGCGCATTATCATGCCGAGCCGGAGGGCTTTTACGGAATCAACATTTCCGAATGGCTCCCATACAATCTTAGCCGGATGTGGCACTTGCAGCTCGCGCTCTTCTTCGTGTCCGCGAGTTTCCTGAGCATGGGGATCTTTCTCGCGCCTATGATCGCGCGACGCGAGCCCAGGCATCAGGATAAGCTGGCTATAGCCTTGTTCGGCGCGGTCGTTCTGGTGGTAGTCGGCAGCCTGCTTGGCGAAGCGGCCAGCATCAAGGGATACATCCCGCGAGAGGGCCCGTGGTTCTGGGTGGGAACGCAAGGATGGGAATACCTGGATCTCGGCCGGTTGTGGCAGATTTTGCTGGTCATCGGAATGCTTATCTGGGTCGTCATCCTGTTTCGCGGCCTTCGCAACCGGCTGCCCCAGGAGCATCCGGGCAACATGCCGTTCCTCTTCCTGTACAGCGCTTTTTCGATCCCGCTCTTCTATGCGGCCGGCCTGGTCTTCGGCAAGGGCACGAATTTCGCCGTGATGGATTTCTGGCGCTTCTGGGTCGTCCATCTCTGGGTGGAGGACTTCCTGGAACTCTTCACCACCATCATGGTGGCCTATATCTTCGTCCTGATCGGCGTCGTCCGAGAGACGACCGCAACTCGCGTCATCTATTTGGACGTAATTCTGTATTCGATAGGCGGTGTTATCGGGACGATGCATCATCTTTACTTCAGTGGCGCGCCCGTCCAGCACATGGCGCTGGGCGCGTTTTTTTCGGCGATGGAGGTCATTCCGCTCGTCTTGCTCAGCTACGAAGCATGGCGGTTCATGCAGCTTGGAAGTCCCGCAGAAGGAGCTTCGGCTCTTTCGGCCAGCCCACGTCAGTTCCCGCATAAATGGGCCGTGATGTTCCTGATTGCCGTAGGTTTCTGGAACTTCCTCGGCGCCGGCGTCTTTGGTTTTCTGATCAACCTTCCAATCGTCAGCTACTATGAAATCGGAACCGCGTTCACAGCCAATCACGGGCACGGCGCAATGATGGGCGTGTACGGGATGCTCGCCATCGGCTTTTTCATGTTTGTCGCCCGCTATTTCATCCCGCCGGATCGGAAAAGCGAGCGCGCGATGAAGCTGTCCTTCTGGGGTCTCAACATCGGACTAGCCCTGATGGTGTTCGTCAATCTCGTACCAATGGGCATCCTCCAGCTGTACGACGCTTTTCAGAACGGCTATGTTCACGCGAGGACGCCGGAGTTTTTCGAGCAGGCGGGGGTCCGGGTCGTCGAATGGCTGCGCCTGCCCGGGGACTCGCTGTTTATCGTTGCCGGGATTCTGCCGGTTGTGTATCTGGCTCTGCGGATGTTTGCCGAGCGAAACCGCTACGGTCGGCTGCCGCAGGGGGCAGAGGTGGAAGAACTGGTCGGGGATTAGAACGGCTTCATGATGCCGTCTACGGGAAGAGCGAAGAGGAAACTTCGTTCGTAGACGTTAGCCCCTCGCCTTCCTTCACGACGTGTTGCCTCGGATGAACGGCTGCAATCAATCCGGAGGGGGCCAGCGGGATTAAGGTGACCCGAACCCACCCCGAACCGACCCCGAACCGCCCGGCCCCGGCTGTCAGCTTGTTTTTTCGTGGCTCTTTGCCCTCCATCCTTCCCGCAGGCATCGCCGCCGTCAGTCGGTCGTTTCCTCACTCGCTGTTCTCGATGTCCTCGCGGTCACAACGAGACCAGAGATCAGCACGATCACGATCACGATGTGATAGGCAATATCGAGCACCGTACGCGGACCGACGCCGATCGCGATCGTGAAAATCCCGACCAGTGTTCCCAGGAGCGCGAAGCCTTGCGCGGCCAGAGCGAACGCGCGAGTTGATTGCGGGCGGATCCACGTGTGAACATACTGCGCCCAAAAGGCGGAACCGGGAATAGAGGTCTACAGGCAATCCCGCTTGGGTTCTTCCAATCGCCCGATCAGCCACCAGTGCTTGAAGATGTTGTTGATCTTCCACCCGGATATGGATCAGATGAAGGGCAACGCGCGCAGCGTTCTGCGACGCCTTACAGGGGGTAGCACTTTGCCTTCTCGGAACCTAAGATGGGACCAGACATGGATGACCTCGGATTGCTCAGGGACTTTGTCGTTGTTTATGGCGCCGGCCTGGTCGTCGTCTTCCTTCTTCAGAAGGTTTCCGCCTCGCCGATCGCCGGCTTTCTGATCACCGGCCTCATTGTGGGACCTAACGGACTGGGGCTGGTCGGGCGACCGGAGAACGTCTCCACGCTGGCCGATCTCGGAGTCATGCTGCTCCTTTTCTCCCTGGGCCTGGAGTTTTCCCTGAAGAAAATGGCCGAGATCCAGCACATCGTCCTGGGGAGCGGCGCGCTGCAGGTGGGCGGGACAATCCTCGCGGTGCTTCTTGTGTGCCGGCTCGCCGGGATCCCCGCGTCCCCCGCGATTTTCATCGGATTTGTGGCCGCGATCAGCAGTACGGCCCTCGCCTTGAATATTCTCAACAGTCGGGCTGAACGCGGCTCGATGCACGCCCGGGCGGCCCTGGGGATCTCCATCTTTCAGGATCTCTGTATCGTCCCGATGATTGTCGTGGCGCCGCTGTTGGCCCATCGGGCTCCGGATCAGCCGATCGCGTGGCTGTTGGTAAAGGCGTTCGGAGTGGTGGTGGCGACGGTCGCCATTGCCCGCTACGTCTTTCCTCGGGTCCTCGAGTTGATCGTGGGGACGCGCAGCAAAGAACTATTCGTGATCAGTTCCGTTTTTACTTTTCTCACCATTGCCTGGGTCATCAGCAGCTTCGGTTTCTCTCTCGCCCTGGGGGCCTTTCTCGCCGGCCTGGTCCTTTCGGAGTCTGACTACAGCTACCAGATCTTCGCGGACGTGAGACCGCTGCGGGATAGTCTGAACAGCCTCTTTTTCGTCTCAATAGGAATGCTGGTAAATCCCTGGCAGGTCCTTGCCAACCCGGGCTTACTCCTCGCAATCGTTTTGTCGCTCATGCTTGGGAAACTGCTCATCACGGGAGGTTCTCTGCTGGCGGTCGGCTTGTCGGCGCAGGTTTCCTTCCTGGCCGCTGCTGTTCTGGCGCAGGTCGGCGAATTTTCCTTCATTCTGCTCCGAGTCGGGGAGCGCGTTGGTTTGATCAGTGATACCTGGTTTCAGCGACTGATCTCCGCGACCGTCGGCAGCATGGTCCTGTGCCCGATTCTCTACTCGGGGGTCCGGAAGATCCTGGCCCGGTGGCGATCGCTTGAACCGTCCAGCGGGGAATCAACAGAGAGTTTCGTGCCCGGTTTGACGGACCATGTCATTATCTGCGGGTTTGGCGAAAACGGACGCAATCTGGCCAGGGTGCTCAAACAGAACGACATCCCTTACGTCGTGCTCGAGCTGAACGCACGCCGTGTCAAAGAAGCCCGGGCCGAAGGAGAACCAATCTTCTTTGGTGACTGCAGCAGCTCGAGCATTCTGGCCAGAGCCGGGATCCGTCAGGCTCGGGTCGTGGTGCTGGCCATTTCCGACCCCTTTTCAACCAGGCAGGCCGTCAAAGTCGCTCACGTCATGAACCCCGCCGCCGTGATTCTGACACGCACCAAGTACCTGGCTGAGATCGAGGAGCTGTATCGCCTCGGTTCGCGCGAGGTGATCGCGGAGGAATTCGAAGCCTCCATCGAGATTGTGACTCGAATCCTGCGTGTCTACCACCTGCCCCGAGCAGCCGTCGCGGCTGAGATCAAGTCAATCCGCGACACGCATTTCGGCATCTTCCTGGCCGACCGGCCCATCACAGTACCGAGGCTGCGCCTGAGCGACCGGATGGAGCTCCTCGTGGAGACGATCCAGGTTCCCGAACGTTCGTCCTTTGCGGGGCGGACGATCGCCGAGACACAGCTGAGGAAGAGGTCGGGCGCTACAATTCTCGGGATTGGACGCGGGTCCAAGACGTGGGTCAATCCGGATCCACGCGAGAGGATCCTTCCCGGGGATTTCCTCGTCCTCAGTGGGACTAAAGAACAGTTGAAACAGGCCATTCTGCTCCTCGGCGAAGAGAAAGCCGAAGGAGCGAGCTCCGAAGCACCGGCAGAACCGCTCGAGACCACCATCCGTCCCTCAAGACCCGGAACCGATTAGCAGCCCGGATTCATTTGGCGCCATCGTCAACGCTTTAATTAAGCTGCGGGAGCGCCTCCACATATTTTTCTACGGCTCACTACAGGTACCGTCGGACCCGGGCGCAGTAGACCGCGTATTCCTCGCCGAATACTTTGCGCAAGTGCCGCTCTTCGGCCCTGACGATCGCATGGTGGACCCCGATGACGAAAAGCGCCACCAGCAACACGATCGGGTTGGCCGTGTAGAGCGCGGAAGCGATGAGCGTCAGATACATCCCGACATACATCGGATTCCGACTGAGCCGAAAGAGACCGTTGACACGCAATGTGGTGCTCTCCCTGGCGGAACCAATCCTGAAGGAATCGCCAAGGCCGACTCGCCCGGCCAGCAGCAATACAAACCCAGTGCCCCAGAGGACGACTGCAAGCCACTTGAACCAGGCGGGAACCTCAAAAAGAGAAAGGTTAACACCCCAGCTCTGCGCTACCATCGCCGCCCAAACGACAGGGATCGCATACTTGCTGAGGTAATAAGGTCGCCTGTCAATTGGCGGCTCGCCGTCCATCTCAATGCTGCGCCGGCGAAGCAACACGCCTCCGCCAAACAGGAGAGCCAGGAACAGGATGGGAAGGATCGTCACGAGCAATGGTCCAGTCACGGTCAGTCTCCGATTCTCTGCCGGCCATGATATTCCCAAGCCAGGAAGCCAAGCCAGTGGATTTGAGCGCGTCAAAGCTGCGGCCACCCGAGCGCGGCGCGGGCCGAATTGCTCGATCTGCCAGATATTCGGCGAGGGCTTCGGGTCTCGGGAACCTTCTTCAGTGCCGCCCCGGGATGCGTGGCGCGGCTCTGTAACGCGACTCCAGGCGCATGAATGAGATGGAGTCCAACCCGGCTTACAGGCTGCAGTTACAGCGCGAGCTCCTCCAGTCCCCTAAGACCGCCTCCCAGACTTCCTGCGTTTCCTCGCACAGGCCTATCTGGATCCCGGGGCCTATTAGCTCGGCTGCCTGTCGGTACAGGACCACCCGGTCGGATTCCGGGTAGCGATCGAGGCCCCGGGAATCGGCATTCTGTTCGAGTTGCCCCGCCAGATGGCCGGGCAGAAACCGGCGCAGCCCGCGCTCCGACCGCAAGGTCCCGAGCGTTACAAGTTCCGGCTCGAGATCGCGAATCTGACCGGCAATGGCGCGGTAATCGAATCCGCGAACGATGGGATCGAGCCGAATTCGCAGTCGCCAGCCCAGGGCTTTCAGCCTTCGCGCGGCTTCTACCCGCTCTTCCATGGGCGCGGCCCCTACCTCCAGCTCGACTGCTGCCTGCGGGCTATTGAACGAGAACGATATGATCACGTTGCGCGAAGGCGTCTGGTCCATGAGAGGCTTACAGGGCTCCAGGCCGGCTTTGGTCACTACTAACAACGAATGGGGACGACCTTTCTTTTCTGCGTCTTCCCGGAAGATGAGGACCAGTTCCTGCGTAATCGGCCGGTCCAGTTCGAAGGCGAGGCTGTCTGAAAGATTGCCGCTGTTCAGCACGTAGGACTCGAGGTCGTCACGCGCGATCCAGGCGCGAACCTCCCGAAAAAGATCTTCCTTGTTGGTGAAGACGTGAGGGCGATCCAGGTACCAGAACGACGACTTCAGATAGCAATAAGTGCACGTGAAGCGACAGCCGTTGGCATGCCGGAGCACATAGAAGTTCGGGCAGACCGTTTGAGCAGGAGTGGTCCGGAAGAGCTCCACAAAGCTTGACTTCCGGTCCCTCTTGAGGATTCCGTCAGCCGGTACTCGATCGTCACCCATCGGAGCGGGAGTTTAGTCCGCTTGAGAGGCGGTGGACAAGAAAATCTTTAGGGGGCAAGGGGCGGAGGGAAGGATGAAGGGGCGAACGATGAAGGACGAAGGATGAAGCGAAAGCGCCACGGAGCCGCAAGCGCAGCGCTTTCCAGCGGAGCGCGTCGGGTGCGCACAACGACCAAGGACGAAGGATGAAGGATGAAAGATGAAGGGATGAAGCGGCGAAGGGGCGGAGGGGGCTTGGAGCTGTTCAATAGCCCGCGTCAATACCAGGCCGTATTGATTCGCTGCCCGGACTGCCAGGTGGGATTGCGGGCCCCGTCGTCTTATCAGAGTCACACCGCAACCATTTGTGTAATTGCCGAGACGTCAGAGTTACACCGGCACGGTCGATCGGCGATAATAGGGCCAAAAGGAGCCGATCATGTCGCAGGTCGTAAAATCAGCGGACGAGGCCGTTCGCCAGGCGGTGAAGGCGGGTTCAGCCACCGAAACGCAGGTGCTGCTGGGAGAAAAGGACGGTGTTTCCAACTTCTTCATGAGGCGATTCACCATGGGTGAGGGAGGCGGCATGCCCCTTCACACGAACACTGTCGAGCACGAACAGTACGTGCTGCGGGGACGGGCCCGCGTGGGTATCGGAGACCGCGTTTACGAAGTAAAGGCGGACGATGTCCTCTACATTCCTGCCGGCGTCCCTCATTATTACCAGGTCCTGGAAGCCCCCTTCCAGTTCCTCTGCTTAATTCCCAACCAGCCGGATCAGATCGAAATCGTGAAAGGCGAAGGGTGCTGAGTCCGCTCTCGTTCTCCCCGAGGGGAGACAGCTATGGGAAATTTGACCACATTGTCAGGCCGCTGGAAGCGGAGGTCAGTTTCTCATAGCTCGGAGTCAGCCGGTAAAGAGCACCCGGTCTGCTCCGCACCCGACGCGCTGCGCAAAAAACGCTGCGCTTGCGGCGCTTGCGGGGCTTCGGGGTTCTACGATCCCCTTGCGAGACTCCAGGTGGGACCGGTGGGACCGCAGGTATCCTGCGGCCCCGGGGCTCTCAGCATACTCCAAAGGTTTCCTTGAGTTTTGCAATCCACATCGGGATGGCTTCGACCGGATTCTCCCTCGCCTCATACTCCAGTGCGATCCAGCCTTTGTAGCCTGCTTTTTCGAGAATTCCTCGGATTCTCTCGAGATTGACTGGTTCCTCGCGCCCGCCTTCGCCGGTGATTCCAACCTTCATCTGAACGTTGACGGCTCGCGGTGCGGCCAGGGCCAGCTCCTCGTAGGCGTTCGTCCGGAAACCGCCGCTGTCCCAGTTGATCCCGAACCACGGATGCTGTCCTACCTGATCGCAGATAGCCAGAAGGTCGGCCACCCGGGCAGTGATTCCTCCGTGGTTCTCAAGACCGAGAATGACTCCACGCTCAGCCGCGCGGGGCAAGACCTCCTTGATGCCCTCGGCCACCCATTGAATCCCGGCCGCTTTGTCGGTGCCCTTGGGCAGGTCTCCGCCGAAGATCCTGACGTGGGGAGCCGCCAGTTCCGCCGCGTGGTCGATCCATTGCTTGACCTGCGCCACTTCCTTGTCCTTCTGAGGACCGGGCGGCAGACAAAAGTTGTTTCTGATGGCCGTTCCGCTGACGGCCAGACCTTTAGAAAACGCCCTGCGCCGCAAGTCATGCAGGTAGGATTTATCGAAGTCCTTTTTGAAGTAGTAAGACGTAAGCTCGACGCCGGCCAGGTCCATTTCGGCGCACCAATCGATGAACTGGAAAAGATCCATCTTTCCCGAGGTCAGATCTTGTCTTCGGGAATAGGCAGCCAGCGAGATCTGGACGTTCTTATAGCGCCCCCGGCGGTTCTGCGCCGGGGCACCGCCTGCGTAAGTCAGGCCAGAGCCGAGCACAGTCAAGCCGGCGGCGGAAAGCAGATCACGACGGGCCAGACCGAAAACGTTAGATTTTTGTACCATGAGCCTTATCTCTCCTCCCGGCTTAGCTTACCACCAGGCTGCCAGGCCGCAAAAAGCGATTCTGCACGGGTGACTGTCCCGACGAACCGAACGGTTCGAATCAATGTTCCCGCTGTGCGGTCCACGTGGCCTTTCCGTATTCACCCAGATCCACCGTCCCCCTGATCGACTGGGCGCTCGCCTTTCCTCGGAACCTGAACTCCAGCTCCGTGGCTTCGGTGGGCTGAACGCTCCGAAACTCCACCTCGTCCCCCTCGATCCATCCGTCAAGCTTTCCACGCAGCGCTTCCCCCCAGTGTGTACCGTGAAGCCGGCCCCCTTTCTGCTCGAGGAACAGCATGTGCGGCTCGCTGCCGCGCATGAATACCAACTCCGCATCCCACCGGCCGGACAGGTCCAGGCCCGGCAGCGCTGGAGCGGACGACGCTGACGGCGCAGCCGTCGTGAGCGCCTCGGCCAGCAGCCGGCCGACAAGCTCGGCTTCGCCGGGCTGCATCATCCAGGCCGTAACCGTGACCGAACTCTCCGGGAGTTTCTCCCGCCGTGTTCCGGTCGACCCGTAAAGTTGGACTCTCGGATTCCCATTGAGCAGCTTCTGGAAAACTTCCTCTCCGCTGACCCCCAGCCGCGACCCGTCCCAGTTGATCTTGAGCGAAGGCGTATTGTTGGAGAGGCTGTCGGGTTTGAGGACGGCAGTCGTGACTCCGGGGACGGTTTCTACCTGCCGGGCGATCTGCGCCAACCAGCCTTCCCACGTCTTCCACTCGGCCTGATGGTCGCGCCTGTACCACATTTCGACCGCCGCCAGCATACCGATGATCTCCTCTTTCCCGACTTTGAGCGACCGCCCGAAGGCATGATGGGGAGCGCTGTTGATCCATGCCGCCTGGCAGAGATCCTTGCGCCCGAGAAGCAGGCCGGCGCACTGAGGGCCACGCAACGCCTTCCCTCCGCTGTAGGCCACCAGATCGGCGCCACGCTGGAAATGGATCTCTGGAGTCAGGTTCTCAGCGGCGGCATCCACCAGAACAGGAACCCCGCGAGCCCGGGCGATTCTTGTGATCGGTTCCAGGCCGAACGAGCCGGTATCGTCCTTCCCGGCCAGGATGTAGACCATGGCGGTCCGAGGGCCAAGGGCCGCCTCTAGCTCCTCGAGGCTGGACGGAGTCAGAATGCGCACACCCAGCATTCGGATGGCATGATCGTAGACGTTGCGCGACCAATTGGGAATTACGACCTCGTCCTTCAACCCATCCAGCCCAGGCAGTCGCTGCAGCTTCTCGGGGCTGCCGCCGGCGATACAGGCGCAGGTCGCGGCCGTCATGGCGGCGGCGCAGCCGGCCGTCACGATGCCCCATTCCGCTCCCGTCAGCCGGGCCAGGCGGGCGCCGACCGCCTCCATCAACTCATCCAGATGGACGAAGTGTCGGGAGGCGTCATCCATGGCCTTCTTCACCTCGGGGAGGGTGAGCGAACCGGTAATTATCGTGAAGGTCCCTTTGCAGTTGATCAGGGGACGAACCCCGATGGCCTCGTAAACACTGGAAGAGCCGGCAGCGGGCGCCGGCGCACTTATGGCGTCAAACGGGATCCTGTCCGCGACGGCAGCAGCGGCAATCAATCCGCCGCCTGATTTCAGCAACTCCCTGCGGTCGAGACTGTTGGTCTTTTTCATAAAGGCGCCCTCAATGGCTTTGTAGTTCCGCCTGGTGGAATGCGCGAAGGAAAGCCGCCTCACCGAAGGCGGAACGACGAACAAAGAGGTTAGATGTATGCAATGCAATCGATCTCAACGAGCGATTTCCCCGGGATACCGGCGGCCGGGGCCACCGTGGTCCTGACCGGCGGCTCTGCGCCGAACCGGCCGCGATAAACTTCATTCATGGCCTCGAAGTCCTTGAGATCGTTGAGATAGACATTGACCTTCAGGACTTTTTCCATCGACGACCCGGCGTTCTTTAACTCCGCTTCGATTTCGTCGAGAACATGTTTGGTGTGCGCCCGTATGTCGCCCTCGAAATGGGCGCCCTTGCCGGCGATAAACAGGAGGTTGCCGTAGGAGACGGCACTGGAAAACAAGGGTGTTCCTTCCGGCTTCTTTCCTCGGTAGTGAACCCTCTTGACTGCCGCTCCGCCGCCTGTCTGGGCCGCCGCTGACTGAGATACGGCGCCAGCCAGAGCCGCCGTTGCCACCACCGCCTTGACCATTCCTCGACGTGTTTTCTTGTTTTCTTGCATGAGTCCTCCCATTCAGTTTTCACGCCACTGCTCGGCTGCGATCCCGTTCAGGTCCCACACCACGACGCCTTCACGGATCGTGACCTCGCTCTCAAGTTTTAACCGGCCCGGCACACGTCGGCCAGAAACATCGACAAATCCGAACTCTCCCTCGCGCAGCCGGAGCACGGCGACATCCGCCACACACCCCGGAGAGAGGTGGCCAAGATCCAGCCGCTGAATGCATTGAGCCGGCTTCCAGGTCGCAGCGGCAATCGCCTGGTCGACTGCCATACCGAGGGTCAGCAGTTTAGAGATGACGTTCAGCATGTCCTTCATCCCGGCATTCATGCTGTTCCGGTGCAGATCGGTGCTGATCACATCCGGCAGGAAACCCTGCTTGACCGCCGGGATGGCCTGAGCCCAGAGAAAACTGCCGCCGCCGTGACCGACGTCAAAGATAATGCCTCTTTCTCTCGCCTTCCACACGTAAGGGCGAACGGTCCGTTTCTCATCGGTAATCGGAAAACGACCCCGCACCGCGGCGTACATGTGTGTCAAGACGTCGCCCGGTCGTAGATGCTCGAGCAGCAGGCTTTCAAGCGACAACTCCGGCTCATGACTGCCGAAATCGACCATGACCGGCGCCTCGGCCAGTTTCCCGGCCGCTACGGCCCGGTCCACCGGATCCCACTCCGCACCGGTGTAGTGAGCCACCTTCACACCCACCAGCACGCCAGGATTTTCCTTGACACGCGCCGCTGTAAGCTTTGGGTCCATGTCCGTGAGATCCTGCTCATACGGATCCCCGCGCATCCCGTTTCCCACGATGTTCAGGAAAGCGAGGACCCGTGTCCGGCTGGCGTCGATCACCTGCCGCTTGAACTGCGGGAAGTTCCTCCAGCCGGGAGATCCGGTGTCGACGACCGTCGTCACCCCGCTTCGGAAAGTGAACCCATCGGGGACGACGCCGTTCGGTCCATTGCTGTAGGCCGCGTCCGGGTCGGTTCCGTAGAAGACGTGAACATGCATGTCGATCAGGCCGGGAACGACGTAAAGGCCCTTCGCGGCAATGACGCGTTTCGCGGACACCGCCGGGATTTCCGGAGCAACGCGCGCGATCTTCCCGCCCGCAATCCCGACATCCATAACTCCGTTCCAGCGGTTTTTAGCGTCGATGACGTGGCCTCCCTTGACGAGGAGATCCAGATCTTGCGCGGTGGCAGCCGCAAAGAGTCCAAAAGCTGAAACCACCCCCACCAGGAACAAACGTCCCAAAACAGGATCCGCCACAAAGGCAACCATGCGGTGTCCTCCCTGGGAACGTTATAGCAAGTTCTGTGCTTTAAGGCTAATACGACGCGCAGGTTAGTCCAGGGGCCGGCCGCCAGACCTGCACCCTCTCCGCGTCACTGACTCGAAACAAGAAACAGGGGAGCTTCGCCTTTGCGGACTGTATAATCACTTCTCGCTCGAAGAGAGCTGGAAGCGAGGACCAAATCACCATGAACCGTAAGAGCATCAGACTGACGTTTTGCCTGGCGATCGCGGGACTGGTCTTGGCCGCAGGTCTCCAGGCGCAGGAGGCGGCGCCGCCCGCACAGAAGAGTCAGACACAAACGGCAACCGATACGATCCAACCTCCCGTCATTTCCAGTCCCGGTCTTGTTCTGCAAGCCACGCCGAAATGGACAGGCGAGCGGATGAAGGATGGCCGGCCCAAGGTGCCCGATGCCATTCTCAAACGCATGCGTAACGTTCCCATCACCATGGCCTGGAGCATCTTGATGAACGCCGGCTATCACAACAATTATGAAACCTCGATCGGCTGGTCGATCATGCGCCCGGAGCAACCGCTGGTCGGCCGCGCCCTCACCGCTCAGTACATGCCCCTGCATCCTGACCTGAACGAGGCAATCATGCGCCAGGGCAAAGCGGAAGGCCGTATCGGAAACTCGAATTCCTGGCCGATCGACATGCTTCAAAAGGGCGACGTCTACGTGGCCGACGGCTTTGGGAAGATCGTCGACGGCACCCTGATCGGGGACAACCTCGCCAACGCCATCTTCGCCAATTCAGGCAACGGCGTGATTTTCAATGCCGGCGTCAGGGACCTGGAAGGCATCGAGGAAGTGGAAGGCTTCAATGCTTGGCATAAGGGCGCCGATCCCAGCTACCTGCGAGAAGTCATGCTCACCGGCATCAACGTTCCGATCCGCATCGGCCGGGCCGTCGTCTGTCCCGGAGACGTGGTTCTCGCCAAGAGAGAAGGCATCGTGTTCATTCCCGCCCACCTGGCTGAAAAAGTGGTCACCGAGGCTGAAGCGATTACGCTGAAGGACGCGTTCGGTCACCAGCGCCTGCGCGAGAAGAAGTATACCCCAGGGCAGATCGACAGCCGCTGGACACCGGAAATCCAGGCGGACTTCCGGGCCTGGGTCGCGCAGAACCGGGACAAGCTCTCGGTCCCGCCCGAGGCCATTGACAGAGTGTTGAATTCGACCATGAGAAACTGGTAAAAGCCCGCGCCAGATGTTCAGATAACCAAGGAGCCAAGGAGAGATGCGAAATGCTCTCGTGTTCGTCTTTGTGTCGGCCCTGCTCATGATCCCGGGCTTCGGCCAGGCCGCGCCCACAGAAGCCGAAAAGAAGGAAGACACTTCCTTCAAGGTTCAATGGAAAGACGGTTTGCGAATGGAAAACGGGGACAAGTCCTTCCAGTTCCAGATCGGCGGCCGCATTCAGAACGACTGGGCCTTCATGGAAGGCGACGAGGGTATTACCCAACGGGTCGGCGAACTGGAGGACGGCACGGAGTTTCGCCGAGCCCGCCTGTTCGTCTCCGGATTGATGTACGAAAAGGTCGAGTTCAAGGTGCAGCTGGACTTCGCCACCGGCGAGGCCGTTTTTCGGGATGTTTACATGGGGATTACCCGACTCCCGGCGATCGGGAACATCCGCGTGGGACAATTCAAGGAACCCTTTGGCCTCGAGGAGCAGACAAGCGCCAACCACACGACCTTCATCGAGCGCTCTCTGGCCAATGCCTTTGTGCCCTCTCGTCGGACCGGGCTCATGGTCCACAATCGGGAAGTCAAGGAGCGCGTCAGCTGGGCACTCGGCGTTTTCAAAGAGACAAATGACTTCGGGGCCGCCCTCGGCGATGAGAACTACGCTTTCACAGGGCGTGTCACCGGCCTTCCCTGGTATGAAAACGACGGGGAACGGATTTTGCACCTGGGTTTCGCGTACAGCAGGAGAAACACTTCTTCGACTTTTCGCTTCCGTGAACGACCCGAGACCCATCTGGCGCCGTGGTTTGTCGATACCGGGGTGCTGCCCGCAGAGGCGCTGAATCTCGCCGGCGGGGAAACGGCCTTGACTTACGGACCGGCTTCACTCCAGGGAGAGTACATCCTCGCCAACACCGACAACGGACTGGGAATGGACTCGTCGTTGAAGGGTTTCTACCTGCAGACCAGTTTTTTACTGACCGGCGAACACCGCACCTACCGGCCGGCGGAGGCCGCCTTCGGCCGGGTCAGACCCAAAAAGTCCTTTCTTTCCAAAAGCGGCGGGATCGGGGCCTGGGAAGTGGCTGCGAGGTTCTCGAAGATCGACCTGAATGACGGCCCGGTGGCAGGGGGAGAGCTGCGGGACTGGACCGTCGGGCTGAACTGGTATCTGAATCCCAACGCCAAGGTTATGTGGAACTACGTCAGGGCCGACCTGGACAAAGTCGGAACGGCCAACCTCTTCCAGATCCGCTTTCACGTGGACTTTTAGGCGGAAGGCGATCGCGGAGCGTTCCCAGCCCTCCTTTCAACCCGGGCCGCCGGCCGGCGGGCAATGGCATTCACTTAAGGGAGGGGCCGCGCTCTTTTGGAATGTGTCGGCCTGTC